>WAMS01000089.1 GCA_015522195.1 Geoglobus sp. | reverse complement strand
GGGTCTGCATATAAATATTTCACCTTTCCAGGCCTGATTTTTCATAGAGCTCTTTCCTCATTGCCTCAAGCAGTAGCTCTTTCTCTCCTGCAAATTCTGCTGCTGACAGAACATTCACTCCGAGATCCTCTCCAGCCTTAAAAATTCCTGCTATTTTCTCTCTCCAGTTAATGTCTCTCGTAAGGTGATGGTCCAGCACCAGGTTTCTTAGTCTGTTGCCCATTATACCAACCAAATTCTCGATGCTTTTCTCAAGGCTTTTAACCGAGTATCTGTATCCGAGCATGTAGGTCATTGGACCATCTACAAAAATGGTCTCGGCATCTCTTTCAGAGATCCATCTGATCTGCTCATCAAGAGAAGCTCCCTCCACATCACTGGTAAAGATAAAAGATTCCTTTTCCTCAACATAAACCATCACAACGTATCCAAGTTTCGAGTCTGTCCCGTGAGGAACCGGGGGTGAGAACTCAAGAAGGGTGTTCCCCATCTCAATTCTCTGACCATCGGCAATTGCGATTTCAGATCTGTCTTTTAACAGAGACAGAAATGTTTTTGCTCTTCTCTTCTGACTGTGGTTAATTCTGTTTACAGGATCTTTTATGAAAACGGTCTTCCCTTCAAGCATCTCAGCTCTTTCTGGACTGTGGTGGTCGTAGTGATAGTGGGTGATGACAAAAATATCAGTCTTTTCTGCCAGATCTTCAATTGATAGCCATATTTCCTCCATTTTTCTGAGTTCGGCAGGATGGGGAGGCAGTCCGTATCTTCTCGGTCCGAGAGCAACTCCGGGGTCTATGAAGATTCTGGTGCTTTCTGTTTCAATGAATGTTGCCATGCTTCTCACACCCATTGAATCAGATGCAACCGGAATGATCTTCACAGTTCCTATCTAATCGGAAAACTATAAAGGGATTTCTTCATAAAATATCGGACATGAAAATTGGGGACTACATGGAGAAAGAAGTGGTGATGGTTGATGAGGGAGAAAAGGTTATTGACGTTGCGAGGATTCTGGGAGAGAAAAGAATCGGAAGTGTGATTGTAACAAAGAACGGAAAGCCTTACGGAATATTCACAGAAAGGGACTTCTTTTCCAGAGCGATAATGGATAACGGGCTTGACAACAGCGTCGGAATGTATGCATCCTCACCGCTCATAACGGTGAGTCCGGAATATACAGTGGAGGAGGCATCGAAAATAATGGCAGACATGAAGATAAGGAGGCTCGTTGTTGTTGCAGAGGGTGAGATAGTGGGAATTTTTACAGCAAGTGACCTTGTCAGAGCTCTTTCAGGGAGGTGAGATCATGCTCAGATGCAAAACATGCGGAAAAAACCTGAAAGAGGAGGACAGGGGAACGGCTTGGAGAGAATGCACCATATGCAAAAAACCCGTATGCTTTGACCACATACACTACATAGGTACATGGATGAGGGGACTTTACAAAGACTATGTTACCGTGATCCCAGTGTGTGAGGACGAGCTGCCAAGAAAAAAGTTAAAGACACAGATTGAAGAGAAACTCTGATGGAAAGAATCTTTGTTCTGATTGCGAACAGGGCGGTGACCTCATCTTTCAATCTGAATGATCTTGCAGGTTCGGCAGGGAGAATGGATATTGTATGCAGATTTATCTCACAGTCCCTATTCATTTCCCATGGAATCAGAAAGAATGTAATGGTTTATGCCGTGCTTAAAGGACCTCCGGAACCGTGCAAGATCGTAAAGATTTCGGGAGATGAGGTGAGGTACCTCTCACCCGATGAGAGGAACATAGCTGGAATGCTAAACAAGGCTCTGAGCAAAAAAGCTGAGAAGGATTGGAACATGGTATCTCCCGGAGTGTACGTAGCCAGAATGGATCTTTCATCACTTCTTGACAGTTTGGGAGATAAAAACATTTACTACCTCAGAGAAGATGGTGTGGACATTTCCATGATAGATGTTTCTGAACCGGTGTTTGTTATAGGTGACCACACTGGTGTGGAAAGGGAGGATGAAAGGTTACTTCTTGAGAAAGCTGAGAGGGTTATTTCGCTGGGAAGCACTTTGTACCAGGCGGACCAGTGTGTGACAATTATCAATTATCTATTTGACAGGGTGGAAACAAAATGATTGTGCTGTGCAGAAAATGCATTGAAAGGCTTGGTTTTGGAACGGAAGGAGAATGCACCCTCTGCGGAAATGCATTCGATAAACTTGATGAGATATCTGATAAAATAATCTCCGAGCTTGAAAATTACGAGTTTGACAGCTTTGATGTTGGGATCAGACTTCATGGCAGTATAGCCTCTATTATGAACTTCATCAGAGATAGATACGGAATTGAAGACAGCTTCAGGGATAATCTCAGAAATGAGCTGATAGACCGCATTTCTACAAAAACCCAGAAAAGAAGGGAGGTTAATGGAGACATCAGAATTATCTTTTTCCCCGAGGATCTGAGCTTCAAAATTGATGTAAAATCGGTGTACATTTACGGAAGATACATCAAGAGGGTCAGGGACCTCTCCCAGACAAGGTGGGTCTGTAAGAACTGTGATGGAAAGGGATGCGAGATGTGCAGCTTTCAGGGAAAAAAGTATCTGAGTGTGGAGGAACTCATAATAAATCCAGCTGTCGAGCTTTTTCAGGGAGACAACGGTTTTCTCCATGGAGCAGGAAGGGAGGACGTTGACGCAAGAATGCTCGGAAACGGAAGGCCATTTATCCTTGAAATTTCAAAACCAAAAAGAAGAAAGATCAGTCTCGAAGAACTTGAAAGTCTGATAAACAGAAATACCGCGGGAAAAGTCGAGGTAAGGCTGATCCATTACGCTGATGCCAGAGATGTTGCAAGACTAAAAAATGCAAATTATTCGAAGATTTACAGGGCTGTTGTGAAATTCAACTGTGATATCGATGAAAGCAGCATTGCTGAAGCAATAAAAACTCTTGAAAATGCCGTAATACATCAGAGAACACCAAGAAGAGTCGAACACAGACGATCAGACAGAATAAGGAAAAGAAAGGTATACTCTGCAAAGCTCGTTCTCCTGAAAAACAGAATGGCTGTCATGGAGATTCATGCAGAGAGTGGACTTTACATAAAAGAGCTTGTAAGCGGTGATTGTGGAAGGACAAAACCAAGCCTGTCTGAGCTTACTGGATGTGAGTGCCATGTTGAAAGGCTTGATGTTATCGCGGTGGAGGGTGGACTTGAGGACGGAAATCTTAAATACAATCCCCCTGTATTTAGGATTCAGCGGAGGTAATGGTCATGGGATGGAAATCGCACGGTTTCAGATTCAGATCAGGTAGAAAGCTCAGAAAAAGGGTAAGAGAAAGAGGCTTGAAGATCAGAAAGGTGATGCAGACCTTTGAAATAGGCCAGACAGTCCACATTGACATAGAGCCAGCATCGCAGAAGGGAATGCCTCACCCGAGATTTCAGGGAAGAACGGGAAAGGTTGTTGGTATAAGGGGAAAAGCGTATCTGGTTGAGATCACAGATGGTGGGAAGAAGAAGGTGGTTTTTGCAAGACCCGAGCATCTGAAGCCGATGGGGGCATGAAATGACGTTCAAAGAGGTTCTGGATTTTGAATATATCACTGCTGCAGAGGCCAAGGATATTATGGAGGATATTGTAGCGAAAAGAAAGGAGAAAGGTGAACTATCCTTTGAAACCCGAAAAACCATGAACTATCTTAATGCTGTTGTCAAGATAGCTCCCGAAAAGGCAAGAAAAATTGTGGAAGAGGTGAGCAGGCTTCCCTTGGTAAGTGAAGAGATGGCGATAAAGATTGCCGAAATTCTTCCTGAGATTCCCGATGAGGTCAGGGTGATATTCGCGAAGGAGAGGATCACCCTGGGCCAGGAAGAGATAGAGCAGATCCTGGATATTGTGAAAAAGTATAAAAATTGACAGAAAAAATTAAATACTTCTATTTTAAATTGGATGGTGGTTATGACAGAGAAGAGAAGGCTTGAGGATTATGCGTATGTACTGGACTTTATGCCTTACGGTCATCCCGATGATAGAACCCCAATTCACAGAAGAGAGCCCTTGGCCCAGGTTGTTGGAGAGCAGTACTTCACTCTGCTTGAGGTTAGTGTAAAGAAGGGAAGCAATCCCCTCATTATGGAGAAGGTCTACATCGGAAAGGGAGAGAGGGACGTGGTAAACAGGATAAAGAAGAGACTGAGATATGATGATCTAACTCCAACAGCAAAATCCGAACTTCCATTTGTTCTTGAAAATATTGTGAAAGAGCAGGAAGAGAGATTTGTGGAATTCTATAACGGTGCAGGCCCAATAACAACCAGGCTCCATCAGCTGGAACTTCTTCCAGGGATTGGGAAAAAACTGATGTGGGCAATCATAGAGGAGAGAAAAAAGGGTAATTTCAGGAGTTTTGCTGACATATCTGAAAGAGTGAAGGGACTTGCACATCCGGAGAAGGCGATTGTTGCAAGGATAATCGAAGAGCTGAAAAATCCTTCCATAAAATACAGACTGTTTACCGCATGAAGTTTTACAGAAAAGAAGGACAGCACATACTGAAGGACAGAAGCCTTCTGAAGAGAATTGTCAGGTACGGGAACATAGGCAGGAATGATGATGTTCTTGAAATTGGATGCGGAACTGGAAATCTAACAGAGTTTTTGCTTGAAAATGCTGGAACTGTCTATGGAATCGAAAAAGACGGGAGATTCATAAAATTTCTGGAAGAACGATTTAAAGAGGAACTGAAAAATGGTAGACTCATTTTGATCAGCAGAGATGCTGTTAAGGCTGAGTGGCCGGAATTTACAAAGTTCGTGTCAAACATCCCCTACATGATATCTACAGAGATTACTTTGAGGTTGATGAACAGCAAATATGAGGTTGCTGTGGTCATGTATCAGAGGGAGTTTGCCGAAAGGCTTGTTGCTGAACCCGGAACGAAAAAATACGGACGGCTCAGCGTTATGGCAAGGGCGTTCTGCAGGGCAGAAATAATGGAGTACGTAAAGCCTCAGGCATTCTTCCCGAGACCAAAGGTTGACTCTGCGGTTGTCAGAATAATACCGGTGCCTCGAATTGAGGTCAGAAACTTTGAGAATTTTGAAAGACTTGTGAGAGTCGCATTCAGCATGAGAAGAAAAAAGTTTGGAAAAATTGCAAAAATACTTGAACTGGATATTCCGGAAAAACTTGAAAATGAAAGACCGGAAAACATTCCTCCAGAAGTTTATGCAGAACTGTCAGAACGTTTATGAACCTCAAGAAGATTCGGAACTGCTTTTAAAATGTGCTCTCAGAGAAATCAGAATATCAGATACAGTTCTTGAGATAGGTGGTGGGAGCGGGTTTGTGTCTTATTTTTTAAAGGAAAAATGCAGGTCTCTCTTGGCCACCGACATAAATCCATATGCTGTTAAGTGCATGAAAAAGCTTGGAATAGAGTGTATCCGAACTGATCTTGCAAGAGGAATTAAAGGAAAATTCTCTCTGATTCTTTTCAATCCACCTTACCTTGACCTGACCGAGCATGAAAGGAGAGGAGAATGGATAGAGAAAGCAATTAACGGTGGAAGGGGTGGTGCTGAGATAACAGCAAGATTTCTGAGGGAAATCAGGGCAAATCTTGATCAGAATGGTCGAATTATTATTATCGCGAGTTCTCTGAATCTGCATTCTGTTTGCAGGGATATGGAAAAACTGGGATTCAGCTTTAGGATTATGGACAGAACAAAGCTGTTTTTTGAAGAGATTTACGGGATAAAAATAATGCCTCAGAGCTGAGAAATCACCTCGTTTATCTTTGAAATTATCCTCTCATTTGCCTCTTTAATTGCATCAGCTGGACTCTTGCCGGAAGTTCTGACAATCAGCTCAGCCTCATCCTTCAATGGATGGAGAACATTGTACTTTGCAAGCAATACGTTCTCATCACCTACAAGCTCATGCTGAAGCAGGTTAAGGTAAGTATGGTCTTCTCCTTTTATCATGAGCTTCATATAATCCTCTGAAATTTCCAGCACCTTTATCTCCACATTACCACTCCCCTTTGCCGTAGTATTCCGATATCTTTCTTTTTTCCACATTCCCGCATTCCGGGCATTTAAGCTTATCCTTCTCCCTCAGGAGTGGGGTGCTGCATTTCTCACATATTGCTTTTATCACACCCATCTCTCTCTCCTTTATTGAAAGCCTGAGATTGCTGTCGATAACTCTTGCTCTGATTATATCCATGTATCTCACACCATCTTCAACATTTTTGAGATAGCCCTCGCTCATGTTTGAAACATGCAGAAACCCCCTGTCATAATGTCTCAGTGCCCTGCTGTTTCCTTCTTTTCTTGCTATTTCAACCATCGCAAAACTTCCTCTTGTATCGACAACTCTTCCCACAACCACATCATTCTTTCCAACTTCTGGAATTGAATTTACCGGAATCACTCTGAGGGTTTTTTCTTCGACAACGGCCTTTCCAGCGGTTGCTGCAAACAGCTTACCATCTTCTTCATATACTCCATAACCGGGGATGTACTCCTCAGCATACCCCAGAAAATCGCCCGGAAATACCATCATTTTAACACCATCTCCATTCTAAATACCTCTACGGGTATCAATTTATATTGTTTTTGATGAAAGTGGTAGGTTTTTCTGAGTGGCATTCTGTACTTCCAGACGTGTGTAACCTGAAACCCGTTAAATTCTGCCATTTTCCTAACAAAATCCTCTGAACCTGCAGAATGAATGGAATAGATGACATTGCCCGTTTCAAAGGCTTTTTTCAGAAAAATTCTGTCAGCGTGTCTTTTTTTAATTCCAAAAGGTGGATTCATCACTATTCCGGCTCTTTTTTTCAACATCAGATACCTCACATCCTGCTGAACAAAATCCACATCAACATCTGCTTTTCTGGAATTCTTAACAGCGATCTTCAGTGCATCTCTGTCAACATCCACGCCCACAACCTGAAAACCCATTAAACCCATTGCCACAGAGAGAATTCCTGTTCCGCATCCGAGATCCAGAAAAACATCTTGATCAGAGTCAATAATGGAAGCTGTCACCGCAATCTCTGCCGCGAGAGATGATGGCGTTGGATACTGTTCAAGTCTCAGTTTGGGAGTTGAAAAAAGATCAAGGCTTTCAAGAAAAATTGCAAGGCTCTTTTTCATAAAAAATTAAAAAATTTAACCGAAGAGAGCTCCGAGTCCACCGAGAACTTCCTCTTCCTTTGGCTCCTCTTCTTCCTTCTCCTCTTCCTTTTTCTCTTCTTCCTGAACTGCCTCTGCCTGAGCTGCAGGAGCAGCTGCTGGAGCTGAAACAGCAGGTGCAAATGTGGCCTTGCTTATTGCCTCATCAATGTTCACACCCTCAAGTGCCGAGACAAGTGCCTTCACTCTCGCATCGTTTACCTCAACACCCGCAGCCTCAAGCACGGCCTTAACACTTTCCTCTGATATCTCCTTTCCGGCAGAGTGCAGCAACAATGCAGCATACACATATTCCATTTCCATCACCCCGTTAGATTAACCAAACAAAGCTCCAAGACCTTCGAAAGCGGATTCTTCGCTTTTTTCCTCCTCTTCCTCATCCTTTTTCTCTTCCTCTCTCTCCTCCTCTTCTTCGGTTGTGATCTGCTTAACCTGAGTAACTGAGCCAATTTTGGTCTTCAGATCCTCGTCCAGAGCTTCTTCACTGAGCAGAGATGCAATTGAGAGCATTTCAGTGTAGGCTTTCGATATGAGGTCTTCGATAACATCCTTTTCGAATATTCCAGCGATCAGTGCAAGATTCTTGGCATCCATAAATGCCTTCTGAATGAGAATTTCGGCCGTTTCCCCGGTAACGTAGGCGGCATTTACAGCCAGATTCAGCGCTCTGTTTGCAGCCTCCACAAACTCCTCAAAAACTTTTGCCTCGTCTATGGCAAGGTCATCCGGTCTGAAAAGAATTCCATTTTCCATCAGTGCCTTTGTTTCAAGCCCTATCTTGATTGGTCTTATTTCCAGAAGGTTTAACGCCCTTGCAACTTCAGGTCTTACAACCTCACCTGCCCTCACCACAGTAACCGTGTTTTTAACAACTATCTTTCCTTTCTCAATTGCAGCGGGAATACCTCCTGCCTGGATCTCACCCAGTATGGGGCCGGGAGGGAAGTTTGTGGGACCGGCTTCAACAACAACATCAACAGGGGAGATCTGGTTGGGTTTTAAAGGAGATGGCTCCTTTGTCCCTTCAAGTTTTTTGAAAAGCTTGAAAGGATTGAGTTTTGATGTGACAACAACAACCTGATCCTCAATGTGATCCTCAAGCTTTTTGAAATCTCCCCCGAGAGATTCAAGTGCGAGTCTTAAAAGGGTGTTTTTAACAACCCTGAGCATTACCTCATCTTTCATCTCTCTTCTTATGGTCTGAAACTGTGATGATGGAACACCTCTGAATCCTGCAATTCCCACCACAGGGTATTCCTGAAACATCCTTTTGATCTCCTCAACAGTCTCTATTTTCCATTGCGGAACCTTTCCCCTTACAGCAGACATCTCATATCACCCTCACTGCAGGACCCATTGTTGTTTTAACATAAACTGACTTAACAATCTGCTGGGCATTTTCGTATTTGTTTTCAACAGCCTTCAGTATCTCAACTGCATTGTCAGCGATGTCTGATGGATCCATATCTCTCGTGCCCACAGGTGCATGAAATGTCATTTTATCTCTTGTTCTCACCCTGACAGAATTCCTGAGTCTGTTTATAAAGGGTGTTGGATCTGAGCCTGGAGGAATTGGCTGTGGCATCTTTCCTCTCGGTCCCAGAACAGGACCAAGTTTTTTACCGATTTCAGGCATTAAAGGTGCTTCAGCAACGAAAAAGTGAATTCTGTTTGCCAGCTTTCTTGCCTCTCTTTTATTTTTTGCAAGTTCATCAATATCCTCAGGAGATATGACTGCATCGGCATTTGCATCCCTTGCCTTAAGTGCTGTTTCCCCTCTTGCAAAAACACCAACCTTTCTCTGTTTTCCAAGACCCTTCGGAAGGGTTATGAGCTGATCAATTCTGTTTTCAGGTTTTTTCATATCGATATTTCTCAGATTTACTGCAAGCTCCACACTTTCCCTGAAGTTTCTGTTCTTTGCGCCATTAATTGCCTCCCTTATTTTCTCTTCAAGCAAACCCTTTTCAACCAGCATTTCACCACCCCCGTAGTGCAGCGGCACACGCCTCCTACGGACGCAAGCCAGATTATGAAGCATGAGTTTAAAAGAGGGTTTAAAATATTTTCTCCGGAGAATCCTAATTATTTTATCAGTGAAATATTAAGTCTGATCAACTCTAAGAAGAAAAAACACATAATTCATGGAATTGACAAAAAATGCTCTGAGATCTCTTGAATAATCAAAAAGATAACCGTGATTTCTGAATGATTTTAAAAATGGAGTGGAATTCTCATTACATTTTGCGAAAACTTTAAAAATCAATAGGCATTATGAGTTTTTCAGTCTTAGAAGCTAAATTTAAAAATGTTTCTCAGCTTCGAATCTGAATTTAACGGGGTGATAAAGATGGCACAGGAATGTAAAGGTGATGAAGATGATCGTAGGAAAACACATTATTGCAGAGCTTTACGGAGTGCCAAAGGAGCTGATATCACATGAAAGGGAGGTAAAGGAGATTGTAGAGAGTGTTGTGAGAGATGCAGGCCTGACAAAGGTTGGCTCCAACTACAAGCAATTTGAACCCCATGGCGTTACAGGAGTTGTTTTGATTGCCGAAAGTCATATCTCACTTCATACATGGCCCGAATACGGACTCGTGAATCTTGACATTTTCACATGTGGTGACACAAGGAAAACAGATAAAGCCTTCGAGCTTTTCCTTGAAAGATTCAGGCCAGAGTCCTACAGACATTATGTTCTTGACAGAGGCTGAAACATGAAGAGAAGAATAGTCAATCAGATTCTGCAGACTCTTTCATCAGGGGAAATTTCGGTGTACAGGCTGATAGATTCTCAGGACGCCAGCCTACCGGAGTTCACTGAAATACTTGATGAACTCGTATCCGATGGACTTGTGGTGCTTGAAAATGGAAAAGCAAGACTCAGTGAAAAGGGAATGAAAGCTGTGAAAGAGTCAGGAGCGTTTGGTGTTGATGTGAGGTGTTTCTGCTGCGATGGGACAGGATATGCCATCGCCAAGGAATTTGAGGAAATTCTGGCCAAATACAGGGAAATTGCAGGAAACAGGCCTGAAACCTGTGAGATATATGATCAGGGCTTTCTTGGAGCAGAAGATGTTCTGAGGAGAGTTGAGTTCATGTTTGAGAGAGGAGATCTGCTTGGATCAAGCATATTTGTTGTGGGGGATGACGACCTCTTCAGCATCGCCTCAACCCTTACGGGATTGCCTGAAAGGGTTAGTGTTATTGATATTGATGAGAGACTGATAAACTTCATAAATTCTGTTGCAGAGGAACATTCTCTCCCTGTTGATGCAGAGGTCTGCGATGCTCAGGAAGAGCTTCCTGAAAAATTCAGAGAAAAATATGATGTCTTCGTCACAGATCCAGTTGAAACCATTCCCGGATTGAAACTGTTTCTCAGCAGAGGTGTTTCTGCACTGAAAGGAGAGGGCTGTGCAGGGTACTTTGGTATAACAACCCTTGAAGCATCAAGGAAAAAGTGGTATGAGATTCAAAGGATAATTCATGACATGGGTTTTGTTGTGACAGATTTAAAAAGAAAGTTCAGCGTTTACCCTGATGAGGAGAAAAACTTTTTCAGGTACCAGGAGAAGCTTCCGATAGTCCAGAAACTCAGATCAAGGATAGACTACAACTTCTACACATCATCTCTCTACAGAATAGAAGCAATAAGAAAGCCTGAGCCTGCTGTAAGGGGCAAAATGATTTTGAACGAAGCGGTTTACAAGGATTCTGAAAGCTGGGCAACTCCATACTGAAATTTAAAATTCTGGAAAAATATATTTATTACCTTGAATCATTTTCGGTGGGGGATAGTGTGATTTACAGAGAGGAGGGTACATTTAAGAGATATGTTGCTTCTGCATGGAAGGTAACCTTTCCTGCCCTCCTCATAAGCCTTGGCATCAATTTCGTATCGGGTACATTTCTGGGAAAGTACTTTGACAAGCTCATGATCTCGTATCCGGTCCTTCTTGTTGTCCTGCCAGGACTCATGGGGCTGAGAGGAAACATTTTTGGTTCACTTGCATCCCGTTTCACCACATCCCTCTATATCGGTGAGATCCGCGCAAGCCTCAGGGAGAGAAAAGTTGGAGAGAACATATACCTGAGCATGATACTGTCTGTACTGCCCATATTTCTGCTCTGGATTGTTGGAACACTCAAAACCGGACATGTTGACATGGCTTTTTTTGCCCTCCTCATACTTCTTGCATCTACAGTCTTTGTCAGTCTGATGCTTGGATATTCCACTGCAATCATAACAATAGTCCCCTTCAGAAGGGGGCTTGATCCTGATTCAATTGCTTCTCCTCTTATAACATCCATGGCTGATTTGCTTACGATTCCCATTCTGATTTTTTTTATTTTGATGTATGAATACCATGGATTTTCCTTCTACACGCTATTTCTTCTTTCTCTGACAGTAATTCTGGTTATGTCCAAGTTTTACAAGATTGAAACGAGAACGTTTTTCGAAATATCAGGCATCATGGTGATCCTGTCTGCCATAAGTTCAGTTTCAGGAAGCGTTTTGCAGAGCTACAGCCAGATAATTCACCAGTCAGCAATAGTTAGCGTGATCTATCCCGCCCTTCTTGGGAGTCTGGGAAATTACGGTGGTGTTGTGGCTGCAAAAACATCAACAAGACTCCATCTGGGATATTTTGAGGGACTTATCGATACTACAGTGATGAAGGAGATTTTTGCTCTTGTCACAACAGGAATCATTATCTCTGGGACAATATATGGGGGAGGGTACATAATATCTGAGAAACTGCTTTCGAGAGAGGTGGTTTTTTATCCCCTGTTCATACCCATGTACATTCTGATCATGATGTTTGTTATGGTTCTTTCTGCACTCTTGGTTCACATTTTTCAAAGATTCGGCCTCGATCCAGATAACGTAACAATTCCTGCGGTAACAACAATTGCCGACCTTATCGGTACCATTTTTGCGGTCTTCATTGCTGGAATGATGGTCTGACATTCTGCTGTGATGGCAATGAGGTTGTAGAAAATTTTTTATAAGTTTAGCGCCGTTAAGTTATATTGGTGATTAATCATGAAATTGTTCCTGATGCTGTGGGGGATAATGTTTGTTGTTTTCTCAGCAGTCCACATAGCCATTCTGTCAATTGCCTACGGAGGTATGCCCGATCCGGAAACACATCTGAGGGTTATCGGGATAACATTTGCAGCATCCTTTGCCTTTGCAGCATTTATAACCACTCTGGTTAAGTTTTCAAGGAACGTCAGAAGTGTGAAAAGACCTGAAAAGAGAGATACAGTGTAGGGGATCTTCAATATTTTTTTAAAATATCCGGGACTTTCAGGTTAGTGGAAATTTACCTTGAACGCTCTACTATCCATGCGATAGCCCTGTCCCACAGCTCCCTGTGGGAAGAGCTGCTAACAGTGAGACCTATGTGCCCTTTGTTTACCTGCAGCATGAGTTTGTCCTGTGAAGGAATGATTTCATAAAAGGGAATCGCACAGTCAGGAGGGGTTATGTGGTCTTTTTCGGCGATAAGCAGTAAAGTAGGCATTTTGATTCTCTTCAGATCAACCCTTTTTCCGAATACACGATAACGGCCTTCTATAACCTCGTTTTTATGGTACCATCTGGAAATGTACTCCTCAAAAACTCCTCCGGGTATCGAGGGTGAGTCAAATATCCAGTGATCCATGTAGAGAAAATCATGTATGAATTTCTCATTGTCAAGCCTGTCCAGGAGAGCCTGGTATTTCTCAACAGCAAGTCTTATTGGGTCAACAAGCAAAAATGCAAAGTTCAGAAAGTCACCACTTGCATTCCCCATCGCCCTCGCCACCTTATCCGGATCGATGTATCTTGCCCATACCGCAAGGGTATTGTCTGTGTTAAAATTTATTGGGGGTGCCTGAACAACCAGATTTCTTACATTTTCTGGAAAGAGTGAGGCGTAGATTGTGCTGAGGGTTGCACCCAGACAGTAGCCATGAAGTGTCACACTTTCAGCTTTTTTTTCATTCTTTATTATTTCCACACACCTGTCTATGTAGTCCACGTAATCTTCGATTTTATAGTATCTGTCAGCTCTCTTGGGATACCCCCAGTCAATCATCCACACATCAAGCCCTGCTTCAAGCATCTTTCTAACAACGCTGACTCTCTCATGAAGGTCGAGAATGTACGGTCTGTTTATGTATGCATAAACAATCAGTACAGGCGTCTTCAAACGCCTCCTTTTTCTCGATTTAAAATGAATCAGTCTGAAAAGCCAGTCCTCATCCACAACATCAAATTCACAGCTCCATGGAGACACATGTATGTCTTTAAGGCCTTCTAACATCTCAACCTCCCTCCTCCAGTCTTTTTTCAAGCTCTTTTATCTTTTTCTCCAGACTTCTTATCTTTCTCTTCAAATCCATTATCCTTCTGTAGGCTTCATCCATCTCAGAAACCGTTGCAAAAGGATTCATGGGATTCTGTTCAAGTATGGACTCAAAGAATCTTCTCATGTGGTAGGTATAGTCCATGAGGCTTCCAAGCATTTTTTTCTGAACTGAAAGGTATCTCTCTGATTTTATCAGTTCATCAAATTTTTCAGCAACATTCTTGGCAAATTCCTGCATGAATTCTTCAAAGCTCTCAATCTTTCTGGAGTTTGTCATTTCAATAAAATCATCTACAGATTCATCGTAGGTTTTTCTCATCATGTCTCTGTAAACAAAAAACGCCTCTCTGAATTCATCCCAGTGGTTTGCTGCCTCAAAAAGGTCATTTGATGTCTCCTTTGACAGAATAAACGGATATTCATTGAACAGCCTGTAGCCATCCAGTTCAAGCTTGTATCTCACCTTTGCCATCTCCCACCATTTCCTGACAAAGCTGTCAGTAAGACTCTTTGCAGTTTTACTTACGGTAAATCCTGAGAGTATTTCGGCAGTCAGTCCCATGTGTGACACAAGTGACAGCATGAAATCCTCATAAGCCTCAAAAACCTCTCGCTGACCTTCAGCAATTTTAAGTATATCTGGTGATGGCAGAATATATCTGATGTACTGCTCTCCCACAAGAAACATTTCAAGAGGTCTGAAGAAGAATCTGAATATCTCATCAAAAACCCTGTCAAACTCCTCATCCTTTTTCAGATTTCCTGAAATGCTGTATCTGCTCCACAATCTCTCCATATGGTCTCTTATCGAAATATTTCTCAGCAAAAGTTCAAATGATTCCTTTGGAAGCTTTTTGAAAACCTCAACAAGATCCTCTTCCAGCACATGACCACCTGCACAAATCTGATCTGAAAGGATATATAAACCTTGGTTGATCGTCCTTGTGGGTTCAATTTGTGTTCAGGCGTTATGTAAAAAATATAAAAAAATCAGGTCTTTTCTTTCTTCTGAGCTTTTTCCGTCAGGTCAACCATTCTCTTGAATATCTCATCCTGTTGTTTCTCGAGCTGGTCCAGCAGCTTTCTGAAATTTTCAAAAACCTTTGTCTGGGACTCAGAATACATTTCTACAGATTTTTTAACACTGTCGTATACCTCACTTGGGACAGCCTGTCTCAAGTAGACCTCATACAGGCTTATGTAGCTGTCTGCTGCGACCTTCATGAGATCAAGACTTGTTTTGCTAACTCCAAAGCCCATTTTGTAAAAACCTCTCATGGTCTCCAAAAAGTCCCTATACTCCATTTTTATCACCTCCTTTTTCCTTTACAACAATTACTTTAACAATATCACCTTCCTTCAAATCCATCATTGCTCTGTCACTTTCAGGAATTGAAATTCTTCCACCACTCTGAATTTTTGCCCGGAATACTGCAATATCATCTCTGAAAACATTCATCTCTGCAGCAAATCCAAGCATTGACGTGATGTTTTCCATGAACTCTCCCTGTATTTTCACGAATTCTCCCCACATCTTCTGATACTCCTTGAAATAATCCGGAACCATTGAATACCATTATAGGGTATTTATTTAAATATGTTTTGGTAAACTACCAGAGAAGCACAACGACGTGACCATCTGCAACCACATTCTCATCTACAATGCATTTCACATCAAGCCTGTACCTGCTTCCCTCCTTTTCAACAACCTCACCCTGAACTTTAACCGTGTCACCGGGATAAACAGGTTTTTTGTACCTGAAACATGATTCAAGCAGAACCACGATCCCCGGCATTCTTGCCACTGCTGCTGAAACAAGCCCCGTTGTCAGCATGCCATGAACAACTCTTCCGCCAAATCTGGTTGATGCTGCCACCTCTTCATTAAAATGCACAGGATTCAAATCCCCTGTGGCAAGACCGAAGAAGCAAACATCCACATCCTGAATTTTTTTCTCATATTCGATTTTGTATCCTACGTCAACGTCTCCACCAAACTTCTTGAATTCCCTGACATCCCCACCAGAATTTCTGTAAAATTCCCGGACTTTTTCCAGCATAATTCTATTCTGTCTCACATCGGATATAATGCTTTCTTTTAACTTTTCCTTTTTTAAGGAACCTATCGCCTCCATCCTGCCTGCACCGGCTGTGATAAGTAAGTGAGGGTTTCCAAGAGCAGAATGCTGTCTCTCTACCGACAGGATGTCGAGCCATTGAGGTCGTGGATGAGGTCAGGAGAGATGCAGTCTTTTACAGAAACTCGGGAGGGAGCGTTAACTTTTCTTGGAGGAGAGCAGTGTTTCCAGCCTCATTTCTTTCTGGAGATGCTCAGACTGTTCAGGGATGAGGAGACAGGCACCACCTGGACGCCTCAGAGTATGTGCCCTGTCACTCACCTTCGAGGGGCAAGTACAGGTGGCTTGGCATGAAGTTTTTTGAGATCGGAAAGGGGCCGGATTGCATGGAGTTTGTGGAAATGATGAGAGATGCCGGGATTGAAACGAGCATGAAAGGTTATTTTTAAACTGGCAAACTACAGCTCCTCTTAAATCCTCTCATCATCCTGCACTGCGGGAGAATAGCCTTAAAACACGTTGAAGCATCTGTAGATTATCCTCTACAGAAGCTGGACTGTGAAGAACTCTGTGGTCGAGTGTTCTTCAAAAATCATTTTTGGCTGGAGATTTTTTTTGCCAGACCTCTTCAGCAGTAACCCTCGGGAGATCTTCTGCCTCCATGTGGAGTTTCTGGAGCTTTTTTCCTGAGAAGTGGAATATTTTTCTGTTTGGACAAAGTATTATCTCCAGACTGAATCTGGAATGAACGTGTGTATTCGAGGGGAGTATATATCTTTTGGCCTCATGGATTTTAAGAAGCCGTACAGGTCGTGAGGAACATGAGCCACATGACGGACAGTTTGAGGCAGTAAGGTTGTTCTATTATGGCAGCGATGACGTGAACAGGGAGGTGAGCCTGCAGATTGCCGGGAGCTGGAGGTCATGACGAAGGGTATGCAGAGGTCAGTCTTCGGGAAGCTGAGAGAAAGGGGAAGTGTGTTCTGTTTGAAGATGGG
>WAMS01000088.1 GCA_015522195.1 Geoglobus sp. | reverse complement strand
ATCTCCTTCATGACCTCTATTGGATTCAAACCTCCTGTTGCCATTCCGTACATCATGTTTATGGCATGGGGCAGGTAGAGATCGATTTCACCTTTTCTTCTGCTTGAGATAAAGAAAGGATAGGAAAGAATCAGATATTTTGTCAGTTTGTAGGAGATGTATCCCGGAATGAGTGAAATGATAAGGTAGTAGCTGCTGATGAAAGATTCAGCTCTTCTGAAATAGTACTCAACATCGATATTTATTTCAGGAAGATATTTGATTGACGGAAGGATAAAACTGATGAACTCTCCTAAGGAAAATGAAAGAATACCCGAAACGAATTCTTCAAAAAATAATTTTATTATGGCTGAGAACAGCAGAGTAACAATGACGAACACGACAAAAGAGTAAAAATAGGACATGGCGAGGAGCTCATAAACTGTCAATCTTATTCTTGATGATTTCACCGCCCGTTCTATTTCTTCGTATCTCTTTCTGTCCCTGCTTATTTTTTTTGAAAACCTCCGTTTTAAAAACAGAGGGACATAAGGCATTTTTAAACCTCCAGCACCTCAAGCTCCTCGAAAGCCATCTCGGGATTTGTGTAATACAGCGAAACGAACTTCACAAAATCTCTGTATTTTGACACGTTTCTTTCCATCAGCATCTCGAGGAATCTTGTTCTCCTGTCCAGCTCCTCAAGAATTTCAGTCATTGTCAGTCCTGTTGACTGGGATATCATATCCAGTTTGGTAGATGAGGAACTCTCGATAAATCTATCTGTCGATGAATCCCATCTGTAAACCGGATTCAGAAGCAACTCTTTTGTCTCACCCTCAATTCCAAGAATTTCAAACACAGCCTTAATTCTTCTTTTCTTTTCAGTTCTTGTGACGTGTCTTCCCTGAATTGCGACCGCATCAAGATACTGAATCAGAACTCTTGGAACATTAAGGGGCTCTTCTTCAAGCCTGTGGATGAGCTGATCAACATCTCCGGCATGGAATGTGGCATAGGATGCATGACCTGTCGCCATTGCCTGGAAGAGAGTCTGAGCCTCTCTCCCCCTCACCTCACCAACCACTATGTACTCAGGCCTCTGTCTGAGTGCAGCTCTCAGCAGATCATACATGTCGATTTCCTGGCCTTCAATGCTCAACCTTGTCACCTCAGGTATCCAGTTGTCGTGATAAAGCTGAATTTCTCTTGTATCTTCAATTGACACAATTTTGCTGTCGGGGGGTATGAACATGAGCAATGCGTTGAGAGTTGTGGTTTTTCCACTTGCGGTCTCGCCGATAACCATGACATTTCTCTTGTGCTCGATCAGAAGCCAGAAATAGGCGAGTATTCTGGATGAGATCGTTCCAAAATTCATGAGATCGATCGGTGTGAATGGCTCTTCTCTGAATTTTCTGACTGTGAATGTGCTTCCTCTTGTTGAAATCTCACTCCCGTATGTGATCTGAATTCTGCTTCCGTCGGGGAGGGTAGCATCAACAATGGGATTTGAGTAACTGAGATGTTTGTTTGCTCTCTGGGAAAGAAGAAGAACGTAATTGTCGAGAATATCTTTTTCGAGTATTATGTTGGTGCTCATGTTTCCGTATTTCCTGTGATAGACAAATACAGGTATACTGTAACCATCACAGCTGATGTCCTCTACATTTTCATCATAGAGTATTGGCTCGATAATTCCCAGACCGAGAAAATCTCTCACAAAATAGTAAAGCATTTTCAAAAAAAGATCATCGTTGATTTTGATGGAATAATCATTCATCACACCCATTACAGAATTCATGAGCTTTTCAAAAACGTCAGATCCGGGGGAATAGATAAGTTTGTGCCTGACATCCTCGTATATTGAAAAAAGGAGCCCTGCCTCCTCATTAGAAATCTGGGGTTCGATGACATGATATCTTTTTCTGAATGTTTCCAGGTCTTCGACCACTCTTGCCTTGGCTATTCTCTCGATCAGCCAGTATTCCTCGAGTAACTCTTCACCGGGTTCAGTTTCCATTTCCTCAAGTATTTCAATACCAAACTCATCCATTGTCATCCTGAGACTGTTGTAATATGGATTTGCCAGCATCAATGGTATTTTAATAACACAAAAATAAAAGAGTTTTGTCAAATGAATCAGAAAACTTTTATTAACGCCTGCAAAATAAATAGCGTGCTGAAGGATTCCAAGGCAGTTTCGCCCGTGATAGGATTCATTCTGCTGCTTCAGATACTCATAATTTTCTTGGCATTTATTCAAACAAATGTTGTTCCTGATCAGATGAAGAAAATTGAGGCAGATAATGTCAGATCTGTTAAAGGAGAAATTGCTAAATTCTCTGCACTGGTGTCGGCTGGCAGTGACGCCTATCTTGTTGTGAAAACTCCGGAATATCCCGACTATCTTTTTCTTTTAACCCCAGAACCTGCAGGCTTTTCGGTAATGACAGAACCATTCAGAATAAATGTGTCGCTCAATCTCAGTCTTCCAAATGGAAGCAAAATGGAAATAACGAAAACATACGAGTCAAGGAGATTGTATGTGACTGTGAACAATTACTTCTATCCCGATACAACCTTTGTTTTTGAAAACACTGCTGTATTTCAGAAAAGTAACGGAGGATACGGTACTGCTGGAGAACAGAACATGGTCAAAAACGGCCTCAATCTTGTCATCCTGAGATCAAACATCTCGGAATCCTACAACGCCCCCCATGAATTCTCATTCAAACCTGTATCTTCTGGAGGAAGATACTATGCGGAAAACATGACGCTGGAGTTTCAGAGTGTGAATCCTGATTACTGGAGAAATGAGGGATTCAATGTTTCAGGCAACACCGTCAGTATCCGAATCCCATCAGGAAGTTTCTCCATAACTGTGATTTCAGATCGCGAAATAAACCCTAACTCAGAGTACATGATAAAAACAAATCCCTTTGACTCCTACACACTGTCTGTGGGCGATTTTCAGGAATTTGGAGTTCTCATTCTTGACAGCTATCTGAATCCGGTTCCAGGAGCAAATGTCAACGCATCTGTTAGCGGCAGAATTGGATCCATCACCCATCTCACTCAGGAAACAGACTCATCTGGAGTTGCGAGAATTTCATTCAGGGCAGAATCTCCAGGAAACGGAAGCGTGCAGTTCACGTCTGGGAACCTTACCGCTGATTATTCTGTCACAGTCAGATCTCCCCAGGCAGGAAATGCCAGCACTCTGGTTCAGGTAAGCTGGCTCAACACCAGCGGAACATGGGATGTTGGAGCCTCCGGGTCAAGAAAACTCCTCTTAGTGAAGGTAACCGATCTCCAGTCAACACCCATTCCGGGCATTGAGGTCAGATTTTCCATAACAAACAGTTCAGTTTTGAGTTTGAATGCAACAACAGCTTTGACGGATTCAGACGGAATTGCAAGAGTTGAAGCATCTGCAATGGCAAATGGAAGTGTCAGGGTTTATGCTTTTGCTGGAGATGGAGGGGACATCATTGAATTCAACATTACCAATATCACGTGGAGATACAAACGTCCCGTCTATATCGAAGAAAGGTCAGGGAATGATCTAACAAATTATGCTGTAAAAATTACCCTTGATTCAACTAATTTCGATTTTTCAAAGGTAAAACAGGATGGATCAGACATAAGGTTCTGGGATGGATCTTCATATCTGAACTACTGGATCGAAAAATGGGACAGCAATTTAAATCAGGCAACAGTCTGGGTAAAGATCCCCTCGCTTCCACGGTACACCAACATAACAATTTACATGATTTACGGAAATCCTGCTGCTGTTTCAATGAGCAGTGTTGAAAATACCTTCAACGTTGTTGGAGAAGCTGGAAAAGCTGTGGTGGGTGGAACTGAAAAGACCGTAACGTTGAGCCGGTCATTTAACAATCCTGTTGTTCTTGCGGCACCTGTTGTTCAGAGTGGACTCTACAGATCGGGTGATGATACTGCCCAGCATCATCTCATCACTTCAGTTGGAAATTCAAGTTTCAACATAAAACAGGTGGAATCTTTTTGGGGAGATTACAATATCGATTCAACTGAAGTCAACTACATTGTTCTGGAAGAGGGTGAGTACTACATCGGCACGAATTTGCTTGCAGAGGTATCTTCCATGAATGCAAGGGGAAGTTACCGGTCAATTTCCCTGAATCTCCCCTTCAGTACAACTCCTGCAACCTTAGCTGACACACAGGAACCATCTTTATTCCTTGATACGATTTATACACGAATCAGATCTCCAAGCTCCAGCGGTTTTTCGCTTCAAATTGAATCTGATGACAGCTCCAATCCCGGGAGTAGTATCAGGGCTCAAACAGGATATGCTGCAATTCAGCAGGGATTGGATCCTGTGAATAAAATTGAAGTTGAAAAGACAGGCAGATCAATATCCGATAGTTTTCGGCAGATCACATTTTCTAATTTATATGCATCAAGTCCTGTTGTTGTGGCACAGCTCGTTTCAGAGTATGGGCCAGATCAGGCCTACGCTGTTGTAAGATCTGTAACTCAATCCTCATTTGAACTGGCTGTTGAGGAGCCAGCAAGTAGAGATGGTCCCCACACAACTGAAGAATTTGCATGGATTTCTGTACCGTCAGGTTTGATATATGGCAGAGAGTATGTGAATCCTGAACCAAAGGTTACACTCGGACCGGAACTTTGATCAGTTTACCAAAAAACAGATAGTATTATATTATCAACCATCATCTGTCAGGTTATGACCCCTGTTATAGTTGACGGTGTTCGAACACCTGTTGGAAGGTTTGGAAGCTCATTAAAGGACCTGCAAGCTTACGAGCTTGGTGCCATTGCCATAAAGGCGCTGATGAAAAAGGCAGGAGTCAAGCCCCTCGCCACAAAGGATTCCTACGACTTATATCCATCAAAGCTGCCAAAGGGCAGGATAGAGCT
>WAMS01000087.1 GCA_015522195.1 Geoglobus sp. | reverse complement strand
TAGGGAGCACTTGCACTCAACCATGAGCCCCATGCTGTTCTCCTCGATATGTTGCCCTCATTCCATATTATTGTTGAGAAGTACTTCCACCCGACTTTCTTTGCTATGCTGACGATGTCGGCATAAACACTCTGAAAACCGGCCTCTCTTCTGCCTTTGCTCTTATCTAAGGGAACGTTGAGGCATAGCCTCCCATCTGATTTTGCAAGTGAGTAAGCCTTACTCAACCATTTTTCTGTGAATTCAAGGTACTTCTCATAGGGAATATCATCCTGAAATGAGTTGTAGTGAATGTCAACATTATAGGGTGGAGAGGTGACAATAAGATCAACCGAATTCTCCTCAATAAGATTTGTCGTGAGAAAATCGTCGTGGATTATCTTAATTTTACCTTCCATCCCTTCAAAAAACACATTGCCTTTTTTAGCCTTTAGCAATTCCATATTTACTCCATGCACAACTCAATCTTTATATCTTTCCTTTTCACCTTCAGCTCCAAAACATCCAAAGGACTTAAGATATTTGCAGGAGACGCCAGAACAAAACTTAATAGCATCAAAACCGATAGCATCATCATGGACTTTCTAAAGAAAAATGCCGTCAAATTTCTTGAAAAGGCTGAAGAAAGCTACAACAGAAGTGAATACAATTTTGCTGTTTTCTTTGCAGAGCAGTCATTGCAGCTCCTTCTGAAGTATCTTATCGGGAAAAAATACGGAGAATTTCCAAAAACTCACAATCTCAGAATCCTTTTTGAGCTGACAGAAAGTGACGACCTAATGAACCTTTACCGCCACAATCTGGATACTGTAAGAGAGCTTGAGTTATCCTACGTGGCATCAAGGTACATGGATGTTGAATACTCCAAGGAGGCAGCTTTGAAGTGCATCAAGCTTGTTAGGAAGGTGAAAGAGGTGATCGAATCTGCTCCATAAAAGATATTTCAGAATGCTGAAAGAGAAGGAGAGGCTCTTCGAAAACGCATTTTCATTGGCAGGAGAGATAAAGAGAAAAGCAGAGGAAATTCTCGGTGAATGTGAGGTTTACATCACTGGAAGCTTTGCTGAAGGCAGGCACAATCTTTCATCTGATCTCGACATTCTGATTGTTTCTGATAGAATTCCTGAAAGGTTCAGCTTTGATTGGTATGCCGATTTTGTGAAAACTCTCACAGACAACAGCTGGATAAACATCCATCCTGTAAACAGGCAGAGATTCAAAGAGATGAGAAGGTATTACGGAAAAATAATCGAGGTGTGAGAAAAGTTATTAATCCAGCATGTCTATGCCAGAGGGATGATTGATGATAACACTGTAAAGCATGTGGCAAATCTGGCTAAGATTGAGGTTGATGAAGATGAGATTCAGGAATTCAGGAGGGATTTTGAAAGGATAATCGAGTTTTTCAACAGACTTGATGAGATTGATCCCGATGTTGAACCGACATACAACGTTATACCGTTGAAAAACATTATGAGAAAGGATGAACCGGGACAGACACTTGAAAGGGATAGGGTTCTTGCTAATGCTAAATTCAAAGAAAATGGATACTTCAAGGGTCCGAGGGTTGTGGAATGATAACTGTGAGAGAGTGGAGAGAAAGGCTGAGCGAGGAAAGGGCATACGATCTTATAGCTGAACTGATTGAAAAAGCAAGAAAAAACAGGTACAACTCCTTCATAACCGTAACAGAGGAGATGGCATTAAAGCAGGCGGAAGAGTATGATAGGGGAGAGAGGGGTGGGAAGCTTGCAGGGATTCCTGTTGCAATCAAAGACAACATCTCAACCCAAGGCATAAGAACGACATGTGCATCCAAGATGCTTGAAAATTACATCCCGCCATTTGACGCCCATGTTGTTGAAAAATTGAAGCAGGAAGGTGCGGTTATAATCGGTAAGACCAACATGGATGAGTTTGGGATGGGCACGACAACAGAAACATCATACTTTGGAGCTGTCAAAAATCCGAAAGATGACGAGAGAGTAGCGGGAGGGAGCAGTGGTGGAAGTGCATCAGCCATATCTGGAGATGAGACAGTTCTGGCTTTGGGAACCGATACTGGGGGGAGCATAAGGTGCCCCTCAAGCTTCACGGGTATTTATGGACTGAAACCCACCTATGGCCTTGTTTCCAGATACGGTTTAATAGCATACGCAAACAGCCTTGAGCAAATTGGACCGATGGCATCATCAATTGATGATCTCGGTCTGCTTCTTGAGGTTATTGCAGGAAAGGATGAGAGAGATTCAACAAATTCCGGAAGGAGCTTTAAATATTCACCTGCAGAAAAAAAATTCAGAGTTGGCATTATAAAAGAAATGAATGCCGATGAGAGAGTTCAGGAAGTTTTTGATGATTTTGTCAGTAAAATCTCAAAATTTGTTGAGGTGGAAGAGGTCAGTCTTCCAAGCCTCACCTATGCCCTTCCGGCCTATTATGTTATAGCAATGAGTGAGGCATCATCCAATCTCGCCAGATACGATGGGGTGAGATATGGCTTTGCTCTTGACTCTCTTGACAGCTGGACAAACTACTTTTCACGGGTCAGGAAAGAGGGATTCGGAAAGGAGGTTAAGAGAAGGATTATGATGGGAAGCTACGCCCTTTCAGCAGGATACTACGGCAAGTACTATCTCAAAGCCTTAAAGGTAAGAACTCTTGTGCTTCAGGATTTCCTGAAAGCATTTGAGAGGTTTGATATTCTCTTATCTCCAACAATGCCATCAACCGCCTTCAAAATTGGAGAGCTCGCAGATCCGGTTACGATGTACATGGCAGACATAAACACAACACCCATCAATCTTGCAGGTTTGCCAGCACTTTCAATGCCTGCAGGTGAGGTGAAGGGTCTGCCAGCCGGTGTTCAGGTAATCGGCCGGCATTTTGAAGAGAACATTTTACTTGGATTTGCAAGGATGGTTGAGAGAAATGAAGTTTAATGCTGAGGATTGGAGAAAGAGGGTTGAAAAGAATTTTGAAGAGGCATGGTTAAATGGCAGGGAGATACTGACACCGCTCCCCATAACCAGAAAATATCCCTTCACAGGATATGAAACAGGAAGATCCCATCCTGTTTTCGACACAATACAGAAATTGAGAGAAGCTTATCTGAGAATAGGATTTATTGAGGTTGTAAACCCCCTTATTGTTGAGGATGTCCACATAAAAAAGCAATTTTCTAAGGAAGCTTTAGCAGTTCTTGATAGATGCTACTATCTTGCCACACTTCCCAGACCAAATGTTGGAATTTCTGAAGAGAGAATCAGGGCAATAGAAGATCTATCTGGAAGAAAAATCGATGCAGATGCCCTCAGAAGAGTTCTTCACCTATACAAGAAAGGAGTAATGGATGGAGATGACCTTGCTGCCGAGATTTCAATGGCAATCGGCGTTGATGATCAGCTGGCCCTGCGAATAATTGACGAGATTTTTCCGGAATTCAAAGAACTAAAACCTGAACCGACCAATCTCACACTCAGAAGTCACATGACAACCGGGTGGTTTATAACTCTGTCAAGGCTCTCAGATAGATACCCGCTGCCTTTAAAGCTGTTTTCCATAGACAGATGTTTCAGAAGGGAGCAGGGTGAGGATGCAACAAGGCTGTATACGTACCATTCAGCGAGCTGTGTCATAATGGACGAAAATGTCAGCGTTGATGATGGAAAGGCCGTTGCTGAGGCTCTGCTCAGACAGTTTGGTTTTGAGAAATTCAGGTTTAAGAGAGATGAGAAGAGAAGCAAGTACTACATTCCCGGTACCCAGACTGAGGTTTATGCATATCATCCCCATCTCGAAAGCAACAGAAAATACAGGGATGGATGGATTGAGGTTGCGACATTTGGGATCTACTCCCCAACTGCCTTAGCCTGTTATGACATAGAGTATCCGGTTATGAATCTGGGTCTTGGTGTAGAGAGGCTTGCCATGATAATCCACGACTTTTCTGATCTGAGAGATCTGGTTTACGGATTCAGTCACCTCAGGCTTTCGGATATCGACATAGCAAGAAGAATAACCCTGAAGGAGGTTCCAATGACAGAAAAGGGGAATGAGATTGCACTGAAAGTAACGGAGACATTTGAGAATCATGCCAGTGAAAAGGGGCCATGCAGATTCACGGCTTTCCGTGGAAAATTCTTAGGGAGAGAGGTTGAGATTTATGTGTTTGAAAGAGAGGAGACAAGACTGTGCGGTCCTGCTTACAGGAACGAGATCGTTGTCAGAGACGGGAACATTTATGGAGTTCCGAGAGAGGAGAAATTCAGTCAGTACTTCCAGAACGGTGTTGAGACAGGTATAAGATACGTTGACTCCTTCAGCCAGATGGCAGTGAGAAGGATAGAGGAGATGATCGCTGAAGGAAAGAGAAGTGGTGATGTGAGAGTCAGGGTTGTTGAGGGTCTTTCGGATGTGAATCTCAAAATACATGAGAGCCTCCTGAACTATCTGATCTCCAGCGGCAAAACGATTGATGTCAGAGGGCCTCTTTTCCTTTCTGTTGGATTCGAGGTAAAATGAATCTGAAAAGGCTTGAAGAAATTCAGAAAAAGATTGCTGAAAGTGTTAAGATCAGAGAAGTCAGTCAGGTGGATTATGTGGCAGGAGTGGATCAGGCTTTCTTTAAGGCTGGAGCCAAGGAGTATGTGGTCTCATCTGCAGTTCTCATGAGCTACCCTGATCTGGAATTTATCGACTCATCAAGCTTGTTTGAGGAGGTGAGATTTCCGTATATTCCAACATTTCTGATGTTCAGAGAGGCAAAACCTGCAATGAAAGTTCTCCAAAGCATTCTCAGAGATAATACAGTGATAATGGTTGATGGAAGCGGTCTTGCTCATCCAAGAATGTGTGGCATTGCAACCTACATCGGTGTAAAGCTTGAGAATCCCACCATAGGTATAACAAAAAAGAGGTTATTTGGAGAGGTAACCGGAGATGGAGAGGTCAGGAAACTGTTGGCCAACAACATGCATGTTGGGTATGAACTGAAAACATGCAGAAGATGCAATCCGATTTACGTTTCGGTCGGAAACCTGATAACCCCCGAAAATGCATTGAGTATTGTCCAGAGATGTCTGAAAGGTTACAAGCTTCCCGAACCGGTAAGAATTGCAGATAGATTATCGAAAGAAAAGAAGTCAGAGTATCTCTCCAACCTCAACTCCTCCTTCCAGTGGAAGCTGTGATGAGGTCACGATTACCGCAGTTGCAGGACAGGGACCGTTAACATCTCTCACCATTCTCAGCCTTCCTCCGGCAACTGATGAAGCATAGAGACATGCACTCCTGACCCCATCCCCTTTGACAGGGAAAATCGAACTTGCCTTTCCCTCAGAGACAATTTTTGCAAGTTTTTCAAAGATTCCGATATCTGGCATCTCTCTGCTGAGCAGTTCCTCTCCGCTCATAACCCTACCGTACAGGTAAATCCTGTCACCTCTTTTTGGGACGTTCTTCACTCTCATATCTCTCAATCCAGAAACGGTTGAGACAAAGAAACTCTGATCTGTTCTGCCTATATCTTCATTTTCAGCAAGAATTACTCTTCCTTCAAAAAACTTCATGAAGTTTCTGTAAAATCTTACAGAGTACTCAAGATCATTTCCTGTCGAGATTTTAACTGCAAGAGGCTCAATAAATCTGCAAATACTCTCAACCCTTATCTGGTATGCCATTATCTCCGCAACCCTCTCAAGATCTGATTTGAGCCAGTCATTTTCCTTTTCTCCAATTCCACCGTAGACCACACTGAAAATTGTCAGGGAGAGGTAATTGCCGAGATCAAAAGAGATTGAGTTTCTTTCCTCATACACTTCAAGCTTTGGTGAGATTACAGATGGCTTGAAGTAATAGCCCAGATTATCAATCAGAGAGAGGTAGAGAGTAAGAGCCTGCCTTATAACCTCACTTCTTGACACCAGCATTTTCGATGAAATTCTGTCGATTCTTTCAACAAGCTCATCATTCAGCCTGAGGTTAACAATTTTCATCGAAAGTTTTTTGGGTTGAGCCAATTAAACCTTTCTGGAATGGACATCATTGAGATTGGCGAGAGACTCGAGATAGGTAAAGAGATGGAACTGAAGATAATTGTTGGTGGGAGAGTCGTAAGGGTTTTCTGTACTCCTTCGCACCTTGAAGAGCTTGTAACTGGATTTCTCCTTTCAGAGGGACTTTCAAAAAATCCGGAAGTTATCGTTGAGGGTGATGTTGCCGTTGCACACTCTGACGTGGAGTTCACCACTTCCATAAACTCATCTGGATGTGCCGGGATTTACGTGGATGAGCCTCTTGAAAGGATAGTTCCGAAAGTGAAGTTCACTGTCGATCAGGTTATGGAGTTCATTCCTGAGCTTGAAGAGGATTATTACAGAAAAACAAGAGCTTACCACACAGCACTGGTAGTAGAGTATGAAAGGGGCTTTGTAAAAGCCTACGACGTTGGAAGACATAATGCAGTTGATAAGGCAGTAGGGATGGCATACAGAGAAAATTTTGATTTTCAAAGATCGTTCCTGGTTCTTTCAGGCAGAATAACGGCAGGAATAGCAAAGAAAGCTGTGAGGGTTCGAATCCCCCTTGTTGTCTCAAAGGCTTCAATACTTGATTCTGCAATCCAGCTGTGCAGGGAGTATGGACTTTCAGCAGTATCAATTGCAAGCGGGATAGCAGTGAACAATGGAGCTATTCGGGTTTGAGAAGAACATACTTCAGCATCTCCTCATTTATTGCAAGTTCAACTCCATCAACCACGATGTTTCCCTTTTCAATCATCAGCCTCGACCCCGGAACCAGACCAATTTCTTTTAAAAACCTGGGAGCGGATACCACGGTATATTCTCCATCCATGGCCTTCAGAGCCGAGATGACAGAGCTCTCACATTCATCACAGATTTCACATTCAAAGGATATTATTCTGCAGATTTTTTCAAGTGCATCCTCGTCAGCCACATGTTCGAGTGTGCAGCTGAGCCTGTCTGAAATTATCTCATCAATACCCAGAAATTCCTCGAAAAACTTTTTAAATATGTAGTATGTTTTCTTTATCCTTTCAGCAATCTCAAAGCCCTTTTTTGTAAGCACAGCACCCCTGTATGGCTGATATTCAACATATCCCATACCACTCAGTTTGTTGAGCATCTCTGTAACGCTTGAAGGCTTGACGTCAAGTCTTTCAGCAATCTCCTTTGTTTTTGCAACCCTGCCCGACTTCTGAATGTCGTATATCGTCTCAAGATACTCCTCAATTCTTTCCATCACACATCACCGAAAAATATTCCTCTCTTCTTCATAATTCTCCTGGAACCGCAAAAGGGACAGTAGAGATTCGGTAAATGCATCGGTCCGCTATAGCCTGTGGATTTGATAACGATCAAATCAAATTCACTTCCACATCTCGCACAGTAAAGATCCTTAAGCTCTCTCATTCAGATTAAATTCTGCAATCAGTTGATAATACTTTTTCTGTTTGTTG
>WAMS01000086.1 GCA_015522195.1 Geoglobus sp. | reverse complement strand
CTCAGCATCTCATTAAGACCTCTGCATAGAAGAAATATTGCTCTTTTATGGTCATTCTTGCTTTTATGTATGTGTACAGGCTGTATACCGAGCTCCTCATACTCTCTGAAATATCCGTTTGTAAGACCAGCTTCTTCAAGAAATCTCTTAACGTGGAACAGGGTTAAATGCAGAAAGACCAGCTCTTCTTTGTGCATTCAGCACCACCAAAATTCCTCATTATCATACCGTATAAAAGCTTTATTTAGCGTTACTTTGGCTAAATACGTATCCATACATACGTAGATAATTGCAACTTATCCATTCATTTTTTTCATCATATCTTATCAGAAAAGATTTAAAAATTTTCGGGAAAAGGTTCTGCTGATGAAGGTTCTTCTGAGCAGGAAAGACACGGTCAGACTGCTGATACTGTCTGAACTGATGAAGAATCCTGAGTGTAATCAGAGAGACATCGCAAGAAAGATAAGCGTTACACCTCAGGCTGTTTCAGAGCATTTCAAGGAACTCATTGCTGAGGAAATGATAAGAGTCGTGCATAAGGGTTACTATGAGCTTACAGAAAAGGGAAGGGAATGGCTTAACAGAAATCTTCTTGATCTCCACCTCTTCACCCAGGAAGTCCTCAACAGAATTCACTCTTCATCAATTGTTGCACTCGCAATGGGGAGTATAAGAAACGGAGAGAGGGTTGAGTACTGGTTTGAGGATGGCTTCATATACGCCAGGGAAAATTCTGATGGCAATGGAACCGCAATGAGTGATGCTGATGATGGGGAAGATGTTCTTGTAAAGCCCGGCGGACAGTTCATACCTCCCTCAAAGGGGGAAATTGTGGTGTTCAGGGTTCCAATGGTTGAAAGCGGTGGAAGCAGAAATGTGGATGTTGAGCTCTTGAAAAATATAATCAGGGAAAAAAGAAGGCATATTGTTGTTGCAATGGGTCTCGAAGCTCTTGTTTCATGCAGAAAAGCTGGAGTTGAGCCCATATTCTTTGGAGCCAAAAATGTATGCATTGAGGCAGCCCATCAGGGCAGTGGCGTTGTTGCTGTTGTCACAGATTCACTGATTGAGGATCTGATAAGAACACTCGTGGATGAGAATCTCGGATTTGAAATTGTGGAAGGGCACATCCAAAAAGGTTAAAAACAAACCGATTGAAAGTTCTGGGATTGTGAGGTGTTGTCAATGATCGCCAGGGTGGTAGAGCTCCTGCTTACAGCCGAGATATTCAACAGGCATGAAAATCTTACCGAAGATGACATACCCAAGGAAATCAGAAAGATATTCTACACAAATGGCGGACTTAAAAGACCACTTGTGGTTAAGGAGAACATACTGAAAGGATTTGTTGAGTATGATGAGAAAGAGCTCAGGAAACTTCCATTTGTTGACGTCAATTCATTTAACAGGCAGATAAAGATCACCTCATTTGATGTCGCTGTTAAATGGATGCTGAAAAATGGTTTTGATCTGATAAAAAAGAACCCTGTACTTGCTTACTTTTATGAGAGTTACGATTCGACAGGAGTTTCCTATGAAGAGGCAAAGAAATACAGCAAACCAAGGTACAGTGATTCGGAGTGGTTGAAGGGGATTATAGACGAGCTCACAAAGGATGAATCAACTGCAGAAATGCTGGGGCTTGTAAGAATATTCTCCCCCGAGGATTTAGATGATGATTTGTCCAAGGTCGTTCTTGATGATGAGCAGCTTAAGGAGATAAGGAAGATAGAGATTGCAATTGAAGAGAGAGAATGGCTCAGAGACGTTGGATTGAGGGAGATTGGAAAGCTACTCTTTATAGGGCCACCCGGAACCGGAAAAACAACAACGGCAAGACATCTGAGCAAAAAACTTCTTCTCCCTCTTGTGGAGGTTAAGCTCTCTATGATCACAAGTCAGTTTCTGGGAGAGACATCAAAGAACATTGAAAAGGTATTTGAGATTGCAAAAAGGTTGTCTCCGTGCATACTGTTCATTGATGAGTTTGACTATGTTGCAAAAACAAGAACCAGTGATGAGCATGCGGCAGTTAAAAGAGCAGTCAACACCCTTCTCAAATCCATAGACGAGATAAATCTGATAGATCACGGTGTGCTGCTCATCTCAGCCACAAATCATCCAAGCCTCCTTGATTCAGCAGTCTGGAGAAGGTTTGACAAGATAGTCGAGTTTCCGGAGCCTTCTGAAGAGGTAAGAAAAAGGATATTCGAGATAACACTGGAAAAGATCCCTGGGGACTACAGAATTGATGAGCTTGTCAGAATGACTGAGGGATTTACCGGGGCAGAGGTGAAGCTTGTTGTTAGAGAAGCGGTGCTCTCAGCTTTGATGGAAGGGAGAAAAGAGCTGACCATGGACGACTTAGTAAAGGCGGTTGAAGATGTGAGGGAGAGAATAACTCTCAAAAACTCCTACTGAACATGAAGGTAACGATACTTGGCACCGGAGACTCACCCGGCACTCCGGTTATTGGATGTCACTGCAAGACGTGTGAGGATGCAAGGAAAAAAGGCTGGGAGAGGCTTAGATTTTCAATTCTTGTAGAGAATAACGGTAAAACAATTCTCATTGATACCTCTCCAGATATGAGAAAACAGCTTTTGAAGGCAAATGTTAACAGGGTTGATGCTGTGATATGGACCCATTCCCATTACGATCATTTTGCAGGTTTTGGAGATTTTTACAGGGTTCAGAACAATGTGGCCGTTTACAGCAGTGGAGAGGTGCTTGAGGATGTTGGAAGATTCATGTTCTTCATGAAATACAGGGAAAATCAGGTTGAATGTTACGAGCCATTCAACCTTTTTGGAGTTGATATAACTCTTGTGGATGTGACCCACCCTCCAATGAGAAGATCACACGGTGTTGTGCTCAACTACATGGGAAAGAAGGTTGTTGTAACAGGTGACACAAATCCAGCAATTCCTGAAAAAAGCATTGATGAAATGCTCAATCCGGATCTGCTCATAGCTGATGCCATAGCTCCAGAAGGATACAGACTGAAAAAGCACATGAATGCCGGAGAGGCTTTCTCGCTTGCGAAAAAGCTTAAATCAAAAAAGACCCTTTTCATCCATGTCGGACATTTTTATCCTCCAAACACAAAGTATCCTCTTGCAAGGGACTTTGAGAGCTTTGAATTCAGGGGTGTGAATCTTGAAGACTTTCTGTAATGGAATTGACATAGGTGGAGCAAACATCAAGGTTTACAGGGGGAAGACAGAAGAAGCCGAGATTCATTACTTTCCAATGTGGATCGAATGGAAAAATCTTGAGGATTTTATGCGAAATCTTGATTTGAAGGGAAAGACAGGCATTGTCATAACAGCAGAACTTTCAGATGCGTTTTCATCCAAGGAAGAAGGTGTGGTGCATATCTCTTCTCTGGCAAAAAAGATTTTCGATGAGGTTTTTTTCATGGATCTGGATGGAAATCTGAAGAAGGAAATCGATAACCCTCTGAATTTTTCTGCATCAAACTGGGTTGCAAGTGTGAAATTTCTTGCCGAAACTCACGACTCCTTCATATTTGCAGATATGGGCTCAACAACAACCGACATAATTCCTGTCAAGGAGGGCAGAATTCTTGCCTCAAAAACAGATTTTGAAAGACTAAGAAAAAAAGAGCTTCTTTATTTTGGAATGCTGAGAACACCATCCTTTTTCCTGATGGATGATAATGTTTCTTCAGAGTTCTTTTCAGTAACAGCAGATGTCATGAGAATTCTCGGTCTGATTGATGAGGAAACATACACATGTGACACACCTGATGGAAGGGGGAGGAGCGTTGAGGAGTGCATGCAGAGATTTGCCAGACAGTTCTGTGCTGACAGAAAAGAGCTGGATGAGGATTTTCTGAGATACAAGGCAATGCTGATTAGAGATAACATGGTCAGGAGAGTTTCAGAGGTATTCATGGAGAAGAAGGAAGAATTCGGGATAGATCTTGTTGTTGGGTGCGGTATTGGTGAAATCATACTCAGGGAATCTGCTGAAAAAGCCGGAATGAATTATATTTCACTTGAAGAGAAGTTTGGAAAATTTTCAGAGGTATTTCCAGCTTTTGCCATTGCCAATCTGGTGGAAAGGCATGATTGTTGTTAAGATAGGTGGAAGCGTTGCAGAAGTGGCCGGTGAAATCTTCAATGAGCTTTATGAAACAGGAAGAGATGTTCTTGTCGTGCCGGGAGGATGGATTTTTGCCGAAAAAATAAGGGAACTGAATGTTGATGATGATTCAGCTCACTGGATGGCGATTGAGGCGATGAACATCTATGGGTACTATCTCTCCAGATATGCCGAGCTCATAGAACCACATGACTTTGATTTTGAGATCAGAGGTGTGAGAATTCTGCTCCCCTACATTCTTCTTAAAAAATATGATGAGCTCCCTCACAGCTGGGATGTTACATCTGACAGCATCACAGTCTGGATTGCCGAAAAGGTAGATGCCGGGAAAATAATTAAGGTGACCGATGTGGATGGAATCGTGAGTGGCGGCAGGGTTCTGGAGAAGATAACTGCAGGAGACATCAGCTTCGAGACATGCATAGACAGGTTCACGCCTCGTTTGCTTGAGGAGTACGGCAGGGAGATGTTCATATGTAATGGTTTTGCGAGGGGAAGGGTAAAAGATTATATAATGAAAGGGATAGCTTTCGGCACTACTGTCATCGGGAGGTGGTGAAGTGGAAATATACAGGTGCGTAACATGCAATGCAAACCTTATCGGTACGAATTATGTTGCTTTCCTCTGTCCTTCATGCGGGGAAACGATTTACAGGTGTAAGAAGTGCAGGAGGCTTGGAAATCCGTATGTATGTGAAAGCTGCGGATTTGAGGGTCCGTGAGGTGATGAGATGGGCAGGGTTTTTATGAAGCTCAGACTGATGCCGAGAGATGTTGATGTTGATCTGCAGGCACTTAAGGAAAAGGTGAACAGTGTCAGGCCTGAAAAGGTTGAGATAGTCGATTTCGGAATTCAGCCAATTGCCTTTGGCCTCAAGGCACTGCTTGTTGCTGCTGTAATGCCAGACGAAGAGGGAATTGGAGACAGGCTCATTGAAGAGTTGCAGGGAATTGATGACGTTGAGAGTGTTGAGATAGAAGCACAGGAGCTTGTATGATAGAGAGAATTGTTGCTCCGCCTCTTGGAGCAAATGTTTACCTGATTCTTGATGAGAAAAAAGCCCTGATAGATGTGGGCGGAGATTTCAGCTTCATTCACAGGGCAATCTCAAAGTATGTTGACGTGAGGGAGCTGGATTATATAATCCTCACTCACACCCATTTTGATCATGCCTCAGCAACAAATGATCTGCGAGAGGTGAGTAAAGCAGAAGTCATGCTCCATGAAAAGGAGTATGAGTTTGCAAAAGTTCAGAACTTCTCATCATCCTTCTTTGGGATAGATTTCCCCAGTTTTGAGGCAGACAGGCTTTTAAATGAGGGTGATGAGATCAATCTCGGAAAGCTGAGGCTTAGGGTAATCCACACACCGGGTCACACTCCGGGTAGCGTATGCCTGTACGATGAGGATGAAAAAATCATGTTCACAGGAGACACGGTCTTTCCAAACGGAGGATTTGGAAGGGTTGACTTTCCGGGTGGTAATCCAGCACTTATGATTGAGTCTCTCAAAAAACTCACCGAGTTTGACATTGAGGTCATGTATCCGGGACACGATGAACCGGTAAACAATGCAAATGAACACGTTAAGATTTCACTCAAATTTGCCAGAATGTTTTTATGATCGATGTTGTGCTTGTTGAGGTCAAAATTCCCGAGAATATTGGATTTATTGCCAGAGTTATGAAAAATTTTGGTTTCACCAGTCTTGTTCTGTACAGATGTAACGTTACGAAGGAAAGTTACATAACCGCTTCACATGCTCAGAATATAATAAAGAATGCGGAGATCATCGAGAGCCTTGAAGAATATCTGGCAGAAAAGAGTCTTGCAGTTGCCACAACTGGTATGAGGGCGCGTAATGTCGGGAATTACATCAGAAAAGCAGTAACGCCAAAGCAACTTAAGGAGATTATCAAAGAAAACTCAGCAATTCTTTTTGGAAGAGAGGATTTTGGTCTTTTCGATGAGGAAATAAAACTGTGCAATGCTGTTGTGAGCATCCCGACATCTGATGAGTATCCTGTGATGAATGTGAGTCATGCAGCAGCTGTGATACTTTACGAGCTATCCGGTCTCTGTCCTGAATCCGGGAGAGATTCAGCTCTTCAGAAGGACATTGATGTTCTCGTCAATTACTTTGAGGATCTTATGAGAGAGGTGTGGTATCCGGAACACAGAATTGAGAAATCAAAGGTCATCCTGAAAAGAGCATTTGGAAAGGCTGCCCTCACAAGGCATGAGCTGAACCACATTGCAGGCATCATCAGGAAAAGTGTATTATATGTTAGGAACATCAAATCAACTTATGGAAAGGAATAGGGTAATCCTTCTCCTTACGGTTGTAACTCTCATATTCATATTTCTTTATCTCCTCTCACCTCTTCTCGATGGCATAATTCTCGGCATAGTTCTCGCCTACGTTGCCAGACCCCTGCATTCAAGGCTTAAAGATGTAACAGGTGATGCTCTGTCAGCATTCATTTCAACCATGGTCATAGCTGTACCTCTTTTTATCTTTCTTTTCTACGGCATTTTCCAGGGTGTTTCCCAGCTTATAGTAATTCTCAAAAATCTCCAGGATTATGTTATGCACTTGAACACCTTCATATCACAGCTTGACCCTGAAACAGCTGCAATAGTCAAACCCCTTTTTGATCAGTTTCTGGCGTTTGTTAACAAAAGCTTGGGCGATACGGCAGTCAACATAACAACAAAATTTATATTTTTTATCATGAATTTTTTTATTTCCACAATTGTGTGTTTTTATTCAATTCTCGATGGTAAGAGGGTGGCTGACAGAATCATCGGAGCAATTTTTGTTGACGAATCAGCAAGAGGTTTTTTTGACGAGCTTGACAGGACGTTCACAAATCTCTGGTTTGGAAATTTTGTTGCGGCTCTTCTCATAGGCATAGCATCAATCCCGTATTTTATTTACTTTGAGATTCCGTATGCCCCTCTCCTCAGTGGTCTCATGTTTCTTGCCGCACTGATCCCGGTTTTTGCAGAATGGATGGTGATACTTCCTGTTTCCATTTATCTTTTTTTCTCAGACCCTCTTAAGGCAGCTTGGTTTCTGGCAGTTGGAGGTGTATTTCTCTACATAATCCCTGAGCTCGTTCTGAGACCGTACTTTGTGGGATACACGTCAAAAGTCCATCCACTTGTTCTCATGGTCTCGTTCATAGGTGGTGGGCTTGTTGCAGGGGTTAGTGGTTTCTTCCTCACCCCAATGCTTGCGGCCTTACTTACCGCAATATACAACTATTACACCTCAGACGAGATAAAGGAAAAAAGTGATTGAATTCAGGGAGCGATTTTTGCTTGATCCGGAGCGATCTGTCTCAGAATCTTCTGGTCGGTTATCACACCAACTGGCTTTCCTTCCGATTTAACAACAAGAATTCTTACGTTTTCATCATTCATTATTCTCAGAGCCTCTCCAAGCGTTATGTCCTTCTCAACTGAGACTATCTTCGGTCTCATCACTTCCTGAACCTTTCCTTTGAGCTTACCATCTTTTATTGCGGCTGCCACGTGATCTAAGGTGAATATCCCGACAAATTCTCCTTCTTTAACAACAGGCATGCAGTATATCTCCCTCTCTGCCAGTTCCCTTGCAGCGTTTTCCACGTCATCATCTGCATCTACTGTGTGAACGGGAGTGGACATGTACTCTCCAACAGTTTCCTTTGGAAGAGCCACTATTTTCTCTATGTCAATCACCACCGTATTTTCTGTATCATCTCTTCCCACAACCTTTCCAAAGACCATGAGCTCATTTACAGGAGTGGGACCTACAACAATTCTGTCATTTGGAGATATTTTTCTTATGTTTCCGATTATCCTGATCCTCGCCTGACACACTTTTGGATGGGAGAGGGTCGGAAAATCAATCTCTTCAGCAGAAAGATCATCCTGTGGCTCACCATTGACAACAACCGGAACCTTTACCGATTCCTCATAGCTGGTTATTGAGAGAAGCTCATAGGCTTTTGAAGTAGGTCTGTATCCTCCTTTTGGTCCTGGAACTCCTTCAACAAGGCCAAGGGATCTAAGAGCCTGCATTTGATTTCTTACAGTTCCGGGATTTCTGTTGATAAGCTCTGCAATTTCTTCTCCCTTTACACTTCCACCTCCCTTGTTTTTGTATATTGTTACAAGAGCGTAAAGGATGTCCTTCTGAATCTGGGTGAGTTCAAGCTCCATTTTCTATCCCTCCTTTTCAATTCAACTCATCGAAATAGTTTATATATTTTTCCAGAATTAAACAGATTTCAGCTTTTGATCGGAATAACGTTTTAAACAAAACCTTCAGTCTTTACAGTAATGACATTCAACCCCAAAAAACTTCCAACAGTGCTCACATCCCAGGAACTGATAGACAAGGCATTCAGAAGGGCATCGAAGGTTACGGGAAGAAACAGAAAAGAAAAAGCTCTTAACAAACTTTCAACGATTTCAAATGTCCTTGAAAATTATTTCAGCAGAATAGTCTCCGAACACCCGTCTTACGACAATCTGGACTCATTTTACAGAGAGATGATTGATGCAATTGCCGGAGTTGGACAGATCAAGAAAAGTCTTGCATCACTCAAATGGGCGAATTCCATGACTCAGAAAATTATAACGAAGAGCATCAAAAGGATAAAAGGTGGACAGGACCCAGATGCTGTTTTGAGGGCTACTTATGGTAGAATTGCGTCAATAATAGAGCAGATTGATGACGAGCTCAGATTTCTCAACGAGGCAAAACAGAAGATGAGAGAGATTCCAACCTTAAGCTCTGATTTCACTGTTGTTTTTGCTGGCTATCCCAATGTCGGGAAGTCAAGCATAGTTTCAGCCATATCCACAGTGAAACCTGAAATTGCAAGCTATCCCTTTACAACAAGAAAGATCTACGTGGGATACGTTGATCACGGAAGGGGTAGAATTCAGATCATAGACACTCCGGGCCTCCTTGACAGGCCCATTGAAAAGAGAAACAGAATTGAGAAGCGGGCAATACTTGCACTGAGACATCTGGCAGACACAATTGTTTTTATCATTGATCCAACTGAAACATGTGGATTTCAGCTTGAAAAACAGTTTTCCCTTCTTTTCGAAATAAAAAACAATTTCGATGTTCCTGTTGTTGAGATTTACAGCAAGTCCGACCTTCATGACAGGAGAGACAGACTTGCTGTTTCTGTGTACACGGGGGAGGGAATAGATGACCTCGTAAATCTTTTAAAAAATCTGGCAGAAACCAAGTCCGAGAAGATAGCCACCAATGGCTGAGAAGTTCAGTATTGGCAATCCTGGATGAGCTTCATTGCTCTTTTCAACCATTCTCAGAAGCAAATAAAGTCCGGCGATCCCTGAAACAAAGGTAACCAGTGGAATCAGAAAACAGTTCCCAAAAACAAATCCAGAAACCACAAGGATGTTGGGCATCACAGCATCTCCGACACCCATTATGGCATCCCTCTCCTTTCCCGGAATGATAAAAACAACTGGAATTCTCATCTCAGAAATGCTGTCTGCAAGCGTGATCATGTGTTTTGTTTTGTAAACAGCCACGTAATCGTACAATGCCAGAACAGACAGAAGGATCATAACCGGGATGGGCTCCATGCTTATGCCAAATATCGATGTGACGGTTGCACCGATTATCACTGCTGACAGATTGATGATTGCCCAGTGTCTTGTTTTTATGAGAAGGTAGAGGAGTATCAGAGACGGAATTACCGACATGATCCCGATAAATGGAAGAAAGCCGTAGAAGTAGGTTATTAGGAGAAGCAAGTAGAAGAGGGGCTTTATCAGAGATTTTCTGAACTTTATGATAAGAAGAATAACCGCTGTAAATCCGAGAATCATCAGAATGTAGTAGAGTGAGTTTGAAATATCTGACGTGTCTTCGAAAGCCTGCATTCCCGCCTCTGAAAATGGTGTGGACATTGTAAGGGCAATTATCCCCGTCATGATGTAGAAAATTCCAAGTAAATATCTTTCTTTCATCAATATCTCAACCTTATCTTCTCTCCTTTTGCCAGAGCAAGCCTGATCGCCTTTCCTGCATCTCTGTCTTTTCTCACCCTTATTATTCCCCTTTTTCCAACCTCGGCGGTGAGCAGATAGCTATCCCCTGCATAAACATCCACACTTTTGCCTTGCAATCCATCAGCATGAATTACGTAATGCTTTCCCTTCTCCTCAACAACTGCAACAGTTTCGTTGATTTTTTCCATCTTCATGGGTTCGATGTCAATGCTTATTCCAAGCTCATCTTCTATCATCTTTATCCGCTTACCCTTTCTTCCTATCAGATGGGGAATCTCATCCTCAGGAACGTAAACCACTGCCTTTCTGTTGCTGACAGCTCTTATCTCATAAACAGACACAATGTCCCTTATCTTGCTATCAACAGCGTAGGCAACAAGTCTGTTCTCTGTTTCGCCTTCAACTGGCATCACAACTACCTGTTCCCCGTAGGTGTATATCTCAAATTCAACCTTCTTGGTCTCAAAATCCGTCACCTCTATGACAGGTCTTGCAAGATCTGCCTCGGTCATTCCGTGGGGAACCTTAACCGTGAAGCTGAGCTCGTAAACCTTCTCAATTCTTCCCCTGTCTATGAAAATAACCGTGTCAACAACCTGGGGAATTACTCCAAGCTCAACCCTTCCGATCATCCTCTGAATTGCATCTATTGCTCTTGTTGCATGGGTAACGCCTATCATTCCCACTCCGGCCAGTCTCATGTCAGCAAAAACCTGAAAGTCACAGGTCTTTCTCACCTCGTCGTAGATTGTGTAGTCTGGCCTCACAAGCAAGAGCACATCTGCTGTGAGGCTCATATCTCCCTCAAGGGGTGCATACTGTGTAATTTCATCCTTCACCATCAGATCTCTTGGACTCTCCATTGTCTTCACCATAAATCCGTTTTCCATCAGATAGTTGGCAACACTGGCAGCAAATGTCGACTTGCCTGCTCCCGGAGGTCCTGAAATCAGTATACCTCTCTGCCTCTCGATAAACCTTCTTTTCAGCTCATCACTTATCCCGTAATCGTCAAGTGATGCCCTCGCTATCGGTCTGACTGCTGTTATCTCCATTCTGTCTGAGAATGGTCTCTCGGCAATTGCGATTCTCAGCTCTTTCAGCTGAACAACCGTGACTCCCCTTCTTTCAATCTCAATACTGCTGTCTTCATCCTGAGATGCGGCCTCAAGTATCTCGTGGGCTATTGCTCTGAGTTCTTCGAGTCTGAGGGGTTTCTCCGTAACTCTGACAAGTTTTAAATCACCTATCTTACCCCTTTTTGCGTACACAGGCACGCCCTCTCTCAGATGGACGCTGGCAGTATCCTCTGTAAAGAACTCCATTATTCTTGTTTTTTCAGGTTCGACAACCTCTCTCCTAAGATAAATTGCAGAAATTCCTCTGGAAGTGGCTACCGTATACTGGATTCTATCTCCTGTAACAAGAACAGCGTCTTCTTTTTCAGCGATCTCTCTGATCAGATTGTCAATTTCTCCTCCCTTTGCAAGTCTTATCTGCTCGAGACTTGGTCTTGAACCGAGAAAAACAACATCGATCCCGAGCTCTTTACTCATCTCTCTTATTTTTTTTATCTCCTCAAGACCCTGAAAGCCTGTCATTCTGCCGAAGTTGGCCTGGGCCTCAAGTTCAGCAATGACGGCTTCAGGTATTATTATGCTTCCGGTCAATTCTCTGTTTTCAATCATCTTTGTAACTCTGCCATCCACTATTACGCTTGTATCAATAACGTACCTCATTCCCAGCCCTCCAGTTTTGTGAAGAAGCATGTGCGGTTTCCTGTGTGACAGGCATTGCCATGCTGCCTCACAATGTAAAGAACACTATCCCCATCACAGTCAATCCTTATTTCAACGATTTCCTGTACATTTCCAGACTCTTCACCCTTCATCCAGAGTTTTTTTCTACTTCTGCTGAAGTAATGAGCTTTTCCTGTTTCTACAGTTTTTCTGAGTGCTTCTTCATTAGCATACGCCAGCATCAGAACCTCTTTTGTTTCAGAGTCCTGAGCTATTACAGGTACGAGCCCATCTCTGTTAAATCTGACTTCCATTGCAGAATTTTAACCGGAAATGTTTATAAATTTAAGTGGGTTAATAGTGGTGGTGATGACATGAAGAGGGTACCTTCTGGCATTCTCAATCTTGATTCTCAGCTTGGTGGTGGTTTTCCTGCAGGTAGTGTTGTTCTTATGATAGAAGATCCCGGAGCTGGAGCTGAAGTTTTCTCCTACCACTTCATTCACGAGGGTATAAAAAATGGAGACAGATCCCTTTACGTCTCCACCAATGATACTGCTGAGGAAATCAAGGAGAGCATGATCCTCTACCTTAAGATAAATGAGAATGATCTGGAAAATGTGAGATTTCTTGATTTCATGGGAGCGAGAGTTGGTAGCATAGGTCTGAGAGAAAGCCTGACCCTTTCCGGAGATCCCTACAACAGGGTCATTACGGAATGTGCAAAGGATTACAGGAGAGCAGTCATCAATAATCTCGGATACTTTGCAGAGGATTACGACAGAAAGACCGTGCTCAATATGCTTGAATCCATGGCAATAAGTGCAAGGAAAAACGAATCCGTTATTGTTGTTTTATTCACAAAGGGAATGTTCGAACCAAGCTTTGAAACAGCTGTAAAGCAGGTTGTGGATGGAATTATAGAGCTCAGCATAAGAGAGGCCGAGACTGAGATACAGCGAAGACTCAAGGTCATAAAGCTCAAGAGAACCCTTGTTCCGAAGTCAATATTCAGGTATGACATAACTGACAGGGGAATAAGAATGGAGTCTGTTACAAGGGTTTTATGAATCTGCACTGCGGGACAATTGAGGTAAAGAATCTCAGGAGTTTTCTGAAAAAAATCCCTGAAGGATGTGTTTTTATCGATGCAGACTACGTGCTCAGCACCGATACTGTTGAGTTTGCTGTAAGAAAAGCAACAGACTCGTGGAAAAGGGGAAAGAGAGTTTCGAAGAATCTTTCAATGGAGATTTTACTCCATTTTTCTGCAACAAGGCAGATAAATCAGGCTGTCAGGGCAGGGCTTAAGGAAGGCTTAAACAGGGTTGTTGTTGTGGAGCTTAGCCCATGTCAGGATTTCCTCCATGACCATAATTTCAGAGAATGCAGTGTCCTGAAAACAGACAGGGAAAAGCTGAGAAGAATTGCTGAGTTTTATGGTATTGAAGAGGAAGAAATAAAAATAACAGGATGGGAAAAACTTGACCTTCTTGTGAGGGAAAGAATAGCTCTTTTTTCAATCTCAAAATAGTTATAAATTTTAACTGAATAAATTCGATCAATGTGGGGAATTGATGAAAAAATTCAGATGGCTGGAGAAATAATTGCAAATGCAAAACATGCGGTTGTTTTTACCGGAGCCGGAGTGTCTGCTGAGAGTGGAGTTCCCACCTTTAGAGGAAAAGATGGGCTGTGGTCGAGGTACGATCCTGAGGAGGTAGCATCAATAGCCGGGTTCAGAAGGAATCCTGATGCATTCTGGAATTTTTCAAAAGAGCTTTTACTGAAGAAAAAGGCTCATCCGAATCCGGCCCATTATGGGATTGCAGAGCTCGAAAAGATGGGGATTGTGAAGGCAGTTATCACACAAAATGTTGATATGCTCCATCAGAGAGCAGGAAGCAGGGTTGTTTACGAGCTTCATGGATCCATGGAGATGGTTGATTGCCTTGATTGCGGAAAGACCTACAGATGGGATGATATTGAGGAAATTCTCCAGAGGGATGAGAATGTGAGGTGCAGTTGTGGAAGTCCTTATCTAAAGCCAAGAGTTGTGCTTTTCGGTGAACAGTTGCCTCAAAATGTGCTTGCCTCGGCAATAGAAGAAAGCAGAAAATGTGATGTATTCATTGTGGTTGGATCATCTCTTGTGGTGTATCCTGCTGCAAATCTGCCCATTTATGCAAAGAAATCAGGTGCAAGGCTCATTATTGTGAACACGGAGAGAACCCATGCTGATGGTATTTTTGATGTTGTGATTCATGGGAAGGCTGGAGAGGTCATGCCGAAGATAGTGGAGGTGGTGAGGGGGCTGAGACATTAAATAAATTTTCCAGATAAAAGGGTTTAAATTAAAAATCCTCGAATGTTTAGGCGCTGGGAATCAAAAAATTATTAAAGATGAGTGTGGTAGGTAAAATACTTCTTGATTCAGAGGTGTTTCTATGATTGACAGTAATATTTTCGAGAAAATGCTCAGAAAACCGAAGATTTTCAAGAACAGGGATGTTCTGAGGCACTCGTACACCCCTGAATACCTGCCCCACAGAAAGGAGCAGATTGAATCAATTGCATCCATTCTCCTTCCTGCACTGCAGGGAGAAACCCCGTCAAACATACTCATATACGGGAAAACCGGAACGGGAAAGACAGCTACTGTAAAATTCGTGGGGAGACAGCTTGAGGATGCCGGAAAAAAGATGGATGCACACTGCTACGTTCATTATCTGAACTGTGAGATAATAGACACCCAGTACCGTGTTCTTGCCACTCTGGCAAAGGTTCTCGGCAAAAACGTTCCGATGACCGGGTGGCCGACAGATCAGGTTTACGAGGAGCTGAAGGATGCGATAGACAGGAAGGATCAAACCATAATCATTGTACTGGATGAAATTGACAAGCTTGTCAGAAAAGGAGATGATGTGCTTTACAATCTCTCGAGGATAAATTCTGAACTGAACAATGCCAGGGTTAGTCTGATAGGAATTTCAAACGATCTGAAATTCAAGAATTTCCTGGATCCGAGAGTTCTCAGCTCTCTAAGCGAGGAAGAGATAGTATTTCCTCCATACAATGCCACACAGCTTGAAGACATACTCGCCCAGAGGGCAGAGCTTGCGTTTTATGATGGTGTTCTTGATGAGGGTGTAATTCCATACTGTGCCGCCCTGGCAGCTCATGAGCATGGAGATGCGAGAAAAGCTCTGGATCTCCTGAGAATAAGCGGGGAGATTGCAGAATCAAACCAGGAAGGGAAGATAACGAGGGAGCATGTCAGGGAGGCGGTAAGGAAAATGGAATGCGACCATGTTGTTGAGGCTGTCAAAACCCTGCCTAACCAGAGCAAGATTGTGCTTTATGCCATGATCCTCCTGAACAACAGTGGAAAAAGAAAGTTCACAACTGGAGAGGTTTTTGCAGTTTACAGATCCCTCTGCAGAAAGATCGGAATGGATGTTCTAACCCAGAGGAGAGTCAGCGATCTGATATCTGAGCTTGACATGCTGGGAATAATAAACTCTATAGTGATATCAAAGGGAAGATATGGGAGAACCAGGGAGATAAAGCTTGACGTTCCTGTTGACGCTGTGAAGGAGGTGATTCTGGACGATTACAGGTTTGGAATTCTCAGAAAGTATGAGGGGAGCTTTCTGAACTCTTCACTGGATCATTTTGAGTAATTCCTCAAAAAATCATCAATTTCTCTTTTTTCTGGAAAGGCTCTCGCTCCAATTTTCTGTATTGTGTATCCTGCAACAAAGTTTCCGGCAAGAAGGCACGTTTCAAGATCAAATTTTTTCATGTAGGCGTAGAGAAAACCTGCCGCAAATGCATCCCCCGCTCCTGTTGTGTCTACCACCTTAACCCTGAAGGCATTGGTGTGAATCTCTTCCCCATCTCTTATTGCCATGCTCCCCTCTGAGCCCTTTGTTATTACTGCAAGCTCCACAAATTTTTCAGCCCCTTTAAGCATCTCGTATTCATCCTGAGACAGGAAAATGATGTCTGTATGTCTCAAAAGCTCTCTCAAACCATCTATCCCGAGTCTTGAGTAAGGGTATCCCGGATTGAGGATCACCCTTTTGTTGAACTTCTTGACATTTCTTGCTATTTCAATGTGAGCCTCAAGGCTTTTATCAGAGGGAAATGGATCGAGATAGAAGAACTCCCCCCATCTGTAATCTCTTTCTCTCAGAAATGGATAGAACATTCCTGATGCGTTTGGATAAACAAAGAAAGTCCTCTCCCCATGTCTGTCGACATAAACATCAACCCTGCCAGTTTCTGCCTCCACGATCATGAAAAAGCACTCAACTCCAGCTCGTTCCATTTCATTTCTGTAGAAGATTCCGTCACCGTCATCTCCAATTGTGGAGACAAATCTTGTCCTAACCCCGAACCTGGCAAGTCCGAACATAACATTTCCCGCAGCACCGCCTGCATGTCTTTCCACTTTTTTGACAACAGCATGTCCACCTCTTTCAGGGAACTCATCAATCATGCATATTCTATCGACAAGAGCAGGACCGATTCCTGTTATCACATTTATTTGTTGTTGGCAGATCTATTAATTTTTTATTGTGCTGCCTCTGAATGGATTTTAAAAAATTCTGAAGGTAAATCTGCAAGATATTCTGATTACATTCCTGACTGCATCGAGAAAATCAGCATCTCTGGAAATTATCAAGGAAACACTGGCCTTTGTGGCGTGGTATGAAGACGTGCATGGGATGAAGCAGATTTAATTACCGAACAATTTGACACCAACACAATCCTTATATTTCGAAACCCTCTTCTGGCAGATACTTTTAAATAACCTTACCATCAGGCTGAAAGGCTGGCTGTAATGGTGATTGGAGATGAGCAGGATAAGGAGATTGCAGAGGAGAAAAACAAATCCAAACCTTGTCAGGCTGATAGATGATCTGCTGAGGGCATCTGCTGAAAATGACGCGAAGGTGTGGAAGGAGATTGCAGAAAGACTTGCAAAACCTCTCAGGAATTATGCAGAGGTCAATGTTGGGAAGCTCGAGAGATACGGCAGAGAGGGAGAAATGGTTCTTGTCCCGGGAAAGGTTCTCGGATCAGGGGAGCTCTCGAAGCCTTTGACAGTTGCAGCATGGAGGTTCAGCGGGAGTGCAAGGGAGAAGATAGAGAGAGCTGGAGGCAGGTGCATAGGCTTTCTTGATGCAGTAAAACAGAATCCTGGGGGAAAGAAGGTCAGGATTATTGTATGAGGTGGTTGAATGAGTGTAAACATTGAGAGGGTTTTGAAGACTCTCGGTGATGAGTACAGGGTTATAGATGCCTCAGGACATATTCTTGGCAGACTGTCAAGTTACATAGCAAAGAGACTGCTTGAGGGAGAAAAGATAGTTGTTGTGAATGCTGAAAAGGCAATCATTACCGGAAATCCTGAAAACGTGTTTGAAAGATACAAGGAGAAGTACGACAGAGGTAGCAAGGAAAAGGGCCCTTACTTTCCAAGACACCCTGAGAAAATATTCAAGAGAACTGTCAGGGGGATGATTCCATGGAAAACAAAAAGAGGTAGGGAGGCTTTCAGGAGGCTCAGGGTTTTCATTGGCATTCCTGATGAGCTGAAGGGCAGAGAGTTTGAGAGGGTTGAGGAGGCACTGTACGAGAGGGTTTCAAAGTCTGAAAGATATGTTTTCCTTGAGGATGTAAGCAGATATCTCGGTTTTGAGGTGGGAGCATGAAGGTTATTGTAACAAGCGGTAAAAGAAAGACAGCAGTTGCCAGGGCAACTGCAAGGCCCGGGAAAGGAAGAATAAGAATAAACAGAGTCCCGGTTGAGATCGTTCAGCCTGAGATGATAAAATTCAAGATAATGGAGCCTCTGATGATCGCAAAGGACCTCGCAAATCATGTTGACATTGATGTAAAGGTGGAGGGTGGTGGAGTGATGGGTCAGGCTGAAGCTGTAAGAACAGCAATTGCAAGAGCTTTGCTTGAGTTTTCAGGGGATCCGGAGCTCAAAAGGATGTTTCTCGAGTACGACAGAACTCTTCTTGTCAACGATGTGAGAAGAAAGGAACCAAAGAAACAAGGTGGAAGAGGGGCAAGAAAGAGGAGACAGACATCATACAGGTGAACTTTCCATGTTTCCGGTTAGATGCTTCACATGCGGTGCCGTTATAGCCCACAAATATGAGGATTACAAGCAATTGATCGATTCAGGAAAATCACCAAAGGAAGCTCTTGACGAGATTGGAGTGACGAGATACTGCTGCAGAAGGATGTTTCTGACTTACAAGTCTGTGTTGAAGGAATTTGCTCGGTATCATGGGGCCGTGGGGTAGCCTGGTTATCCTGCGGCGTTCGGGACGCCGTGACCCGAGTTCAAATCTCGGCGGCCCCACTAAAAGGGGTGATGATATTTGAAAAAAATATTTCCGTTTGAATATACAAGATTTGAGAAAGCAAGGATTATCGGTGCGAGAGCATTGCAGATTGCAATGGGGGCACCTGTTCTCATTGAAACGACTGCAAAAAATCCACTTGACATTGCAAAGGAGGAATTTGAAAGGGGTGCAGTTCCCATAACCGTAAGGAGGAGGAGAGATGCCTTTGTCTGGTTGCAGAGACACGACCTGTTCTGAGGTGGATTGAATGATAATTGAGGATGTTATTTACAGAATTGTTTTTGATAGCAGAGGCAACCCGACAGTTGAGTGTGAGGTTTTTGCAGAGGGCTTCTCAGGAAGGGCAATCGCACCGGCAGGTGCCTCAACTGGCAGTGAGGAGGCAGTTGCCGTTGACCCCTTTCAAATTGATGAAATAGAAGAAAGGATTTCAAGAGCTCTTATTGGTCTTGACGTATATGATCAGAGGGAAATAGACAGGGTCCTGAGAGAGGAGGATGGAACAGAGAATTTCTCAGGCATCGGCGGCAATTTTGCCATAACTGCAAGCATGGCATGCGCAAAAACTGCCGCAAGATCCCTTAAGATTCCACTTTTTCAGTATCTCTCTGGCATTTTTGCTGAAACTCTCCCCTACCCACTCGGAAACGTCATAGGTGGAGGAAGACATGCTGAAGGATCAACAGATATTCAGGAGTTTCTGATAATTCCCACTGGAGCCAAGACATTCTTCGAGGCCCAGTATATAAACACAAGAGTCCATGGCGAAATCAAAAAAATATTGAGGGAGAGGGGGCTGTTCTTTGCAAAAGGAGACGAGGGAGCATGGGCTGCTCAGATAACAGATGATCAGGCCTTTGAGATTTTAAGTCAGGCGGTCACGAGGATTAAGGATGAGCATGGTGTGGAGATCAGAATTGGGGTTGATGTTGCTGCCACAGAACTTTATGATGGGGAGTGTTATGTTTACAAAAACAAAAAGCTCAGCAGAGAGGAACAGATTCAGCGCATTGCAGAGCTTGTGGACAGGTACAATCTTCTCTACGTCGAAGATCCACTCCATGAAAATGATTTTGAAGGATTTGCCGAGTTAACATCTCAGGTCAAGGCAATGATCTGTGGAGACGATCTCCTTGTGACAAATGTAAGAAGAATCCAGAAGGCAGTTGAGCTCTCCTCTATAAATACTGTTTTAATAAAGCCCAACCAGATAGGGACACTCTCGGATACAGCAGATGCTGTCTCCCTCGCAAGGAGAAGTGGATGTGATGTTGTTGTTTCTCACAGAAGTGGAGAGACAGAGGATTCAGCTCTTGCTCATCTGGCTGTTGCCTTCAACGCAACATTAATAAAAACTGGTGTGGTTGGGGGAGAAAGAACAGCAAAGCTCAACGAACTCATCAGGATTGAGGAGATGATAGAGTCAAGAATGGCTGAAATAAGGTGGTGAAAATGGTGAAAGAGAGAGAAGGAATGATAAGGGAGGCTGAAGAGGGATATGAGTACCTGATCCCTCCAGACGAATATCTCGCTGCCGGAGTTCACATAGGCACCCAGGTAAAAACGGGGGACATGAGGAGATTCATCTACAAGGTCAGACCAGATGGCCTTTACGTCCTGGATATAAGAATTCTGGATGAAAGGCTGAAACTTGCAGGAAAGATGCTTGCAAGATACCCGCCATCCAAGATACTGGCAGTTGCGGCCAGACAGTACGGACAGAAACCTGTTACAATGTTTGCAAAGGTTACAGGGGCAGATTTTGTGATAGACAGGTTCGTTCCAGGAACACTGACAAATCCAGCAATTCAGGAATACAGAGAGCCAGAAATAGTGGTTGTAACAGATCCTGCAATTGATTCTCAGGCAGTAGATGAGGCAACAGATATAGGGATCCCTGTCATTGCTCTTTGCGACTCTAACAACAGCATTGCAAATATTGATTTTGTTATCCCAACAAATAACAAAGGTAGGAAGGCTCTTGCACTGGTTTACTGGGTTCTGGCGAGAGAGGTCCTGAAAAACAGAGGTTTCATGGAGTTCACATATACTGTGGATGATTTTGAAGCAGAGCTTTAATTTTTCAATATTTTCTCTCCGTCAGTTTTACTTTCCCTTCAGGGGAAATGGTAAATATTATTTCTCAATTAAAGATCGATGTGAAGTTTGCACATATTGCTGATACACATCTCGGGTACAGGCAGTACGGCAGTGAGGAGAGAGCAATTGACTTTGCCAATGCCTTCAAAAGAGCTGTTGAGTTCTCGCTTTCGAAAAATGTGGACTTTATTCTTGTTGCCGGAGATCTCTTCCACAAGAAAAGCGAAATGGATCCTGTGACTCTTGCGCAGGCAGTTCTTGTTCTGGAAAAATGTGACGTTCCGGTTATAGCCATTGAAGGAAACCACGATTCAACATATTTCAGGGAAAGATATACCTGGATAGACTATCTCAGCAGTCAAGGACATCTGATAAATCTTAAGCCCCATTTTGACAATGGAAAACCTGTTGTGGAAGAATGGGATGGGAAGAGAGGCTCTTACTTTGAAATTGGCGATGCAAGAATTTACGGGCTTAAATATTACGGTATGCTTACCGAGCAAATAATTCAGGACTTTCTGATGAAAGTTGAAAAGGGTGAAAATACAATTTTCATGTCTCATTTTGGAATTGAAGGGTACATTGACATGTATGGCTGCATAAACTCATCCCATCTTTACCGGTTCAGAGATCGAATCGATTACGTTGCTCTCGGTCATATCCACAAAATGTATGTTGAGAATGACTTCATATTCAACCCGGGAAGTCTTGAGAGCTGTGATTTGAGCGAATACTCATTTAAAAGAGGTATTTTTATTGCTGAAATTGATGACGGTGTACATTACTCCCATGAGAGCTCCTTTTACACTCCGAGAACTTTCAGGATTGTCAATGTGAATTTTTCAGATTATTCAAGGATCAGAGACGAATTTCTGAAACAAAAAGGAAATGCAGGTGAAATTGTTCATGTAAGAATCAATGCAGAAAAGAACATTGACAGGGAAAAGGTTGAAAAGCTTGCAAGAGAGATTTTTGACCCGCTGGTACTGAGAATTCAGGTGAACTATGCTTCGGGAGTTCTTCAGGCTGTAAATGTAAATCTTTCAGACAGGATAAGGGTTGAGAGGAATGTTATCTCTTCAATCCTTAAGGGAATGGGGTATGAGGACATGAGTGAGGAGGTCCTGAGGTTAAGAGAGATATTCTCTGCCGGAAATACTGAAGATGCGGATGTACTGATCTCAGACATACTATCTGAAAAAATGAGAGATGCTTTGAAGGAGGTTAAAAAAGAATCACAAGTTGAGGATGATGACGGGAGAGGTGAAAGTCAGGAGGATGAAGAGGAGTGGAGATGGTGGGAGGCTAAATGATTCTTGAAGTTTACCTGGAAAACATAAAGAGCTACAGGGCACAGAAAATTGAGTTCACAAGGGGACTCAACGGAATCATTGGAGAGAATGGAGCTGGAAAGTCAACGATTCTTGAAGCCATAGGTTTTGTTCTGTTCAATCATCTGCCATACAGCATATCTGATTTTGTAAGGAGAGGGGAAAGAAGGGCTGAGATTAGAGTAAGAATTGAAAGCCCTTCTGATGGGAGAATTTACAGGATTGTAAGGAGGATTGATGGTGGGAAGACGTCTGAATACTTTGTTGAGGATGTGGAACTTGGCAGAATTGCTGAAGGAGTCAGGGATGTTAGATCATGGATAATGGAGCACTTCAGGCTTGAAATGGATCCCGAAGTCATATTTGAGAATGCTGTAGGTGTAAATCAGGGGAACGTAACAGCACATTTTCTTCTACCTCCCGGATCAAGAAAGGCTGTATTTTCACCTCTTCTTGGAATTGAGAAGTATGACAGAGCATTTGAAAAAAGCAGAGAATACCAGAATTTTCTTGAAACCAGGATAAATGAGATTCAGATTGAAATATCCAGAATAGAGGAAAGGCTTAAAATGCTTGAAAGGATGGAAAAAGAGCACTCGGAAAAAAGAAATAGAATTGACGAGCTGAAAAGGGGTAAGAAAGAAATTGAAGGCAGACTTGGTGAGGTCAAGGAGAGACTCGATTTACTGAACAGAATCAGGGAAAAGATATCGGATCTCAAAAATGAGAGAGAACTTCTTGAAAGCAGAAAGAACATGCTTGACAGACGGCTTAAGGAACTTCTGGAAGAAAAAGCTGAAATTGCAAGAGCTGAAAAAGCACTTTCAGAACTGAAAGAAAGTTACATCAGATACCAGAAACTTCAAAAAGCAATGGAAACAGTTGGGGAAAGGCTTGACACTCTTGAAAAGACTGTGAATTCCATAAATGAGAAAAAGAGAGAGCATGATTTGATTGGGGAAAAGCTTCTCTTCTTGAAACATGAGATTTCAGAGCTCAGAAAAGAGGTAGAAGATTACAAAGAACTTAGAGTCAAGGCTGAGAAAGAAAAAAAAGTTAGAGATAGGATTAGAACGATCAATGAAGCATTGGCTGAGAAAAAAACCCTTGAAGAGTTTATCAGAAGGATTGAAAAAGAGATCAGAACAGGTGAGGATGAAATTAAATCTGCAGGATCTGCAAAGCAGGAACTTGAAAGGCTGAGGAAAAGGCTCGAAAAATTTAGAGGTGTGGATGAGAAGAGAAGGAGAACAATAGAAGTTATATCGAGAATTGAACAGAAGATCGGGGATTTAAAAGCTCTGAGAAGATCAGTTGAGGAAGCGGCATGTCCCATACTCGATGAGCCATGCGACAGAATAGCTGACAGGAAAGAAAAATACGATTCAGAAATAGCAGAGATGTCAGAAAAGCTTGACGAGCTACGGGATAGGCTCAAAATGCTTGAAAAGATGGATAAAGTCAGGCAGGACATAGAGAAGAGAATTTCATCACTTGCTACTGTGGCAGAAAGACTTCCGCTGCTTGAGACCGAAATTGATGAAAAGGTGAAAAAACTTGAGGAACTGAAAAAGAGGGTTGAAAAGATTGAAAGTCTTGAAAAGGAAAAATCAAGGCTTGAAAAGGATCTTCAATCAGTTGAGGGAAGTGAAGAGAAATTTGCCATTGTTTCAAGAAAACTGAATGATCTCAAAAGATATACAGCAGAATACAGAGAAATGATTGCAAAACTGGAGAAAATCAGAAAGGAGCTTGACGGCTCTGATGAGATCATACAGGAGTACGAGAATCTGAAGTCTGAAAAATCCCGGATAGAAAAAGAGATGCATCGGTTAAGGCCGGAGTATGAGATGTATGTGAGACTTTCTGAAAAAACAGAAAAAAGAGAGGATGTTGAGAAAAAAATCATAGGACTTGAAGGTGAGATTAAGGAAACGATCAGAAAAATCAGTCGGATTGAAAAAAATCTGAGCGAACTTTCTGCAGAATACAGTGAAAGAGATCATGAGAAAACTGAGAAACTCAAAGAGGAATTATCATCCATGATCAGCAGCATTTCAGGTGAGATGGAGGCAATTAAGAGGGAGATCACCAAACTTGAGAGAGAGATATCGCAGATGATCATGGACAGGGAAAGACTTACCAACCTTAGAAATGAGCTGAAAAATCTTGAAAAAAAGCTTGAATTTCTCAGAGATCTGAGAGATCTCTTCAGAAAAGCCGTTCCTGAGCTTACAAGGGTTTATGCTGGAATAATTTCAGCGGAGGCAAACAGAATTTTCTGTGAGATAATGGATGACTATTCGTGGCAGATCGAACTTTCAGAGGATTTTGGAATAAGGGCAAAGTATATGGGGAGAGAGATTGATTTCAGGCAGATGAGTGGTGGAGAGCAGATGGTCTCTGCATTGGCCGTCAGGCTTGCACTTCTTAAATTCCTCTCATCCATTCCGGTGATATTCTTTGATGAGCCAACCCAGAACATGGATGTTGAAAAGAGAAGAAATTTTGCCCAGCAGATCTCGAGAATAAAGGACTTCAGGCAGATTTTTGTTATAAGCCATGATGACACGTTTGAGGAGATGGTGGAGAATGCAATCAGAGTGAGGAAAGAGAATGGGGTCAGTGTGGTATGAGCCTTGACGGAAGGCTTTTTGAAAACATAGATGTGTATGTGGAGAAAATAAGAAAACTCAAATCTGAGAAATTTGAGGTTAAGGTTCAAAAGAGAAAAATCAGAAGGATGAACGAGTTTCAGATTCTTGACGATCTGAAAGTTCTCGGAGTTGATGGGAGCCAGCTTCAACCTTTGAGAGATTTTGGAATACCTTTTGGTGGTGTACAGGCTGCAGGAATAATTCTGCATCATGGAAAGGGAGAATTTCAGGTCTTTCACAGAAGTAAGGTGGTCTCGGACACAAACATAGACTTTGAAAGGTTCAGACTTGAGATCGAGGTGATGAAGGACAATTTAGAGAGAGCTGACATAGCCTTCTTTGATGGAAGTCTGAGGGCTCTTTACACAGCAGAACTGAGCGAAGCTCTGAAAAAAGCCTATCAGAGGGAAATAGAAAGCCTTTTAAAAAAGTCGGAAAGGCTTGAAATTCCTGTAATAGGGTATGTTGACAGAAGTTTTACAAGAGACCTGGGCTTCAGCATATACGATTCAATGGTTCTTTCAGATTATCTTGAGATTTACGAGTTCACGAGCCCCCTTAACACAGACACACCACTGAAGGCCCTGTACTTTAAATTGACCCCATTTCTGCCTGCCAGAATAGAAATACCTGAATGGTGTGAGCATGTAATCGATGAAATAGTTGAGGTTGTGTATGCTGAATCCAGGCTCGGATCAACAAATGCCTACCCATACATACTTGAAAGGGCCCATTCTTATGCTAAAATTAGTGAAAGAGAGAAGAGTGCATTTTTAAGAGCTCTCAAGAGTATGGGGATATCGTTCAAATTTATCAGTAAGGTGATTGAATGAGGGTGGTTAAGGTTGACTCTGTCAGGGAGTTTGAGGCAGAGGGTGAAATGGAGATTGGAACCTTCGTCAGGGTTGGGGATATAATTTCATTGAGCTCTCACGTTTACCAGCAGGAAGATGAAATATCCAGATACTTGGGAAAGGCTGATATTGAAAGGATAAAGAAGTTCATGCCGGATCTTACTGAGGCAAAAACTTACACGAAGTTCTATGCCCTTATGAGCATTGATGGAAGCGACCCTCTCAGAATGGTGAGAATCGGAGAGGAGATTCAGGTGATGGATAATGACGAAATTGCCGAAATTCACACGCTGGATAATCAGATCAGAATCCCATACCTCACCTTTTTGATAAAAAAAGACAGAGATCTGGCAAGAAATGTTGTCCGAAGACTCATGAGTATAGTTCCAGACCAGAAAGACATCCTTGAAATGATTCTGATTGAGATCGAGTACAGTCTTCTCAGAGAGGTGGACATATGAGTGCAATCGGGCTTGTTAAAGGACCGGCAGACAGACAGGATGAATTCAGATTTATTTCTCCCGATAATGAGAAGCTCAAAGCAGGAGAGTTTGTATACTACGAGCTTAATGGAAAGAAAGTGCTATGCAGGATAACGGGTAGAAAGCCTGTGAGGCAGTTTCCTGATGTATACCTCTCAAACCCTGACATTGAGCCGGAGAGAATTCTGAAGGCAATAGGGATAGTCAGAAAGGACTTTGATCTCTACGAAATCACAGCCTCGATTCTCGGCTATCACGATGAGGCGATGGGATTTGTCAATCCCAGGATACCACCAAAACCTGGAATGAAGGTGAGGCTTGCAGAGAAAGAGATTATAGAACAGGCCTTGATGAAAAAAAAGAAAGGTGAACCGGGCTGCATTCACGCTGGATACATTCTTAACCGAGAAGAGGACATCCCTGTTGTACTCGACACGTCTCTTGTTGTGAGCGAGCATCTGGCCATTCTTGCAGGAACTGGAAGCGGGAAGAGCTATCTTGCAGGAGTAATTGTCGAAGAGTTGCTCAAATCATACAACAGAGCCTGTGTTCTTGTTTTTGATCCCCATGGTGAGTACCACACGCTCAGAGAGGTGGAAGGAATTCAGGAGTTCACAGAGGGCGATTACAGGCCCTCAGTTAAAATTTTCTCAAGAAATGACATAAAGCTCAGGCTGAGCGAGCTTGAGTATGATGAACTGCTAAATCTTCTTCCAAATCTGAGTGAGAAGATGGAGGCCACACTGAATTCCATTTATCGAGAATTGTCTGAGGGACACTTCACGGCTGCCGATATTATAGAGAGGCTTGAAGAGCTCAGAGACTCTGAGAGCTTGGCAGAAAGCACAGCTAACGGTCTGATATGGAGGATAAGGAGGTATCTCAGGGACATGGATCTGATAGACGATTACAGACACATGGACCTTAAAACTCTGCTCAAGCCAGGACAGGCAAGCATACTTCAGCTAACAGAATTAAGTGACCTTGAGCAGGAGATTCTTGTGTCTGCGATGATGAAACGAATTTTAAAGGCAAGAATCAATGCTGAGAAGGGGAATCAGGGAGAAAAGATTGAGTATCCTGTTTTTACCATCATTGAAGAAGCTCACAGGTTTGCATCAAGAGACTCCAGAAGTTATGATGTTCTCAGAACAATTCTCAGTGAGGGGAGAAAGTTTGGACTTGGAGTTTGTCTCATAAGCCAGAGACCCTCCAAGATTGACAGCGACATCCTGAGCCAGTGCATGACTCAGATAATCATGAGAATTGTGAATCCAGCAGACCAGGAGAACATAAAGAAGAGTGTTGAGAGCATAGGAAAGGAGATGATTGATGAACTGCCGGGGTTGACAAAAGGTCAGGCTCTTGTTGCTGGAGTTGCTGTGAATACACCGATACTCATGAGGGTCAGGAAAAGACTTACAAGTCATGGCGGCATGAGCAAAAACGCTCCAGCGGAATGGATAAGGTGGACAGAGAAATCAGAAAGTAAGAAAATTGCAGTAAAAAAAGACATGAGGTTATTCTGGGATGAGGATTGATGAATGGCTGTATGCAAAAGGTTACTTTGAAAGCAGAAGCAGAGCAAAAACAGCAATCAGAAAGGGATTTGTGCTTGTAAACGGCAAAAAGGTTAAGCCATCTTATGATGTCAAAGGAAACGAGAAGATAGATGTTCTTACAGGGAGCTATCCTGCAGGATACTTCAAGTTAATGGAGCTGGATGCTCTATGGAATCTCTTTACCGGAGATGAAGTTGTTCTTGATCTTGGAAGCAGTGCAGGTGGATTTCTGCTCTACACAAGTGAAAAAGCAAAAATGGTTTTTGGCATCGAATACAGCATGGAGTTCGAAGGAGAGCTCAGGAAAATAGAAAGTGAGAAAGAGAACGTTAAAATTTTCATTGCAGATGCCTTCACCTTTGACATCTCTCTACTGCCAGAGCTGGATTTGATTCTGTGTGATATGACGCTTGAGCCTGAAGATGCACTTAAAGCCCTGAACAGATTTCTCCCAAGGTTGAAAAAAGACAGGAATATTGTATTTGTCTCAAAAGAAAGGGAGATGAATTTTGATGAACTTCAGGTTATTGATTCCATCAAAGGTAAAAACAAAAAGGAGTGGTATTACCTACTGAGAAAAACTCATTGATTTTGGATTTTGAGATGCCGTACACATGCGTTGTAGACAGCGCTCCTGACGTTCACACCATTTTTTCAGGCATATCAGAGTATTGCAACCAGCATCTTTTTAATCTCATTTAAGTTAGTCTGATTGTAACCTGAAAATCACGGGCATACCCGGGGTTCTGAGCTTTACTTTGACTTTTGCACCGATGGGAATTGGGAGGCTGTGGTGCCGCAGGCATCTAAGCCTCTCACCGCCGGTCAGGAGGATGGTGTAGAGATAATGGGTTCCTAGAAATAACCTTTCCAGTACAACGCCATCCCCATCCTCATCCTCCCGTATATCTATGGAATCTGGCCTTATCAAAACCCTGACCATGTCGCCTTCGGGAAACCTGGCATCAATCCGAAGGTCACCTATGGGTGTGGCAACTTTTCCATTTTTTATAACTCCGCTGATAAAATCTGCTATACCAACGAACTGTGCCACAAAAGGGGTTGATGGTCTGTGGAATACCTCCTCAGGTGTACCAACCTGTTCCAGCCTCCCATTTCTCATGACGCCAATTTTATCCGACATGAAGAAAGCTTCCTCCTGGTCATGGGTTACAAAAACTGTTGTAATCCCTGTTTTTTTGAGTATTTTTTTAATATCTGACCTTATTTGCTTTCTCAGGTCAGCATCCAGATTTGAAAAGGGCTCATCCAAGAGAATGACCTCCGGCTCGGGTGCAAGTGCTCGGGCAATCGCCACACGCTGCTGTTGCCCACTGGAAAGCTCGTGAGGATACCTCTTCTCCATACCATCCAGTCCCATAAGTTCCAGTACCTCTAAAACTCTCTTTCTGACCTCCTGCTGATTCCTCATCCCGAAAGCCACGTTTTGGAAAACATTCATATGTGGAAAGAGGGCGTAATCCTGGAAGACCATGCCAACTCTCCTCTTCTCGGGCGGCATCCAGGTACCCTCACCGGCGACGGTCACCCCACCGATTTCAATCCTTCCGCTATCGGGTTTTTCCAATCCAGCAATCAGCCGGAGTGTTGTGGTTTTTCCACAGCCGGATGGTCCGAGCAGACAGAATACTTCACCTTTTCTAATCTCAAAGCTCAGGTCTTCAACAGCCTTGGTGGCATTATACTTCTTTGTTACATTCTCGAGAAGAACCTGAACTTTCATCTCAAAACACCTCCTCTTCTCATTAGATACGTCACCGGAAGCATGCCAACAAGCACTATCGTAAGGGCAGGAAGAGCTGCTCCACCCCACATAGACTCGGCAGCCATCTGCCACACCCACACCGACAGCGTGTCGTAGCCAAAAGGTCTTAATATCAGGGTTATCGGGAGCTCCTTCATTACATCGACAAAAACCAGGATAGCGCCTGCAGCAACGCCGGGTGTTATCAGAGGGAGCTGGACGTCCTTTAGAATCCGGATGCGGGAAGCTCCCAGAGTTCTTGCAGAACCGATGATATTGGGGGTCATCCTCTCTAAGCTGGAGTCCACAGAATTGTAGGTTACAGTTACAAACTTGACGGTGTAGGCGTAAATCAGACCTATGACTGTACCTGTTGTGATAAGACCCACGGTAATACCCAGGGTACTGTCCAGAAAGGCGTTCAGGTTTCGGTCAAAGGACGAGAGCACTCCAAGTGTGCCAACACCTATCACTGCCCCCGGAATTGAATAGCCCATGGTAGAGAGTCTCCCTATACTTCGCAACCTTTTACTACCACCACTCTGGAGCACACCTGTCAGAACCAAGGCGAGAAATGCACACGCAATTGCTGCAGTGACAGAGAGAGTGAGGCTGTTGAATAGAAGCCCCATATACATCCTGAAAGAGGTCGATGGAGCAGAGGTTTCTTCCACAGCCCACCGGATGAGCTGCACTACAGGAAGTACAAATGCAAGAGAGATTACTGTGGTGCAGAAGACAGAAGCAACAGCACCCTTTATACCTGAGAGCCGCTCCTTGTTAATCCCCTCTGTTCTGCCCCTCTGATAATATCTGGCTCTTCCTCTTAACCTGTACTCCAGCCAGACCAGAACCAGTGCAAAAAGGAGAAGGATTCCAGCAAGTTCCATGGCAGCCTTCAGGTTCATTCTGCCATACCACACCCGTATTATCCCTTCGGAAAGGGTTGGGAAGTTGAAGAATCTCACAGTGGCGAAGTCGGTGAGCACTTCCATCATAACCAGTGATATTCCCACAGCAAGCGAGGGTCTTGAGAGGGGAAGGATTGCCTTCATAAGTGTCTCAAACCTGCTGTATCCTATAATTTTTGAAACCTCTATGCTCGTGCCTGAAATCTGGGAAAATCCAGCCCTCGCCATGATGTATACGTAGGGATACAGCACCAGAGACATGACAGTCATGGCACCCCAGCCTGATCTAATCTCTGGTAGTGTAAAACCAAAGAGCTGCCTCACAGTAGTGTGAACGGGACCTGCGTAGTCGAAAGTAGCCATGTATACATAACCGAGCACGTACGTTGGAACAGCCAGTGGCAGGATCAGGAGAATCTCGAACATCCTGCTTCCCGGAAACCTGTAGGCAAAGGTGAGCCATGCGAGAGAGACACCGAGAAGAAAGGTTCCAATACCAACTCCTGCGAGAAGAAGCAACGTGTTTTTTATCATATCGGGTAGCAGTGTTTTGCCAATACTGCGCCATATCTCCTTGGATGGGGTTGCAACTTCTGCCAAGACTGAAAAAATCGGTACCGCTACCAGCAAAAATATAAAAAGGGAAATTGCGCCGGCAGCGTCCAGAGGTCTGTACATCTTATCTATATCCAGCTCTCTCCATCAGCTCTATCGCACTTTTCTGCAGCATCCCGTACTCTGCCACATTTATAGGATCCATCTTGAACTCACCCCATTCCCTGACTATGGGGTGCGGTTCTACCCGTGGATTCACAGGATACTCAAAGTTTCCGTCTGCGAATAACTTCTGTCCCTTCTCACTGCTGAGCCACTCTATCAGTTTTATCGCTTCTTCACGGTTCTCTGCGTACTTGGTTACTCCTGCACCCACAATATTCACATGCACACCCCTGTCTTCCTGATTTGCCCAGAAGATATTAACAGGCAGGTCCGGATTTCTGTCTTTGAGTCTGGCAAGGTAATAATGCATCACCACACCCACGTCGCAGCCGCCTGCTGCCACCGTTTCAATTATCCTGGTATCGCTGTCTATAAACTTCGGATTGTTTTCAACCCAGCCCCTCACAATCTCTTCCGCCTTTTCCTCGCCGTGAGCCGCTATCAGGCTGGCCACAAGGGACTGGGTGTAAACCTTTGTTGAAGGTCTCAGGCACAGCCTGTCCTTCCACTTGGGATCGGCAAGGTCCTCGTAGGTGGAGAGCTCCTGGGGTGAGACCCTTTCAGTGTTGTACACTATGGTTCTTATCCTCATTGTGAGGCCAAACCATCTGTTCTCAGGGTCCCTGAGGTTCTGGGGAATGT
>WAMS01000085.1 GCA_015522195.1 Geoglobus sp. | reverse complement strand
TGATCAATATGGACATTCCGGAAAAGGCTGTGCTGAAAAAGCTGAAATGAAACTGTCTTTCATCTGTTAAAGCTTCAGGTTCTGCACCATCCAAGGCTCTCAGATCGACAGAATGCTGACACATTTTTGCAAGAAGAGACACAATTCTGATCGAAAAATTTAAATCTATCTGTTCTTGCAGGAGAGGTAATGAAGTTCATAGTCTGCCCCTCCTGCGGGGAGGAGATAGTCATAAAAGACCTTTATGAGGGTGTGGAAATTCAGTGTGATCTCTGTGGTTCAGTACTTTTATATGGTGAGGGCAGGTTCATCCTACTGGATACCAATGAGGAATTTGATCCTGAAGATCTTGAAAAAGACTTTTCAGAAAGCGCTGAAGAACCTGAGGACGAATTTGATGACATAGATTACGAGGAATACGATGATTTTTACGGAGAATAGAAATACTTAAATTTTTGAGAATTCTCCACTCTAAGTATGGAGATTTTGACGATAACTGGAACTAAAAGAAAGGGAAACAGTCTTCTTGCAGCCAGATACATAGCAAAGAACCTTGATGCAGAGATGGAAATTCTTAATGTAGCCGATATGAAAATAGAGCCTTGTAAGGCGTGTTACGCATGCCTCTTTGGACAGGACTGCATGATCGAAGATGAGGTCAGTATGCTATTCGAAAAAATCGAGAATGCCGATGCTGTTCTCCTGATCTCACCCGTTTACTGGCTCGATCTGACAGGAAAGGTCAAGATGCTTCTTGACAGGATGTTCATGGCACTGCCATATCTCAAAGACTTCAGAAGCAAGAGGGGGGCAGTTGTTTATCTGTATGGTTTTGAAGACCTCAGAGGATGGGCATCAAACACCTACAACATATTCCTGAGAGTGCTCGGAATTGAGCCACTTGCTGTTGTTGGCATAAACGCCGCCCTTCCTGGAGAGGTCCTCAAAAACGAGAATGTTGAAAAACTTAATGTGATTGTCGATGTGATAAAGAATGGAAGAAGGATAAGATCAGATGGACAGTGTCCTGTATGTCTTTCAGAGATCTTCAGGCAGGAAAATGGATCGCTGAGATGTCCGATATGCCGATCAAAACTCGACATCAACCTCAACATTATCAATGAAGGAGAGGTTATGAGGGATGAGTGGATGGATGAGCATTACGAATGGCTGAGAGGAATGAAAAGACTCTACATGGAGCAGAGAGAAGAACTTTCAAGGTTAAGGGATATTTATGGAATTTGAAAAAGAGATCAGGGAGATATTCGATGATGAGTTTGTCAAAAGAGCTGTGAAACTGAAGATAACTGGAAACATTTTCAATCCTGTATTTTACATACTCTTCACCAGACTCGTTGAAATATCAAGCATCATCAACGATATAGTCCTGCCAAACAGATTCGAGCTTGAGGAGATGTTCAGAACAAGAAAGGAATTCCTCCAGCTTGATATGAGAACGATAAATGAAACCCTCAGACAGGCATGGATTTCTGAGATAAGACGGGGCGAGGAATACAAATTCAGCAAGGGTATTGAGGATCTGATGTACATAGTATACAGAATGAGGGACATCCAGAAGAGAATAGACGATACAATATTCGCCCACATAAAGAGGTGGGAAAAGGAGGAAATTCTTGAGCTGTATTTTATTCTCGGAAAGATTCTCCTTGAACTCGAAGAGGAAATTGTTGATACAGCATTTAAGAGGTCAAGAGTTGAATGGTTGAAGTGGTTCGCTAAGGAGATGGGTCTCAATTCTGAACTGGTGGAGAGAGTCTTTTCTGAGATTTCCAAATCTCCCAACCCGCTTGCAATGATAAGACTGGCAGAACTGGGAGAATTTCAGGAGATTCAGACACTTTACGAAATCCTAAAGGATCTTGATGAGAGCCAGAGAAGGGTTATTCTGAATGGTATGAAGGTCGTTTTCAGGGAAAAATTGGAGTAGAATTATTCTCCGAAAGGTATCAGGTATTTCAGCACATCATCAGCAAGGATAGAAAGACATGTTCTGGACTGCCTTTCATCATCTTGCAGAGCTGTTAAGCATCCCGCACATAAATGTACCTTTTACTGGATTCCTGACCATCATAAAGTCTCATTTCTCCTGATCGCATTTTGAATTTCCTCCCATTTCCAGTAATATCCGGGATGTCCAATATCAACCAGAATTCCGGGAATCAGATACCAACGTATGCTTTTTTAACCTCCTCAGAATCTCTTATTTCATCGACCGTTCCTTCAAGAACCACCTTACCATCTCCAAGAACGTAAGCATAGTCTGAAATTTCAAGGGATGCATAAACATTCTGTTCAACAAGTAAAATCGTCAGACCTTCCTCTCTGAGCCTTTCAACTGTCTCAAAGACCTCGGCCACAAGCTTTGGAGCCAGTCCCTGACTCGGTTCATCCATCAGAATCAGCTTGGGTGCAGTCATCAAAGCCCTGCCAATGGCAAGCATCTGCTGCTCACCACCGCTCAGTGTGCCTGCTTTCTGTTCCCGCCTTTCTTTCAGGCGAGGGAAAAGACTGTAGACAAGATCTATTGAATCATCCATTTTTTCTTCAGCTCTCCTTGTATAGGCACCAAGTCTCAGATTTTCCTCGACGCTCATGGATGGAAACAGATGCCTCCCCTCCAGCACAAGCGTGATTCCGATCTCCACCTTGGCGTGAGGTGGCATGTAGGTAACATCGATCCTGTCAAACTCCACAACGCCCCTCCACGGTCTGTTAAGCCCGAATATTGATCTGAGCGTGGTAGTTTTCCCCGAACCATTTGGTCCGAGTATGGTTGTGACTGTCTTCTCATTTACCTCAAGGTTTATCCCCCATAAAACCTGCATTTCCCCGTATCCTGATTCGAGATCCCTGACAAAGAGCATTCATACCACCCTTTTGCCAAGATAAACCTCAATCACTCTTGGATCATTCAGAACTCTTGCAGTTTCTCCCTCTATAAGCTTTCTGCCCTGATGCATCACAACAACCCTCTCTGCAAACTTTGTGATTGCATGCATCAGATGCTCCACCATTGACACAACAGCAACGTGTTCCTCTTTTCTGATTTTCTGAAGGGTTTCTATTATCTTCTCTATATCCGATGGATGCATCCCAGCCATAACCTCGTCAAGCAGGAGAATTTTTGGTTTCATGGCAAGAGCCCTTGCAAGCTCCATAAATCTCTTTTCAAGAGGTGTGAGAAGTTTCGCCTCCTTGTTTCTTAAATTGTAGATACCTATGAGCTTCAGATGTTCATCAGCCTCCCTCAATGCCTCTTCTACATCCATAGATGCTCTGCCAAACATGGCACCAATGGCAACGTTCTCCCTTACCGTTGCAGAACCAAATGGCCTTGGAATCTGAAAGGTTCTTGCCAGTCCGAGAGGTGTTCTGGCATGAGGGGGCATTCCTGTTATGTCCTTACCATCAAAGATTATTCTCCCTTCATCTGGAGTGTAAACACCGCTTATCAGGTTGTAGAGCGTGGTTTTGCCACTTCCATTTGGCCCAACAATTCCCAGTGCTTCACCCTGTTCTACCTGGAGATCCACTGAATCTACAGCCACAATCCCTCCAAATTTTTTTGTTACCTTTTCAAGTTTAAGTAAAACCATGGTATCACCTCAGGTATTCAGATAAACGTGTATCTCTGGCTTTTTTTCTAATATAACCGATAAGTCCCTCAGGAAAGACAACCACTATTGCAATCAGAATCGGTGCAAGAATCAGCAGCTGAATTCCCGGAAAAATCACCGATAAATAGTATTTCATTATGCCGTATATGAGTCCACCAAACATTGGTCCAAGCAAGGTTCCAGCACCACCCAGCATAACTATGACTATTGCCTCAACCGTGTAGCTTATATTGAAAACGTCCTCCGGAAAGATGTAGGTAAGTTTAAGTGTCCATGCGGTTGCACCGATAAGTCCTGCAAATCCAGCACTTGTTATGAAGGCCATGATCTTGTACTTTGTCACGTTTATCCCCATAACCTTTGCAGCATCCTCATCTTCCCTTAATGCAAGTAAGGCATATCCCATTTTTTTGTTGAGGATCGCTATGGTTACGACGGCAGCACTGAATGCTATCAGAATAACAAGGACATCTGAGAGGAACGTTGAGAAGAAGTTTGTCATTTCCCGTCCGTAGGTCTTTCTCATGAATCCCGACAGAATCATTCCCTCTGTTCCACCCCAGAGTCTCACACCTTCCACAAGGTATCTGAAACCCTCATTAACACCGATTGTGGCTATTGCAAAGTAAGCTCCTCTCAACCTCAGTGCAACTGCTCCAACAGCAAGAGAAAGAAGCATTGACATTATTACAGCAAGAAAGATTCCAATTGGTAGTGCGATCAGCCCAAGATGGCCAAAATTTTTAATTGCCAGACCCATGCCGTACGCTCCAAGCCCCATAAATGCCACGTATCCAAAATCCACATAACCTGTCAGACCGAGGAATATGTTGAAAGCCTGTCCAAGTGCTATGTAGAACATGAAATATGCAACCGGCTGCCACATCCCATCAACGGTCAGAGCTATTGTTATGAGAACCCCGTAAACGGCGATCATGGGTATAAGGGGTTTGTATGCTCTGATGTTCACGACTTACTCACCTCCAAGCAATCCTGTAGGCTTTATCAGCAGGATTATAAGCAGGAATACAAATGCGACAAATCTTGTCAGGGCGAAAGGCTCAACACCCGGTATGAGCCCGAGCAGAGTGTACGAGCCGTTTTCAAAGAGCCCGAATAAAAACCCGGCTACGAACGCACCCCAGGGAGATCCGAGACCGCCGAGAACAGCAATGACAAAGGCTTTGAGTGTGTAATCTGGACCCATGTAGACGTTTATCCCCACCGGAACAAAAAGCGTAACTAAAACTCCACTAAGAACAGTCAAACCAATGCCTATTGCGAAACTTACAGAGTAGATTCTGCCCACATTTATGCCACAGACCATAGCTCCCTCTCTGTCCTCAACAACAGCCCTTATTGCTGTTCCGAGTTTTGTTTTTGTGAACCAAACATAGAGAAGTCCCGCAATAATTGCTGAACATAAAAAGGCAAGAAGCTTTGTATATGGTACAGTTACAGGTCCAAGGTAAAGCGTGCCTATATCCCAGCTGAATCCAACATAGTCTGAGCCCCAGACAAATTTTGCCACCTCCTCGATGAATATGCCAATTGCAAAGGTGGCAAGTAGAGTTGAGAGTTCGGGAGCATCAATCAATCTTTTTATGGTTGAAAAGAATATGATAAAACCGAGAGCCAGACCGAAGATAAGGGCAATCGGGATGGACAAAATCGGAATAACAGAATAAAGTGTAAACATCCAGAAAGCTGTAAATGCTCCCAGCATGATGAATGCGCCGTGACCCACATTAACTATTCTCAAAACACCAAAAATCAGGCTGAGTCCCATTGTTGCTACTCCATACACACTTCCAAGCAATGCACCGTAAAACAGATTGGATACTAACTGCTCAGAAACAATCATTTCCTCACCTCAAAAAAATTAAAGATTTAATGTTTGGCAAGCTTGCCCTGATCCTTCTCCTCCCAGGTCGGAATAGGATAATAGGGATCTGCATTTGCAGCAGCTTCAGGCCAGATTATCTTCTTTGTTCCGCCCTGCCACTGTATTATGACCATCTCATGTCCGATCTGCTTTCCTGTTTCAGGATCTATCTTCCAGACTCCGTAGAGGGTCATGAACTCTATATCATTCATGGCCTCCCTAACCTTTTCCGGATCAAGACTCTGGGCCTTTTCAATGGCGTAAGCATATGAAAGTACAGCTGCTGCACCTTCAGCGGCATGGTAACTCGGCTTTTCATCCGATCCTGATATTTCCTTGAACAGCACCAGGAACTCGTCCTGCGTTGGTCCGAAGTAATCCATTCCAAGCTTCTTTGCAGCCTCAGGGCCGTAGGTAACCCCAACCTCCCACTGGGCTGGAGCACAGATGCCTTCAGCTTTTGTACCGAGAGCATCGTAATATTTTGGCAGAGCAGGGGCAACAAGAATTGATATTGCCTTTACGTTTATCTTGAGCTCTGCGAGCTGCTGCGTGAGAAGCTGTCCGTCTGCAAAGTGTCCTCCTCCAATGATTATATCAGGATTTGCAGCCTTGAGTTCATTCAGAATTGGAGATAAATCCTGAACATCTTTTGGATAGGTTTTGTCAAAGACAACCTCAAATCCGTTTGCTTCTGCATACTCTCTCGCTGCGTTGAAAACAGCTCTTGAAAATTCGGTGTCCTTGTAGATCATGGCTACCCTTTTTGCATTCGGGTCCACTTTTTTGATCATATCGAGGAATCCAGTCTGGTACTTGCTTGCTGGACTCAGTGTCTGAACAACATAATAATAACCCTGCTCGAATATGTAATCACTTGCACCTCCATGACTGTTCATAAGAACACCGTACTTCTCTGCGATGGGTGCTGCGGCAAGAGTGAGGCCAGAGCTGTAGGGGGCCAGTATAAATTTAACTCCATCCTGCACAGCCAGTCTTTCGATCATGCTCTGAACAACCTCTTTATTTGACTGATCATCATAATACTTTATTTCCACTTTGTATACTTTGTCCCCGACTTTCAGACCACCATAAACGTCGTTAATCCATTTTGCAGCTACCTGCATACCCCACAGAGACATCTGACCTTCTTTGGAGTACTTTCCTGTCAGACTGATTGGAGCCCCAAAGTACATTGTTTCAACTTTTTTTTCCGGTTTTTCTTCCGGAGCTTTTTTTTCAGGTGTTGGTGTTGCTTCAGGTTTCTGTTCCTGCTGAGCACATCCTGTCACCAACAGTGACAGCACAAACAGTCCGACTATCAGGAGATTCCATTTGCCCCTCAATGACATCACCTCACATTTATGGTGATTAATCATATGAATAGTTAAAAGTTTATCGGTTTGTTTCTGCAATGTGATATCCCGAAATAATTTCACTCAAACAACCACCCCCCATATCCCATAACTCTCTCAGCAGGCAACCTCCTCAGAAATGCCTGATAAGGTGTTTCCAGCTCATCAAAATTCAGGCTCATATGCGGTTTCACATAATTGTACCAGTAAACGAACTCCTCAGCAGAATCAAACAGATGTAGCTTTTGCTCCATCAAACCAAAGAACCTCTCTATCTTCCCGTTGGTTTGAGGGTGATTGACTCTGGCAAGAATGTGTCTAACTCCATTCTCCTTCAAAAATTCCTTAAATCTGTGCTTGGCTTTCTCCCTGTTTTTAGCTGCCACAAACTGGGTTCCGTGATCTGTAAGAATTTCATCCGGAATGCCATATTCAGCGAATCCTTTCCTGAAAACTTTGATCGTGTTCTCAGTAGTAGCTGAATCAAAAACACCATAGCAGGTAATGAAGCGGGAAGCATCATCCATGAAAGCGATTATCCACTTTTCTCCAAGCATTTTCCAGTCTCCCTGCCATAAACTCATTGAATGTTCCCTTTCATATCTAACCCACTTCCTCCGCTTTTTCTTGTTCGTGTTCTCCTCCACCAGGTTATGTTTGAGCAGGACTTTGTATATGGTGTTGTGTGGAATGTGTATGCAATAATCTCTTTCTATCAGCTTTTCAAGCAGTACTGGGCTGAGTTTGTATTTGCTGTAGGCCTGCAGGATGACTTGCTCTGTCTTTTCGTCTATCTGCTTAGGTTTTCTCCCCGATTGTTTGAGTTCTGGAATTTTTCCTGTTTCCTCGTATTGTTTCTTTAGTTGATAGACCCTTCTTGGTGTTACTCTCATCACAGCAGCTATTTCCTTCACTGGAGTTCCCTTTTCGAGCTGTTTGATGATCCATTTGATCTTCTTGTTTGTTAGTTTTCTCACAAGAGTTGGATGCTGGGTTGTGAAATAATTTTGGGATACTACACTCATCAATCAGATCCCTTATTGCCTTTACATTGTCGTGGGTGTCTGAGAAAGCCACGAATCTCATTGAATCAAGTTAACCCTCTGAAATAAAAAACTATCCAAACCTCTCAAGCATGCAGACCGCCTTGTAGGTTGCATAGAGACTCGTTTTCGGTTCGTCTCCAAATCCTGCAAATCTTGCATTTTTCTTTTCAAAAATCCTCATGATCTCATTGCTGAAATCCCCGTGAGGGAATGCCCCTATGCAGATGGCAAGCTCTGAATTTACACTGGTTAGAAGTCCGCTTTCATCATAACCTTCCTTCAGAACAACAGTGTTCTCTGTTAGAATTTCTTTGAGGGAATCATCCCTGATCTCAAGCAGCGTCACTCCGTCTGCCTGAATTTTGCATCTCTCAAACAGATCTTCCATAAGCCCCACAAATCTGCTGTAGTTCCTTGGAAGCCTTGTCACTCTGTTTATCCAGATAATCTTTCCATCAACAGTATGAACGAAGATCTCAAAATCTTTCAGACTTGAATCGAGAAGTGCGAGAAGGCAGTGGTGAAGTATGTCGGGCCTCCCTCTCTTTTCCCTTTTTTCGAGTCCTTTCATGGCTCTGTGATGAATTGAACTGTCTAAGAGAATCTTTTCAGGAAGCTTTCCTCTTCTGTTTGCACTTTTCACAACATCCGGGTGATTCTTAATTTCCTCAGGAACTGTTTCGAGACTCGATTCAACAAAAATGAACTTCATGGTAAAAAGAGGGTGGGAAGATTAAAATCTGTTGGTTA
>WAMS01000084.1 GCA_015522195.1 Geoglobus sp. | reverse complement strand
CATCTAAACTGGGCAGGCAAGCTCTCTGAAAGAGGTGTAATTGCTGTTGCAGCCGCAGAATATCACAGGTGAAAGAGATTGAGTGTACCGGCACATCTCATGACAGTCAGAAGGGCGATCTTATCCAGAACACGGTGATGTGTTCTTCAATATACTCAGGCCCCTTCCATTTCTGATAACCGCATTCACGAGAATGTATGCCTCCTGAAATTAAATCCTGCAGGTCAGACCTTAACCAGAACCGTAGATTATGCTTTTAGCATCCAAGATAAGCCTTTCTGCGTCCCTCCTTTTCAGGCCAATTTCAACAAGTCCCTTGACTCCGCAGACAACAACATCCCTGCAAAAAACGTAACCTGCCATAACAAGCCTGTCAATGACTTCCTTTTCCACATCAAGAACCGTAACAGGAAAGAGATTTCTGGACACAAGCATCTGTTCAATACCTTCATTTTCAGGGTAGCTCCATCCGGTAAGTCTTATGTTCTGACAATCAGCATATTTCTTTGCGTCTTCAGAGAACTTGGTGTTTGTTACTAACCACACCCCGTCAAATTTCCCGATGTCAAGGAATCTGGCATGAGTGTACATCACCTCTTTCAATCCTGTATACACCGGAATGTTATGGAACTTGCACTCCACAAGATAGCTCTTCCCATCCTTTTCTGCTATTACATCAATTTCATGCTCCACACACCTCCCCTCAACTGTGCAGTTTGTGGCTACTCTGAATCCATGTTCCTCAAGCAATCTCGCAACGAATCTTTCAAACTCAAATCCATCCGGTCCAAGTCTGTAAAGGGACCTTTTCAGATCATACCTTTTCCCTTCAATACCCTTTTCTCTCCCAAGCAGATCGAGAGCCATCTCAAGAATTTCATCCGTTGTTATGCCGTCGTAAATGCTCTTCTCAAGCCTGTCCATTATTCGGGACGCTGTTCTTCCATCGATACCTGCTTTCAATATTGTTTTTCTTATCTTGCCGGAATTGAATTCCTCAATTCTTCCATCCCTCTTCACAACATGGATCGTTCTGGATTTCATACACTCACCTGAGGGAATGTAATGCCGGAACTTTTGTTATAACTTTACCTTAATCACTGAAAACCTTAATTGCTGGAGAGGACAGGATGTCCCCCACATTGCAGAAAGAGAAGTTTGATAGCTCTTAACACACCGAAACGATTAAATATGCAAATTTTTTTCAATGATCTTCAATGATTGAGACTCTCCTCTCTCTCACAATCAATGGTGTGCTTATCGGTGGGCTTTATGCCCTTGCTGCTCTTGGTCTGACGATTGTTCTCGGAGTTATGAGGGTGATAAACGTTTCTCATGGAGCATTTTATACCCTTGGAGCCTATTTCACATTCCTCTTTTCAATAATGCTTGGAATGAATTATATCACATCGTTTCTGCTCTCTGCCCTGATTGTTTTTGCAATAGGTGTTGTGTACGAGAGAATCCTGATTAAACCAATAAGAAAGGAGGAGCTGAATGTTCTGATTCTGACGTTTGCAGGCGCATTCGTTATTGAGGAGATTGTGAAATTTACCTTTGGACCGAGATACAGGAACATCCCTCCCTATCTCAGCGGTACGGTAGACATTCCAGGCGGATCCGTTGACATTCAGAGGGTGCTGTCTTTTGCAATTGCCATTGGGATAGTTGCAATGCTGTTTATCATTTTGAAATTCACAAAGATAGGCAAGGCAATGAGGATGGTTGCTGAAGATGAGGAAGTTGCGGGAACCCTCGGCATAAACGTTGACAGGGTTCAGATGTTTTCTTTTGGTTTTGGAGCCATGCTTGCAGCATCTGCAGCAGCTCTTCTCAGTCCCATATATCTGCTATATCCATCTATGGGGTGGGATCCCCTGCTGAAAGCCTTTGCGATAGTTATATTTGGAGGAATGGGCAGCATTCCAGGAACCGTTTTTACCGGAATTATCTTTGGAGTTGCGGAGGTGCTGACAGGATACTACATCTCACCCACATGGAAAACGGTTGTTCCATTTCTGCTGCTCATACTGATCATATCCATCAAGCCCACCGGATTGTTCGGTGAGGAGGAATGAGAATGGAGAAAACAAAGGTTTCAGCCGGTATCCTGGAAAAGAAATACGCTGCCTTAATCGCATTTGGCATAATTGCTGCTATTATCCCTCTGATAACGCCAAGCATATACATAATTCATGTGCTGATTCTCGCTCACATTTTTGTGATCTACGCAGCAAGCTGGGACATCCTGACAGGATATACAGGCCAGCTCAATCTGGGACATGCAATGTTTTTTGGACTGAGTGCCTACGTCGTTGCAATAACAAACACTATGCTCAATCTGCCACTTCTACTCTCAACCATTGCAGGTGTTTTCTCGGCATTTCTCCTCAGTCTTTTGGTAGGCGTTCCATGCCTGAGACTGAGAGGGCCCTATCTGGCAATCACAACATTCTCATTTTCGTGGATACTCTTCCTGCTTGCGAGCAGTGCTATGATATGGCTGAGCGGAGGAGAAGAGGGTGTGAGGGGAGTGAAAACATTTGTGGTTGGATCTGTTCCCAATTACTATCTCTCCCTTGTTTTGATGATTCTGTCGGTTTATTTGCTTTACAGAATAGCATCATCTGAAACAGGGCTGATACTCAAGGCAATAAAAGAGGACGAGGATGCTGCTATGGCATGTGGAATTGACACAACAAGGTACAAACTTCTGGCGTTTATTCTGAGTGGAATCTTTGCCGGCATTGCCGGAGCTTTTTACGCCCAGTACATGAGAATTGTAACCGTTGATGTTGTAACACTTGAGCTCTCAGCCTCCGCGATAACATTCTCCCTGATAGGAGGCATTGGTACAATTGTCGGTCCTGCAATAGGAGCCTACATGCTCACAATTCTGTTTGAAGGATTTTCATGGCTTGCAGATTACAGAATACTGATATACAATCTGATAATTGTTGCGTTTGTTCTTTTCCTTCCCGGAGGTCTGATAAGTCTGAAAGAGAAAGTAAATAAAAAGAGGAAGATGGTGATCGGAAATGACAGAAAATGATTTTTTGAAGGTGATCGATCTGAGCAAGCATTTCAAGGGGCTGAAAGCGGTTGATGAGGTGAATTTCAATGTTGATGAGGGTGAATTCCTTGGCATTATTGGTCCGAATGGAGCTGGAAAAACAACACTGTTCAACCTCATTACAGGATTCCTGAAACCAACGTCTGGAAGGATTTACTTCAGGGGAAGGGACATAACCGGTACAAAACCCCATGAAAGGGTTAAACTGGGAATAGCCAGAACTTTTCAGGTAACAAAACCATTCAGAAAGTTTACTGTTGTCGAGAATGTTATAATTTCAGCACTCATAGCAAAAAAGCAGGGAAAAATACAGGAACATGAAAGAGATTTCGCAATGGAAGTCCTTGAAAAGGTTGATCTTGCTCACAGAACAGATGTGCTTGCTGAAAATTTACCGCATGGAGAGGTTAAAAAACTTGAAATTGCAAGAGCACTTGCAACAAAACCTGAGCTTCTTTTGCTTGATGAACCTTTCTCAGGATTAACCGGTGAAGAGGTCGAAACTCTCCAGGATGTTATAAAAAGCATTCACAAAAACGGAATAACGGTTATTCTGATTGAACACGTCCTCAAGGCATGCATGGCCCTTTCAGAAAGAATAATCGTGCTGAATTACGGTAAGATAATTGCTGACGGTACACCGCAGCAGGTGTGCATGGACAGGCAGGTTATTGAAGCTTACCTTGGAAAAAGGGGGTTGGAATTTGCTACAGGTTAAAGAAGTTACGGTCCATTACGGCAAGGCTCTTGCAGTTGACAGGGTGAGTCTTGAAGTTAATGAGGGGGAATTTGTTGCAGTCATAGGTCCAAATGGAGCTGGAAAAACAACACTGTTCAAGACAATTTCATCTGTGAAGAGACCAACATCAGGAGAGATACTTTTTGAGGAAAGAAGAATTAACGATCTCCCACCCCATGAGGTTGCAAAGCTTGGAATCGCTCACTGCCCTGAAAGGAGAAGGCTGGCTTACAGAATGACGGTGATGGAGAATCTCGAACTTGGCGCATATCTCAGAAAAGATAAAAATGCCATGGAAGAGGACCTCAAATACGTTTTTGATCTGTTTCCGGTACTTAAAGAAAGAAAGAATCAAAAAGCAGGCACACTGAGCGGTGGTGAGCAGCAGATGCTTGCCATTGGCAGAGCGATGATGGCAAATCCCAGATTGCTCATGATGGATGAACCATCTGTTGGTCTTGCTCCCCTCATGAAAGAGAGGATATTCGAAGCAATAAAGGAGATAAAAAAAGAAAGAAACGTTACGATCCTCATATCCGAGCAGGATGCAAGCTTGGTACTCCCAATGTCAGACAGGGCTTACGTTATGGAGACAGGAAGAATAAAAATGGAAGGAAGTGGAAGAGAGCTCATGGATAATGATTACGTGAAGATAACCTATCTTGGCCTGTGAGTCTGAGTTCTGTGCCCGAAAGATCTCTGAAAGTAAAATATAGGCACAAAACATATAAATGGGAGATATTCAAATTATTAATCATAGTATTCTGGAGGTGAAAAGGTGCCAATTCTGGAAAGAAACCTAACGCGTAGAGGATTTATGAAAGGAATGGCAGTTGGTGCAGCATCTATTGTGGCTGGGAGTTCCATTCTGGGATGTGCACAGCAGACGGAGGAGAAAAAACCGCTTAAAATCGGTGCCCTTGTACCGCTTTCTGGACCCTCATCCGAGGGTGGAAACAGGATGAAAAACGCCTTTGAGCTTGCAAAAGAGGACATAAACAAGGCAGGAGGGATCCTCGGAAGGAATGTGGAAATCGTGTACTATGACACTGCCGGAAATGCAGAAAAAGGTGTTACAGGAGTGAAAAAGCTTGTTGAAGAGGATAAGGTGTTTGCTCTCGTCGGGGTTTATACGAGTGGTGTTGCCCTTGCAATAGCCGATGTTGTGGCAGATTACGGTATTCCACTTATGGTAACCGTTGCAGCTTCACCAAAGATACCCCAGCTTGTCAGAGATGACCCGGAAAGGTACAAATACATGTTCAGAACCGGTGCAGATGTTACTCATTTCACCCTGAATACTGCCCCGTTTGTAACAGATATAGTCGGCGCAGAGACCTACTATTATGTTGGTCAGGAAGCAATATGGTCAAAAGCCCTTGATAAGGTTTTTGAAGGCTTTTTAAAGGACAAAGGTGTCGAGAAAGTTGGAAGCTCCTTTGTACCAAGAGGGACACAGGAATTTAGTTCAATAATTGAAGACATAAAAAGCAAAAACCCTGATGTTGTTGTGTCAAGCACGGTCTCTGCAGAAGGTGTGCCTTTTGCCAAGCAGTACTACGATGCAAAGATTCCTGTTCCATTCATAGCAACCGCAGGAGTTCTGACATTTGAGGATGTTGTTAAGGAAATGGGTGAAAAGGGCAACTACGTTTGCTTCATGAGCTGGTGCTGGGATGTGCCGTTTACAGGAAAAACACAGGACTTCTATGGAAGATATAAAGAAACATACGGCTATGCTCCGACAGGCTATGAGGATGTGAGAAGTTACGATGGACTGACTGTTTTTGCTCAGGCAGTCAACAAAGCAGGAAGCGAGGATTACGGAGAGATAAGAAGCACTCTTGAGAAAAACAGATTTGAGGGTGTTGCCGGCTACTATGAATTTGACGACGGACATCAGGCAAAGTGGGGAGAGGGATTGCTGACGGGAGTTATTGGAGAGTGGTATGGCGGTGAGGCAACAATACTCTGGCCTGACAACGTGAAGACAGGAGAGCTGAAGAAAGCGCCATGGTGGAGAATCTAATGGAGGTGACTGATTGTCTGAAAAACCCTGGCTGAAATTTTACCCATCCCACATTTCTTTTTCCCTCGAATACCCTGTAAGACCCGTTTTTGAAAATCTGAGGATATCTGCAGAGAGATTTCCTGAAAGAGCGGGAGTAATTTACAGCGAGGTACCATACACCTACTCCGAGCTATGGGAGCTTTCGCTTAAAATGGCAAATGCCCTTGCCGATATGGGATTGAAGAAGGGGGACAGGGTTGCAATATATCTGCCAAACATCCCCCAGTTTGTCGTAGCATACTACGGAATTCTTGCAAATGGATGCATTGCGGTTGCGTGCAACGCTGCATACAGGGAGAAGGAAATAGGATACATGCTGAAAGATTCGGGAGCAAAGGCTATTGTAACCCTGGATGAGCTTTTACCAGTTGTAAACGCGGTTAAAGATGAAACAGATCTGGATCACGTTGTGGTCACATCCAGAGATGAGGCTCTGTCAAAATTATCCCCAAGCTCTGAGTCTGAAGAAAATAGCATGGCAGAAATGCTTTCTGAGAGCAGAGCAGAAATGCCGGATGTCAAAATCAATCCGAAAGAGGATCT
>WAMS01000083.1 GCA_015522195.1 Geoglobus sp. | reverse complement strand
ATGTGTAGGTTATTGTGTTAACGTTTGTACTCCATTTTGCTGTATCTAATGCAGTTCCATCAAAGTCGTCAAACAGCTCAAAAACTTGGTCTCCGTCGTGATAAGCCGATTGTAAAGCGTTAGGGTTGCCGTATGCGATGTTCAACTCACTTGATCCTGCTTCCAATCTTACCCAGATTGTCGCCTGCTGATTTGCATAATCCCAGCTCTCAATCCAATAGTATAACTGATTGTTGTTTTGATCATATACTCTTATATCGCTTCCATCTGTCTTTACGCTATTCCAGAAGTCAAAGTCATCCAGAAAAAATTCAGATAATCCTTGACTGTTAAATAGTTCCCACCTACTTCCTGTTATTACGATTTTATACTGAGCGTACTCTGAAGCTGAGGAGGCAAACTGAAAGCTTGTGTAGTATTGCCATGATCCACCGCCTGAATTGTCAAAAGTTACTGCTGATGTGGGTAAAGTAGCTACAACAAAGAACATTAAAATTATCAGAGCCAATATTTTAGCTTTAATCACCTTGACTCACCTCACAATCTGTAATTTCTCGGTTCTCGACGCATGGCGTTGAGTATTGCGTATATAAGCACTCCAAACAGTATTGTTACAGGTACCTTTACATAAATCGTGTCTGCCCATGCAAGAACATTCAGCAAATCTTGTGCAAAACCCTGATCTGATAGCTTGTTTGCTGAATCCATTGCCACGTTTCTGAGTAGATCGTATGCCAGCATTGTGCTAATATAACCTATTATTAGAACAAAGATTGTTATAATAAGCACGACGAAACCGCTTGCAAAAGCCCTGTTGTCTCTTAAAAGTCTCATAATATCCCTCCTTTACCTTTCCCAAAAAGAAGTTGCTCGGCATCTGGAAATCTGTGCTTCAATTCCATGTAACCGTAGGACTCTCCCCAGAACTTCTCAATATCATCCATGAAGTCAAAGACTTTGTTCACCGGTGGTTTCTTTGTGGGTGGTGATTTACTGGTGGAAGTGGACGTTGGTGGGATTATTGACAGTTCTGGTGTTGGTGGTATTTCAAAAGATTCAAAAATTGTCAGTGATGGCTCTGATGGCGGGATGTAAGATGGAGTGGATGTAGGAGTTTTAAATGGTGTAGTTGGATATAATGGAGTGGTAAATGGTGGAATAGCGGACATTTCCCTCAACTTTTCAGTAGATTTTCCTACTTCTTCAACCATCAAATTATCATAAACTACATTCTCAGAAGTTGATTTTAGATTGCTCTTTCTTAATTCTCTTAGAGTTGATCTCATTTCTTGTGTTATGGACTGGAATCTTTGAACCTCAGATCTATTATAAACGGATCTTGATGTTTTTTCCATAAATTCTCTGCCGATCCACTTAGTTTCTCCTTTTAGTTCATATTCTTCTGCAACTTTTTTCAGTGCTTTTCCTGTTGTTTCCTTTCCTGTTTTTTCAATTTTTGAAGTCTCTCCTAAGGTTTCCCTGACCTTCATTTCGTATATTGGGACTTTCTTACCTCTCCATTTTGTGTAGTATTTGAACTTGCCTCCAAGAATTCTTTCTCCTCTTACATTTACGACCTCAGTCTCTGGAGTGATTACTGCTTCTGCTTCTGCCTTACCTAACTCAGCCTCTGCAGTTACGTATGCACTTCCTTTTTCAGCCTTAGTTAGCATATATTCCTGTGCCTTGCTTACATCTGTTCTGACATCTTCAGGCAACCTCTTTACTTCTTTTACACCAATTTGTAGTACTCCTGGTTTTTTAAGCGGATTTCTGATCCTTGGTAAGAGAGTATATCCTCCATCCCCTGACAATCGGAGGAAATGGGGTGATATATCAGGTGCTATGTACATGCCTGGCGTATCATGTGGTCTTTTTATTGTGGAGTGTACTTCAAAGCCCCTATTTAAACCTAAAACACCCCTTCCAACACTTGTAGAATGAAAGCCTGAAACCTCAGAGGTTTTTCCTATTTCTGTTTGCTGGAGAGATTTGCTTCTGTAAAACTGCCTAACAATAGTATCCCCTCTTCCAACTGTAACTTTGCCCGTCTCTGGGTCTTTAGGCAGTGGAAAGTTGGCTTTCCCTTCAACAACCTCTTTTTGTGTAAGTCTTTCGATAGGTATGTATTCCTTACCTCTAAAGGCAACAAATTCTCCAGTTTTACCGATTGCCTTACCAGTACCCCTGAATAACACATCTGCCATTGCGACCTCTCCAGAAAGTTTTCCAGCATAGAATGGTGATTCAGTGAACCCCGCTTCGAGAACAGATGGTATGCTCCTGAACCAGTCAATGGTTCCATACACAAATGACTTTCCAGCTCCGATAACATCTCCAGATGCTGCCTGCTTCCCAATGCTGTAAAATCCTCTTGCTGTGCTGTATGCACCATATAAGAAACCAAGTCCTACCAGCTCTGTACCAATAATGAGCCTGTTAAATGGGTCTTCTGCCTTTGCCCCTTTTACCTCGAGTTCGAGCTGCTTGGAGATTATTTTATCCTCTATGTCTGGAGAGGGCTTTGATGCCTCAGATGCTTTGACGGTTAGACCGGCATCGCTTCCTATGATTCCTGTTGTTTTTGCTGGAGGTTTTGAGATGTCTGGAAACTCTGCCTGAACTGGAACCTCCTTAACCTCGATTTGGGCATTTTCCTGTTCTTCAGCTATGGTGGATGGTTTGGGTTTACCAACAGCAGGCTTATGGACTTCAGGACTTTCCAGAGTTTGCGTCTCTTGAGATGTTTTCTCCGTTGCTGTGCTATCTGTTGGGATTGTATTAATTATCTCGGTCGCCTCTGCTGGAGAGGTATCTATTGAAGTTTGCTCTCCTTCAGAAGTGGCTTCCTGTGTTTTCTTTTCAGCCTCCTGGCTGTAATAACTTCTTGATGCAATTGTGTCGATATTAACCATTTCAACCACCAAATGCAGCTTTTATAAGATAGATTCCTATCCCTCCCCCAATAACCACCATAACAAAATACACAACGTAAGCTCCTATCTTCGCAACTGGATTTGTATACTGCTGTGCAAGCTCTACAAGATTTTCATCTATGTGTGCCTTTACTTCACTTGGATACATATCGGTGAAGTAGTTCTCAATTTCCTTGACCGGAATAACTCCGAAAGCCTTGTAAACAACAGGGTCTTCTCTGCTTATCCCATATCTCTCGAGCCATTCTTCAAGCTCTGCAATTTTATTTTCATCTGTTTTTTCAGATTGTCCATAAAGTTCTTTCAGTTCATTTATCACGCTTTCAGTTTGTAATATTCGCTCTTTAAGTTCTTCAATGCCATTTATTCCTCTTTTCATTAATTCTTCTATTGCCATTGCAATTTCGGGATCGTATGTTATGCCCCACCCATCATACACTGGAACAACCTGTACTCCAGCCCAGTTCCAGAATTTTTTATTCTTGGGTATCCATGCTTTGTCCTTGAGTACCTCGAGAATTTTGTAATTGGAGGGTATTAACTTGAATCTGCCATTACCCATGAATACAGCAAGCAGATCCTTGCCTTTCAGCTTGGCCTTTGCATATGCTAATGCAGGTCGACCAAATACAAATACAAAGCCAACAAGAGGGATCAGCACTAAATTCAATGTAACGCTTACGATAAGCATAGCAATCAGAGGATTGTTCTTCAAATACAGCAAGAAGAGGTTAAAAGTGTCTAAATTAACCATCAACGACCACCTCCGAATATCTTTCCAACTGTTGCTCGGATTCCCTTAGAAGGTGCTTTTTCTATCTCTGCTGTTCTTAGCTCCTTTATTTCTGTTGCAAGAAGTTCTCTTTCTCCTCTGTCGATTGATTTCTTCAGCAACACATCCACAGTAAAGAATTCTATCTGCTTTTCCAGTTGATAAGGTATGAAGCATCTCCTCCTTTTTGACCACTTCGAAACTCTCAGAATGTCTCTCACTTTCCTTTTGTAACTTACAACTTCCCTTCGTGATATATTCGTTAGCTCAAGATGTCTGTTTATGAAAAACAGTTCTTTAACTACCTCTTCTGGAACGTCGTCAGTATCAAGCAAATACAATGTTAGCCACTCAGATTGAGTTAATCTCCTGCCTGATTCTTTCTGTTCTTTTTCACTCACATCTACCACCTTCCAGCAGATCCTTTAAACACCTCAAGCATGTCCCAGATTGTTTTGAATACCATCACAAGCCCGAAAAGGAAGAACAATAGCGGTTCATAGGTCAGTGAGACTGTATAAGTGTCGTAGTAGAATGTTGTTTCTCCTGTAACGTTGCTGTACACTGCATGTGTTTGGATAATCTCAATGTTAAAGCTATGAAGCATCACAATGAACCACAATATTGCGGCAAGGAGTGGGGTGATCACTGGAGGAGATGTCAGCCTGTCGGGCACTCTTGTGAGGAATGAAAGCACAGTAAACAGTATTGCGAGTGCTATAAAAAGAAAAAAAGTTCAATGAGCATCCGTTCACCTCACTGCCTTCCGAGAGAGACCATCAACACAGTCAGGATGAAGCTTGCTGCAAGCACTATAATTCCGACCGCAAGCAGTGTGAAGCTGCTGTTCACGTTTGTATTAAGATTAGCAATCATCTGCTGTGTTTCGTTATCAAGCCCGGTTGTCGGCATAGAAGAACTGACATTTGCGTACACTATTATACCAATCAGTATAGCAATCGCAGCAACAATTACTGTAAGAACCATGCCCACGACGCCGCCAGCAGCTTTTTGATTCTTGTACATGGCTATTGCAAGATCATGTCCGTTCTGCCATCCGATCTTTAAGAATTCTCTTGGAGACGATGCATTTACAGCAGCGGCAAGCAGTGCATTCCATAGGGGTTTCAGCACTGTGTCGGTGTATCTTGTTTTCACTGCAAAAACCACACCAAGTACAATTCCCACAACTGCAGCAATCAACCACTCTATCACTCCAACCACCACCTCCTGAGTTTGCATAATAGTTATTTCAAAAGTATATAAATTATAGAGCGGGTTTAATAATTTTGAAACAATTTTGAAACAACAGATGAGATTCTTAAAGCAAAATAAGGTGCATATACCATTGGCACAATTGCAAGAGCAAACCAATAAAATAAAATTCTATCAAGTAATGAATCTCGTGACAATTTTTGGTCTTTCCTGGAGAGGGTCAAAACTGAACTTTCCATAGCCGTCACGCTCTATATAAGCCTGTCCAGGTTTCAGAAAGAGTGGATCTTTTTTGTCTATAAGGGACCCTTGGGGAACTCTTGCTCCTTTCATCAAAATTCTGTACTGCATTTTTGTTCTGATGCGGCTGTCTATGTCTGTGTGGCTGTGAGCTGAAAAGTACAGGCTTACGTTTCTTTTTCTCAGATCTTTAACATTGTCTTTGAGCCAGAGCTGTAAATGCCATCTCAGGCCTGATGGGTTCTCCGGGAAAACCTCATCAGCCTCGTCAATAAATAAGCTCATAAAGTGATTGTCAGGGCGCTCGAGGAGATAGTTTACGAACTCAAACCACCAGATGCTTGGATCAACCTCTATGTCCTTCATTAGTTTTTTAGGAATCGTTGACCTTCTTGCGAGGAGCTCTATCAGTTCCTCTGAGAGCTGGTATGTGCGGGGCTCATATACAACATTGAACTTTCCAAGCTTCTCAATCAAGTCTTCAGTGTTACGATATCGTGTAACCCTTAAATCAAGCTCATTGCCTGCTTCATCATAGAATTCTATATCATCTGCTTTGTGGACAAAGATATTTATGTGGGACAGATTTGGATACCAGTTCCACTGATCGACGTTTCTTCCTCTCCAGATTGCTGGCTCCTTTACCTGACCTACAGGACTCTCGCAGTGCACCCTGTGTGCTATCTTCAGCATGAGTGTTGTTTTTGTCGAACCCTTACTGCCATAGATTTCGACAGTCGTTCCACCGAACTTATACGTGTGGAAGGTTATCTCGTTCCAGAGCCTCACTGCCATTGTATCGTTTATCTGCTTGCCAACAAGACTCATGTTATCCCTCCAGAGATTCAAGACTGCCAAACTGAATCTTGTCAATGTTCAGAATCTCTGATGTCACGTGTATCAGTCCCTTCCTGTTCATTAACTCAAAAAGCTTCGCTCTTATACGAGCGCACTTTTTCCATGTTTCCTTCCATCCCTCTCTTGGAGCTCCATATTCATCGAGTGCATCATCCCATTCAGCCCACAGTTTCTCAAGTTCTTCCTGAAACTCCTTGCCTGTCAGTGCCTGCACCATTGCGATATAGTTTTCAGTCTCACGTAGGAATGCAGCAGGGTCAACTATGTGGCTGTAGTTTGCGATGTTCAACGCAAGAAGTTTCTTCAGCGCTTCCTCGCCGTTCATGGTAAAAGTTTCGAAATACTGAAATATAAACCAGTGAGCGGGTAACCCCCCTCCCTCCCCCTATATACTAATAATTAATTGAATACTGCTGGGATTTGCAGCTTGCAGGTTGGCCGGATGGCTGAGATGAGCACTTTTTAAAGGCCTTTTTCAGCTTTTTAAAATAGGGTATGAGCTTGAATTTTTTAAAAAAGGCTATTGAAGACAGTATTATAATATTAAAGATAGTTGAAGGAATTCAGGTTTTGAGTGTTCCGAAAGGAGTTCCTTTCGAAAAAAGTGGTGAGGGGTGTCATCAGATGTTCATCTGTTCGAGGGTCTTGAGGGTTCTCCAGATTGTGGATACAGACTCGTCAACCTCAGATGCAATCTGTCTTAAGCTATATCCCCTGCTGGAGAGGTCTCTTATTAAAAGTGCCTTATCGGTTGGTGTGAGCTTTATGTGTCCGTTTTCCCGTATCACATTGAAAAGCTTGGGAGGTCTGCCAACATGGTAGCCCTGCCTCTTTGCATGGTCCATTGCCATCTTAACACGTTCGGAGATTTGCTCGGATTCGAGTTCAGCAATGCTGGCAATGAGTTTAATGAAGAACCTGCCCATTGCCGATGAGGTATCAACATTCTCATAGACTGTTGCGAAGTGCTTGCCATGTTTTGTGAGTATGTCAAACATCTCGAGGAAGTTCCTCAGGTTTCTGTGTACCCTGTCAATCTTCAATGTGAGGAGAACATCCCAGTATTCGATGTCGATGTCCTGCATCATTTCCCTGTATGCTGGACGTTCCTTTTCCCTGCCTGTATAACCATCATCAACATAGCGATCGTAAACTCTCCAGCCCTTTGACTTGCAGTATGCCTCGAGGCGTTCAAGCTGAGCATCCACGCTGAATCCTTCCCTTGCCTGCTCCTCTGTTGAAACTCTAACATAAAGTGCTGCTCTCATTAAATGTAATGTTTCGGAATAAAATAAAAAGAGTGGAGCGGGTCAATATTTCTTTACTTCTTCTCTCACCTTTCTGACATAACGTCTAACAGCTCTGATTAATCTTTTAAGCCTGTGACTTGGTAGTGTTATGTTCAGCTTGTCATCTCTTGCAAGCCGGTAGTAGTCGTAATATTCTGGCTTTATCCCAATCTTTTTCAGCTCTTCGATGAAACCTTTTTTGGTCATTTTTTCTTTCCTTATGAGGCACTTTATGATGTATGCCTGCCTTGCTCTGAGAATGCAGGAGTATACGATCGTGCTTGTTGCATCCTCTCCGATTTCGTTAAGTAAGCCTTCAGTTATATCGAGAATTTTGAGAGCTTCGTTGAGTTCTCTAAGATAGTCTTCCTTTCTTGGTTCTGGCAAGTCAGGCAAGTTTCCATAAAGTGGGATAGCTTCTTTGAGCATTACAGCTGTTGACGGATGGAGCTTTATGCTTTCTACAATTCCATTCATTGTCGTGATTGTTGGATTGAGTTCTTTCAGCTCGTTTTGTATATATTCTTTAATTTCAGGATTGTCGATTATGACCATTATGTCTACATCTGACAGAAAGTCCTCTTCTCCTCTGGCAAAAGAACCATAAAGTAGAATAGCCTTAACACCTTTCAGCCTCTCCACCTTTCTGATAAGGTCTGGCTGAACTACCATTTTTCAAGTCTCCTCCTTTTCTTTTCGTAGTCTCTCCAGAGCTGGGCAATTTCCTTGTCATAATATTCTGCAAGTAGGTTATCACCTTTTTCCTCTGCCCTCTTCTTCTTTTCTTCATGCTCTTTAATTACATCAAGAAGGCTCTCCATTCCTTTTTTGAGTCTTTTCTTTCTCTTAGCCATATATTATCCACCTCCATACTTATAAAACTACTCCCAAAATTCAACGAATTAAGATTTTCAGCTCATACTTACTACTTAAGCGTGAGATTGCCTCAATGGTTACATAGGATGCCGTGTTCTCTTTACAGATCTGCTTAGCCAATTCTTCAGCTTCCGCAATCGTAAAACGTTGTTTTTCCTTTAGAATTTGCATCAGAGTCTCAATTTTTTCAGCCTTCATTGCCCCTGAAAAGGAATGAGAACATCACAATCGTGTAGAGGATGAACAGTGTATTCTGCAGGAATAGTATCTTTAATGGGACTTCGACAGTTGTATCTGGGAGTTGTTGAGAGATCGTTATGGTCAAGTAGGCAATGACAAATGCCATTGAATACAGCATCAGCTTAACAAGTGCTTCAATGTGCTGTAGTACTCCTCTCAGATTGAATCTCAGTTTTGGTCTTTCCCCGTTCTCAATTCTTGGCTTGATGTATTTGATGTAAACAATTCTCAGAACATAGCTCAAGATGATCAAAAGAATAATGTAGTATATGTTGAATTGCTGTGGATTTATCTGTGGAATTTGTGGAGTGGGGAGAGTTTCGGCCGTCATGGTTAACCCACCTCAGTTCGGATCTGGATACTGTCTGCCTTCCCACCATGCCAAGATGCCTATGAGTACAGCCATAATCACCCACGAAATAATCGGTAGCAAAATCCAATGTACTGGTAGACCTAAAGCAAGTTTAAGAGCTGTCAGTATTCCGAGAACAATCAGCCAAATGACTCCCATTTCAAACATTAAGAAATAATTCGGGCCCTGTATTGTCATCGTTTATCAGCCTCCTCCACCTTTTTCAGAGTCCACTCAACGATGTCTAAAAACATGCTAAAGAATATGCCAACGAAAAACCCTGAAAGAGCTGCAGTCTTTGTGTTGATGTATTCTGATTTTATTAGCAAAATCAAAGTAAGTGCTGTGCTCGTTCCGAGGATTATAGCATATACTATGGAAAACCTGTATGTCTTGAAGCTCCTCCTGTACATCAAGTCATACCATGCTTCTCTGAGTAGCCATTTTAACATAACAATCACCCGAACTCGTCAAGACTCCTGTTTGCCGGCTGAATGCTGAGCTTGAATTCCTGATTGAGGCGAAACTGCTCGGCTATGTCGAATTCCTCTGTTGTGATAGTCAGCTTGACCTTGTAATCTGCATCAACGAACTCCAGGCTGACCTTGTAGGTCTCGACGTCGAGGCCATCACGGTTGATTTTCTCGGTTCGGTTTATTCCCACAACCCGGCCGACCAAGTCTTTAATCTCCACGTTTAACACCTCCTGTATAGATAATCCAGTTCAGAATTACAAGCAATATTCCCAAAATCAGGAAGAATACGGGCATAATTTTGTTGATGAAGCTAAATTGTTCTTCGATTACAATAATTGCTTCTTTGGAAATCTGCCCCATCTCGATAAATGCGTATGCAGACACCATGAATCCAAGACTAAAGCCGAGAATGATTAACGCTGTTGCTGTCTTTATGTTTAGTTCGTCGTCACTCGGTTTTGGAGGGACTATATCAATGACTCTCATGGCTTCAGACCTTCACCAGGTCAGAGAGCTGGTTCAGAATTCTCAGCTGCTCTGTTCTCTCCGGATTGGCGAAGTAATCGAAAAAGCGATCCCAGAATTCCGCTCTAAACTCATCAGTCTCCGGTGTTATCTCTCCTTCAAGTAACGAAAAAATGCTATCAATCAGCTCCCTCTGCTGTTGTCTTACAATAGCTTCTATTGGTGGTTTTACACACATAAATGTCCACCCCTTACCCATAAACAAATCCCAGCAACTCCTCTGAGATGGTGTCTATAGCCTCGTCCGGTGCTGAAGGCCTGATTTTTCTTATGTTTTCAGTAACCCAGAGTCTGAAGCTGTTCTTGAATCCCTGTTTACCTCTATCCCTCGCCTCGATCAACAGCTTTCTTGATGCAAGTTCCCTAAGGTAGTTTCTTATGGTCTCTTCTCTCACCTCTACATCTATATCCTCAGGATAGAACACTGTGTTCGGGTCAAATCTCAAAGCCTGCTTCAACACTTCAGGAAAAACTCCTTTCTTGCTCTTGAGCTCTCTCAAATAGCTCTTGGCGTTCCTCACCCAGTCCTTAACCCTAACATCACCGAGAGTTTCCTCGACCTGAATCTTCCTCTCTTGCTCTGTCATTCTATATCTTCTAAGTTCCTCCTCGAGCTCCTCTATCCTCCACTTCATCTCTGTCACGTCTTTGGGTATGAAGTCAAAGCCGAAGATGTCTGAAGCTTCCATGATCCAGTCCCTTAATCCCTGCAGCAGTTCGTTCATCTTCTGTCTTTCCTCTTCGAGCTTTGAGGCTTCACTCAGCTGCTGCTCAAGGTATTCGTTTCTCTCCTTCAGCTCCTGAATTTTCTGTTTAGCTTCTTCAAGCTGCTCCCTGAGCTCGTCCAATTTATCCTCAGTTTCAGATGCCTGCTCAATTACTCGCCTCAGCCTGCTGACCTCATCTGCAAGCTCGTCCCTCTCCTGCTGTGTTTTTCTTACCTCTCTCTTGAGATCCTCGATCTGCTTTTTGTACCTCTCAACGACCTTCTTGGCTTCCTTAACTTCCACCTCTTCCTCAACTCTGACTTCTTGAATGGCTTTGCTGAACCTCTCGATGAAGTCTCCAGATATGCTGACGGGGCGGAATTCAGGTGTAACGCCTCCGTGGGTGCACTTCCTCTTATCTATTCTAACTATGAGCTCCTCATCGAATCCTATTACAACAGCCTCTCCTTTATCGAGCTTTCTCGCTTTCTCAACGAACTCCTTCGGCACTTTCTCCTTCAGCTTGTTCAGGTCTATGCCTGTGGTTTTGAAGTGTAGCTCGACTTCGCACTGGGTTATGACTGATTTAGACACCTCTGCCTCTCTCCTGGCAGCGACGATGAACCCTATGCCGTGGTGCCTGCCAGTTGCTGCAATCTCGTATGCGTAGTAGTTCACCTTCTGCTGGAGCTTTTCGAGTTCTGGGAGCCTTATGACTCCCTTCTCAGGAATTATTCTGTGGGCTTCGTCGAGCACAAGCACAACTGGCTTCTCATACTTCTCTGCGTTCTGATAGAATGCTGGCATGAATTCAACCAAGAACTTGTACTTGTCGAGCATCGTTCCAGCTTTAAGGTTAAGAACGACTGACTGACCAGTTTCAAAAATCGTCTTGGCAATGACTTTTGCGTGCTCAGGCCTGATGTTTTTCAAGTCGGAATAGTCTTCGCTGCCTATCGATGCGACGATGACAGGGTATTTTTCTCTTAGGGTACCGTACTCTCCCATCGTATCTATAACGACGAAAGTTTGCCCCAGCTCGGCGAGCTCTTCCAAGATTTTTCCTATACAGTAGCTCTTACCACTCCCTCTCTGGCCAAAAACCGAGAGGCCTCTTTCAATTAGGTGCTGGTGGACGTCGAGCTCGAAAGGCTCTCCATTCTCCTTAAACCCTATTTTGATTTTCATATCCCTCACCCACATCTTTGGATAAAGGAGATCTCATAATGAGTCCTCCTTAATCCTGTGAAGAAGGCGAACTGGTGCGTTGAATCGTTCTCCATTCCATTCAAAAATTGCCATTTTGCCATTAATGACTGCAATCAGTTTAACAATCGTCCCTCTTGGAACTCTCGCCCATTTAGGTCCCATGTAAATTCTTCTTTCGTTTTTCATTGCTATCCTAACGTCAGAGAATCTCATATCCTCCAGCCTCCCACTGACCTTCTCTGACAAACAGCTCCCACTCCTGGGCGAAGCGGACAAGTTTCTCTGCGAATTCCAAGTTAAGGGTAAAACCCTGTTCAGTTTCTTTTAGCATTCCTGAGTTGATTAATTTCCTGAGCAGGTTCCAGACCGAGATGCCATATTTGTTTTCGAGTTCTACTGGTTTAACAGGCTGGTTTTCTCTGATGTCGTTCAGCAATTCTCTAAAGATTTCGTGTTCTCTTCCCCTCAGCTTTAAACTCTCAAACAAACTTCCATCCTGCACCCTTAATGTCAGAATTCTTACTCTCGCCAACTCAATCACCTCCCGAACAGGAAATCCAAAAATTTGAGATATATCCGGAGCCAGAGTGGAAGATCAGACTCTTTGATGAGCATGTTCAACCCTCCTCATCTTGGACCGTAATCGAAGAATTGTTCGACTCCCAAGGTGGGGATCCTGTAGGATCATCTTTCGACTGGTCCACGCTTCCAGGAGTTCGAAGTTTTCTTCGACTTCCAAGGAAGTCTTTGAGGATCTTAAGAAATGCGAGAATTGTTTCCCCCTCCTTTTTCGTGACGTTGATGTATTCTACTCCGCAGTTGATGCTGATTATGTACCTGTGGTGTTTGCTGTCGTAGTAGAATCCGAAATCGAGGTCTTCGACGTCTTTAAGGTCGAGATGAACGTTTTGGTAGTAGTCAGGCATCAGGCCTTCACCTCTTCAAAAACCTCCTCGAGCTCGTGCTTGTCCAGGTTCAGCATGCAACTCCATTCCCCTGTGATGGGATTGAAGTACTCAAGACCTGAACAGGTAATTCCAAGGGCGTTGCAGTTTTCCACGCTGCATTTCTGGATCTCTATCTGTACTCTTCTCTTCCTCCTCAGATATGCTGTGAAGTGGTGGCCGTCCTCGCTGCGGACTTCAACGACCTCGTAGCCCGGCCATTCCTTCTCTATCTCTTTCAAATCCGACTCCCACAACCCACCAACTGCTACATCCCATTCCGGCATGTTACCACCTCCTTCTTCCTCCACACGCAATATTCAGTGGAGGAGCAGAACGTTCCAAACCAGTGCTTACAACCCGAATTTATACACACAAACTTCACAGGAGACCCCCCTTAACAATCGAGAGAACAAGCATCAGAATCAGAATGAAAATCATATAACGTGATCCTTTTACGAAATACTCTCCTGCTTCCACCATTTTTTGTGCGTAACCGACATGTGATTTCGTATGTTCAGCAAGTGCCCTGTTCGCATCTGTCATTTCTTTTACTATCTCTTTTGCTGCAATAAACAGCTCAGAATCTTCGACAATCTTTTTATCAATTCTTGCGATCCGTTCAGGCATTAGAAGGTAGTTGTGTGTGTAGTCTGCATCATTCGTCTCGACTTCAAGGCCCTGCGATTCATCAACCCATACTTTTGCCCTTACAGGTAACTCGTTCCCAAGTGGATCCTTGGCGTTCCTGCACAGATCTATTGTGTGTCCAGGGTCAAGAGGAGAATCAAGCTCAAAAGCATATTCGCCATAAATTCCCTTTACCTTTATCCAGTCTTCATCCAGAATTATGTCAGCAAGCTGTAGAGCCCTTCTGACCTTCTGAAAGTTGTTGTGTATTACCGTCGCAGCTTCCCACTTGCTCGATGCATAAAATTCTTTCAAATAGATTACTGCAGTCGTTTTGTTCGCCAGGTTGAATCTTATCCTAATATCAGGCACATTGCTCAGACTTACGAGTGATTTGAGGTTTACCAGGTATGCCTCCCAGTTTTTCATTTTAATTCGCTTGCCATGTTCAACGATTTTCTCGTAATCTGCCTGCAGAACGTTGCACGAGACCCTTATGTTGTGCACCCTTGCCTTAAGAGTTGTACTGTCTCCTTCAAGAAGAATACGTCCCTTTCTGGTTATTCGATGTTCTTTTATTATTCCGAGATTTACGGACTCTACAAGTCCTTGATTTCTCAGATTGATCAGTAGTTTCCTTGCATAGCTTTCACTTATGTTCGCTTTTTCAGTAATCTGCTTAGTCGTCAGAGAACCATTCTGCTGCAATAATTTCATAATCTTCTGTTCTTTCTCCTTTAACATTCTCCCCCTCCTTTTCAAGCTTTTTAATATCTGAATCTGTCAGTAGTGCGATTTTGAAGATGGAGAGGGTTTCGAAAGCTGAACGAACAGGATTTGATGAAACAACAAGAGGAATGAAGTTATGAGAGAAGATTTTCAGGCATTCAACAAGATGCTTAAGTAGGACTGCCTGCCCGGTTGCTGTCTTCTTTATCTCAACAGGAATTACAAGTGTCGGAAATCCTGGAACCTCCTTGTTGTTGATGTAGAGCTTGAAGGTCAAGATTAGGTCAAAGACTCTTTCTTTGCCTCCGAGGCTGTAGCGTGCATATCTCTTTACATCAATACATCTGAAATGCAGCTCGTGCTGATGATTTCTGAAGAATTTCTCGACTTTTCTCTCGAAACTTATGCCCTGCTTTACCTTTGCTATGACTTTTTTAAGTGCCTCAGATTCCTTGATCCTGATTAAACCCTTAAGCTCCTCATACTCTCCATAATAAAAGATATCGAAATTCTGAGTTCTCACGACTCTAATGACGTTGATAGCTTCCGCAAAGTAAAGTCTGAGTTGAAATGGGTTCCTGACATCGAGACTTGTTAATACCTTCTCTTTCTTGAGCTTCTCGAAGTCCTCGATGATATCTTTACGTTCCCTAGTAAGTCTATTAATGATGTAGTTTAAAATATCGTCTTTTGTCAGTCCCCAGACGTTTTCCAGGTTTGTTGAATCTCTGAATAGAACTCTCTTCTTTGTTTTTTCGATGACCTGCTGAGAAACAAGAACATTCAGGAATTTACTTATCTGTAATGTGTCAAGCTCTGAGAATATAGAAAATTCGTATGATGTGAATGCTTTTATGTCTCTGCTCTCGAGAAACTTTTCAAGCTGATCGATGTGTTTCGAGACAAGACTCCCTTTTGTTGTTTTTACAGTTTTACCAAAGAAATCAAGCCAGATGTATCGATGAGATTCTCTGATTACTTGTACCATTATATAAATACAAGTTCTTCCTAATATATAGGATGCATCGGTGTCCGAGTCTGAAAGATATCTGGCCGCATCGATTCAATATATTTTATGTTCATGTTATCTCAAAGATCATGCAATCGATTATGCGGATCTTTGATTCAGGGCTTCCTTCCACATCTGCAGGTGTCATAAAGAGAAAACACCCTAATGATGTGTCCGTAAGGCGACATCCATTCTTCATCACCAATTCAGTTGTTGCCTGAAAAACAGTCAAAATTCCACCACATACAGCAGATAGTATATCACAACCCCTGTTCCAAATGACAGCAGCCATGTTATTATTGTGAGCTTTCCCAGTCTGTGATGCTTTTCTCTGTCTCTGACCATTTTCCTTCCGTTGGATTTTGTTGTATTTCTGAATCCGTGGTATACCATGTATGCTGCCAGTGCCAGAACAACAATTGAGATGGCTGAGTGGAATATCACAACAGGCAGATAAACGTAGTTTTTAATGAATACAGGTCCGGTAAATTCTGTCTTTCCCTCAATTAGTGATTTTATCATGTAGCTCACCAAAAACGATGAGTCTAAGATAAATGCCGTCACCATTGTTCTGTAGTGGGCAGAAATGTTCCTTTTTCTGGCAAAATAGAATCCAAGAAAAAAAGCACCTGTCACCATAAATTCAAGTACGAGACTTACATCGGAGAAGTTGCTTGCTCTCGTTCCCAGAAATCCCATGGGTGAATGTTCCATTACTTCTAAAAAAACTTTCTGGCAGGAACAGCAAAATATAAATTGTTGTGTAAACTTATATGCTCTGATGTTCAGGTTTGGAATAATTCTGGCAGTTCTTCTTCTGGTTTCTACTGCAATGGGTCTGCCAAAGTATGCAGAGGAAACAGGACAGAAATGCGAATCATGCCACACAGATCCATCGACTGGGGAACTGAATGATGCAGGAAGGGCATTCAGCATAACTCACAAATGGCCTCCGGAGAAGATTGTGGATGAGAGACTTTTTTTTGCCTTGGGATCCCTTCATCTTTTCTCTGCTGTTCTGTGGATTGGAGCAATATTCTTTGTCCATCTTGTTCATACTCCCGATATTGTAGCATTGGGAGGTGCACCGAGAAAGGAACTCGTTCTTGGGTGGACAGGTATCTTCGGCACCGGATTTAGCGGTGCTTTGATGACATATTACAGATTTGGCAGCTTTGAAAACCTTCTTCAATCAGAAAGTGGCAGAATCGTTCTGGCAAAAATTCTGATTTATCTTTTCATGGTTTTCACAGCACTCACTCTGACGTTTTACCTGAACAGAAAGTTTAAAGCTTCCAGAATATTTCCAGGAGTTGATATTTCCAGCCTTGAAAAATTTGATACTCTTGAAAAGGGCAAAAGAGTTCTTGTCACTGTAGGAGGTCTTGTTTTTGACCTTTCAGACAGTCCAATGTGGAAGGATGGAAAGCACGCCGGAAAACATGAAGCGTGGAGAGATCTGACGGAAGAAATCAGAGAATCTCCTCATGGCATTGGAATCCTGAAAAAATACAAACCCGTGGGTTACACAGGTGATTTTCTCAAACTGGTCAGGGAAATTAGATCTGCCATCGCTGTTTTCAAACTCTTCGCCTACACCAACCTTCTGCTCGGAATTCTTGCCATTGTTCTGAGTGCATATATCCGGTGGATGGTCTGATCAAACGTATTTCTCGGCAAAATCCCCGGCAATCGGAACCTTGAACATCTCCCCCTGATATGCCTTTATCATCAGAATTATCCAGAGCACAAATGCAAGAATTCCGATGAGCCATGAGATCATCCAGCCGAAAAGGGGTATGAATGCAAGCACGTTTTGCAGTACGAAAATTCCAACAAAGACGACTATGGACTGCATTGCATGAAATCTGACAAATTTGCTCTCCTTTTCAAGCACATAAAACACTATTCCCGTTATAAACCCGAGCAGGTAGCACAGCAACCCCTCTACATTTTCATCCAGACCCAAAGAAGTTTTTGTCATAACAAATAATGGCATTAAAGCGATTAAAATACTTTACCTCCTGTTTTTTGAAAAACGTTTTTAATTGCACTGTAAAATTTGGGCCCATGATATCACCCTGGGAGGTTACAGGTGAGGTTGATTACGAAAAGCTCATCAGGGAATTCGGAATGGAGCCATTTTCCACACTTCTATCTGAAATTGATGACCCGATGCATCTGATGAGGAGAGGTGTGATCTTCGGTCACAGGGATTACTGGAGGATAGTTGATGCCATGAAAAATAAAAGGGAATTTGCAGTCATGTCGGGCTTCATGCCCTCTGGCTATCCACATTTCGGACACAAAATGACAATGGATGAGATAGTATGGCATAACGAGAAGGGTGGGGTTGCTTTTGTTGGTATAGCAGATATGGAAGCCCATGCAGTCAGAGGACTGAGCTGGAAGGAAACACATAAAATTGGAATGGAGTACATTAAGGCAATTATAGCTCTTGGCCTCAATGAGAATTCAGTTATTTACTTTCAGAGTGCAAATCAGCCCGTAAAGGATCTTGCCTTTGAGCTTTCAGAGGAGGTTAACTGGAGTGAGCTCAAGGCAATATACGGATTCAACGGAGAGACAACCCTTGCGAAGATGTTTGTCACAGCAGTTCAGGCTGGCGATATTCTGCTGCCCCAGCTATCTCACTATGGTGGACCCAAACCAACCGTTGTGCCTGTTGGGGCTGACCAGGACCCCCATCTGAGACTCACAAGGGACATGTCCGCAAGAATTTCGATATATGCATTTGAAAAAATCGAAAACGGTGTCAGAATCAGAAGCAGGAAGGGAAAGGAATTTCTTAAAAAAATTGAATCTCTGGATTTTCAGATGAAATTCTTTGAGGAGCATGTGGATGTTTTTGGTAATGAGTGGGAGATTGAAGATTCTGTAAGGAATCTTGAAATAAAGACAGGAGGATACGGATTTATCCCTCCATCATCCACCTATCACAAATTCATAAAAGGCCTTCAGGGAGGGAAAATGAGTTCTTCAAAGCCTGAAAGCTTCATATCTCTTCTTGATTCCCCTGAACAGGCAGAGAAAAAGATAAAAAATGCTCTTACTGGTGGAAGGGCGACAGCAGAGGAACAGAGAAGACTTGGAGGGGAGCCAGAAAAATGCGTTATTTTTGAAATGTACACGATACACCTGCTGAGTGACACCGAACTTGGTGAAATTGAAAGAGATTGCAGGGAAGGAAGGATTCTCTGCGGACAGTGCAAGAAGATGGCTGTTGAGAGGGTAAAAGAATTTCTGAAGGATCTTCACGAGAAAATGAGGGAAGCAGAGAGCAGATTTGAAGCGTACAGTATAATTTCAAGGAAGGATATGGTGTGAATTGATGGTGTCTGTATCGTGATTCATCCACCCTATCTGCCAAACACCTCTCTGAGAGATTCTTTATTCAGGCTGTTCCCTATGAACACCGCTTTTGTCGTTACACCAATTTTTTCATTCTCATCCCACATCTCAATCCTGTAATTTTTTCCGGAAATCTGGAAGAGGTGCATCCCTTCACATCTGACAAAACCCTTTGCTCTGAGCACCTTCCCGAATTTCCCGTTGACAGCATCCTGGAGAACCGTTTTCAGCTCGTTATGGGTGAAATCTCTCACAGGAGATATTGACACGGCCTCCAAAAATATATCAAGGTCAGGATCACTTTTTTCTGATCTGTTGGACAGCTCTCCTCCCTCAGGTATAAATCTGCAGTAAGATGTTCTCACCGTTAGTGCACTTGGGTTGATTTCCCGTATTTTTCTTTCTGTTTTTTCAATCTCATAATTATCAACAAGATCAATCTTGTTTATGAGCACAACATCTGCAGAGGCTATCTGTTTCACGTAAAACTCCCCAAAGTCATCGATCAACTCATTAAATACTGACGCATCCACAACACAGATAAGTGGCTTTATTATGTACTTTTCAACGTTTTTGCAGTTTTTTATCGCATCAATGACGCTGTTCGGTGTTGCGATGCCAGATGGCTCGATAAGCAGAATATCCGGATTGATTTCATGAAATATTCTATCCACGGTATCTGGCAGGGACATGCGAAGTGAGCAGCATATACATCCGCTTGGAAGCTCTATTATCTCAAGCCCCTCTTTTCTAAGTACGTCTCCATCAACAGGAACGTCACCAAACTCATTGACAAGAACGGCAAATTTCCTGTCTGTGCTGTTCTGATTTTGTTTTATGAACTCCTGAATGAATGTGGTCTTTCCGGCTCCAAGAAATCCTGAAACCACAGTTATCTCCATATTATCTGAAAGCATGTGGATCATTTAACATTATCCCAGGTGTGATTGGAAAAAAATTCCATGTTCGGTATATCGTAACTTTTATGACTGTTGTGCTGTGAAATGGAGACAATGAGGGATGGAGGAGAGATGCATCATGTTTTTGAGAAGGCAATCTCTAATCTCAGAGCCATAGTTGGTGAGAGCAATGTGATTCTAAATCCCGAGGGGTACCTTTACGATGAAACTCCGGAAGCAGTTAGACCCGAAATCTGCAGGGATACTGTTGTTGTTAGGCCAGAAAACACACATCAGATTTCAGAAGTTATGAGGCTGGCAAATTCGCTGAGAATTCCTGTTTTTGTTCGTGGTGGTGGAACGGGATTGAGTGGCGGTGCCCTGCCAACAAAACCCGGAATAATTCTTTCTATGGAGAGAATGAACAGAATAATTGAGATAGATCAGGAGAACCTTGTGGCTGTGTGTGAGGCTGGAGTAACGCTAAGACAGCTGATAGAGGCTGTGGAAAGAATACCCGGATTGTCTTTCCCACCACATCCGGGAGATGAAAGCGCACAGCTTGGAGGTCTGGTAGCCTGCAATGCAGGAGGAGCAAGAGCTGTAAAGTATGGAGTTATGAGGAACTATGTTATTGGACTGGAAATTGTGCTGCCCTCAGGTGATATTTTAAGCCTTGGGGGAAAGATCATCAAGAACACAGCCGGTTACGATCTTCTCCATCTGATTGTTGGCAGTGAGGGAACGCTTTGCGTGATAACAAAGGTCATTCTGCGCCTGATCCCTGAGCCGGGAAAGACATACACCCTTGTCATACCGTTTCATGATGCATGGAGTGCCATTCGATGTGTTCCTGAAATCCTGAAAAGCGGTATAGTTCCGATGGCCATAGAATACATGGATATTGAAGCCATAAAAGCGGGAGAAAGGGTTACAGGAAAGAAATGGCCCTTCAGCGGTGGAAAGGCACATCTGATGGTTATTGTTGATGGTAGAAATGAAGCTGAGCTGATGGAGAAATCCGAGATAATTGAGAAAATTTCAGGAAAATACGGGGCTCTTGACGTTCTGGTTGGAGTTAGCAGAAGGGAACAGAGGGATATTCTTGAAATAAGAAGCCTCATCTACGAGGGTCTGAAGAATGAAACCATTGAGGTGCTCGACGTCTCTGTCCCTCCTGCAAGCATAGCTGAGTTTGTTGAAAAATGCCAGAAGAAGGCAGATGAGCTGGATCTGAAGGTCCTGCATTTTGGACATGCTGGTGATGGAAACGTCCATCAACAGATAATGAAATCTGGACTCAGAAAGGAGGAATGGATGAAAAGATATGTTGAATTCAAGGAATTTGCATTCAGTGTTGCAGATGAGCTTGGTGGAACCATAACGGGAGAGCATGGAATCGGGTCAGTTAAAAAGAGGGATCTTGTCAAAACATCCCCTGACGTGCTGATTGAAATAATGCGAAAGATAAAAAAGGTATTTGATCCAAACAACATTCTCAATCCGGGGAAGGTTGTGGATGATGAATAACAGCCAGCATCTGGATAAAAGCATGACGAAAAAATTGACCGTTGTTGTGGCTGCAATACTGGCGGGCTCGTTTTTTCCGGGCAGTCTGTACAAGGCTGATGGGATGTTGATAAACAATTGCACTGTCATTGATGTGCCTGGGCGCTATTTTCTTGCCCGGGACATAATCAATTCAACAGAACCGGCATGCATACGGATTACCTCAGACAGTGTGATCCTGGATGGTAGGGGATATAGAATTGACGGAGTTTCAGCGAAATGGAGTACTGGTGTTATTGTCAGCGGTTCCCAAAAAATTGAAAACGTGACCATCACAAATCTGACGGTATTGGATTGGTATTACGGAATTCACATTGAAAATGCAACTAAAAGCAAAGTGGAGCACGTCACGGTCTCTAATAACGGCCCTTATGGGATTCATGTGGTTAACTCCACCTACATAAACATTTCACACAGCATTCTCACAGACAATGGAGCCGGAATATGCATAGACCAAAATTCTCTTTTCAACAAAATCTCCCACAACGCCATTTATGATAACCTTGACGCCATCTACATTCTGAACTCTGATAGAAATACTGTTTTCAACAATTCAATAACTCAGAACTGGGGAGGACTCTGGATCCATAATTCCAATGACAACCTTATCTACAAGAATGAAATCAGGGACTGCGGTGATGCAATCTGGGTCACATTCTCGTCATCCAATGTAATCCGTGATAACATCATTCTGGATAATGACGGAGGTATTCTGATCTTCAATCATTCCTTTTACAATACCATAACAGGCAATGTGATAAAAAATAACAGATACGGTATAAATCTCTCAGATTACACCTATTCCAATTTTATCTACAACAATCTATTCAACAATACCGTCAATGTTTTTCTGGCAGATAGCGGTTTCAATATCTGGAATGGAACCCTCTCCAGTAGGGAAAACATAGCTGGAGGAATGTTTACAGGTGGAAACTTCTGGACACACCCGAATGGAAGCGGCTTCTCTGTAACGTGTTCTGATGAAAACTCAGATGGCATATGCGATTCCCCATACATTCTGAATCAGGAAAACATAGATTATCTGCCTCTTGCATTGCCTCAACCAGCAATTGAAACAGTTCCTGACAATGTTGATGACACTCTTGAACAGCTTGTAAGCAAATACAATCCCGATTTTGACTGGAGAACAGAGACTCCAGCAAGAAATGACGTTCTGCAGGCTGTGATAAATGCTGTAACGCAGTACTTCAGCACGTCTGATGATGCAACGAAGCAGGAGATAGTCAGTGATGTTGTGCAGCTTGTGGTGCTTTACTTCAGCCTTTCTGACTGAATTCTCAGCTTAACTTCAGTATCTGTCCCCCACCAATTATTTTTTCTCAAATTTTACCGTTTCGTAATTTCCGCCGAGCTCATTTAGAATAAGGAGATAGAGCAGATAACTGAGCTTGTTAATCCATTCTGCTGCATCAGCTCCTATTTTTCCATCCCTGCTAAGCCTTACAACCCACCTCTCAGCTCTTCTCACTGCAGCTCTTGCTATGCTTAAATAAGC
>WAMS01000082.1 GCA_015522195.1 Geoglobus sp. | reverse complement strand
CTCCCTGACCATCCGGGCTCATGGCTGAGAGTGGATCGAAACGGAGACGTATTTTTTCGTGATAAATTTTAAATAATAAATTGTTGCCTATTGGGGATTAAGTGATGGTTGGGGTGGTGCGTTGAAGAGGCATTCAAAGGTATTTCCACGTCCGGATGAATACATCACAAAGAGGATTCAAATAAGGAAGGGCATCATGGTGCTAACTGCTGTGATGTGCCTGCTGCTCTTTTTCGGAGTTTCAGCCACATCAGGTAATGAGCCTGCCAAAGGCAGGGACTGCAATCTGTGTCATGTGGAAGGAGACATATCCAAACTCAATGAAAGGGGGAGGTATTTTCTGAAAAACGACTACACTTTTGAAGGTTATCCGGGTGAAGTCAAGGATAACATAAGGGGTGAGGAGCTTTACAACAAGTACTGCAGAAGCTGTCATGGAGATGTCGACCCATCATTCAGATACAGCGGTATTAACGATGCCGTTGTTGACGCAATAAAAAGTGGGAGAATGCCACCCAGATGGGTCAAGGTGGAAGAGCTGAGTGATAAGGATGTGACAGACCTTGCACACTACGTGGGAAACTGGTGCAATCTCTGTCATGAGAAGATTCAGACAGATTTAACACCGAGAGAGCTTTCAAATGCACCTGAAAATCATCAGTTCAGTCTTGAGCATGGAAATTTCTGGTGTTTTGCCTGCCACAATCCGGAAAACAGAGACTCATTCATCCTCATCAATGGTTCAAGGCCTTCCTTCAGAGAAATACCAGTTCTCTGCAGTCAGTGTCATGGCGTCACCTACAAGGACTGGAAGAATCGCATACACGGAAGGTGGGTTGGGAACATATCCAGTGCTGTTCCGGATGCAATCTGTACAGATTGCCACAACCCCCACGATGTAAACCCTGCTTTTGAGCCAATAAAACCGGAAAAACCTCCAGAAAAGCCGCCTGTATCGAAAATGCCAGAAAATTACAGGATTTACACCATAGCAGTCATCATGTCAAGCCTGATTTTAGTGATTTACTCAGCATGGAGGGATTGAAAATGGATAGAAAGAAAGAGGCGCAAGATAAAGATATGGGTCGTAGAGACTTCATCAAGAAAGTTGCAGTGGGGAGTGCGGTTACAGCTCCTCTCATGAACTTTCAGATTCCAATTGTGAGGGTTTCCCTGGATGAGCTTTTGCAGAAACATTTCAAGGAGATGAGCGAGGAAGAAAAGAAAAGAGTTATAGAAAGGCTGGAAAAGGAGCACAGAGAGAGGTACGGTGTTGATGTAAAAATTAAGACTACTGAGCCTTTGAAAGGAGTTGTCTGGGGTTATGCGCTCAACATCAAAAGGTGTATTGGTTGCAGAAGGTGTGTCTACGCCTGCGTAAAGGAAAACAACCAGTCAAGAGCGTCTCCGGAAGACCCCACAGTTGGGGAGATACACTGGATAAGGGTTGTTGAAATTGAAAAGGCAAAAATAGAGCCTGGCACAGAGGGGACAGACTTCCGAACCAAATTCGGAGATGTAAAGGTCGGGATATCCCTTGAAGAGGGTGAACATTATTACGATCCCGAGAAGGTTCCTGAAAAGGAATACATATACATCCCCATTCAGTGCCAGCAGTGTGAAAAACCGCCCTGTGTGAAGGTCTGTCCAACCAAGGCAACCTGGAAAGAGCCTGACGGGGTGATTGTTGTCGATTACAACTGGTGCATAGGCTGCAGATACTGCATGGCTGCATGCCCTTACTGGGCAAGGCGCTTTAACTGGACATGGCCATACCTGCCAAAGGATGAGATAAACCCAGACATGCACTATCTTGGAAACAGAATTCGCTACCGTGGCGTGGTTGAGAAATGTACATTCTGCATTCAGCGTACAAGAGAAGGGAGGTACCCTGCCTGCTTGGAAGCATGTCCGGTTGGTGCAAGAAAGTTCGGCAATCTGCTTGATCCGGAAAGTGAAATAAGAAAAATAATCGACGAAAAAAGAGTCTTCAGACTTAAAGAAGAGCTCGGAACAGAGCCAAAATTCTTCTACTATATGGACTGAGGTGTGAAACATGAGGAACTTCGTTCAGTTCATTCTATATTCTCTGAGAATTGCTCTAAGCGGAAATTCAAAATACTACGCCTGGCTGGCAAGCCTGCTGGTTCTTGTTATATTCGGAACATATTCATATCTTTACCAGCTCCAGAACGGACTTATAATAACCGGAATGAGAGATCAGGTAAGCTGGGGTCTGTACATCTCAAATTTCACGTTTTTTGTTGGTGTTGCAGCCTCAGCCGTTCTGATTGTTGTCCCGCTTTACGTCTACAACTACAGGGAATTTGAATACATCGTCACCTTCGGTGAGTTTCTGGCAGTGAGTGCACTCATCATAGCCCTAACCAATGTTCTGGCTGATGTTGGTAGGGTAGACAGGCTGTTCCACATGTTTCCAATCATCGGCACACCTAACTGGCCCGATTCAATGCTGACATGGGACATAATTGTCCTGAACGGATACCTTCTTCTCAATCTCCTTATTCCCGGGTACAAGCTTTACAAAAAATACATGAACCAGGAGCCAAGCAACTGGATAAGGTACTTCATCCTTCTTTCGATACCCTGGGCCATAAGCATTCATACAGTCACTGCATTCATATACGCAGGTCTCTCAGCCAGGCCCTACTGGAACACCGCACTCATGGCCCCACGATTTATAGCCAGTGCATTCACATCAGGTCCAGCAATGATGATTCTTGTGCTTCTGATAATCAGGAGATACACCTTTTACAGGAAGTACATTTCAGACAAGGCAATCTCAACCCTCACACAGATAACACTGATTGCCATGATCATCAATCTGTTTCTGCTTCTTTCTGAGATTTACACAGTCTTTTATTCTGCAACGGTTCACCAGATATCTCTGAAATACCTGTTTTTCGGCTTAGAACATGATGGAAAGCTTTACGCTGCTCTCACACCAATCGCCTGGATCTCGGTTCTGATGCAGGTAACATCGGTTGGACTTCTTCTCCCAAAACGAACAAGGCAGAATTTCAAAGCACTTGCCTTAGCGTGCGCCCTCAACTTTGGTGGAGTCTGGCTGGAAAAGGGAATGGGACTTATTGTGCCGGGCTTTGTTCCGACACCCATAGGTGAGATATGGGAATACATGCCCTCATTCATGGAGGCGGTGATAGTTCTCGGGACAATTGGCTGGGGATTGCTGGTTTACACGCTGATGCTGAAGGTTGCAAAGACGATTGAGGGAAAACAGAACCTTCCGGAAGAATAATATTTTAAAATAATAATTAATTTTTAATTAAATCGATATGTTTTCCCCGATTATTTCAAAAATACTGTTAACAATGTATATTCCGTTCATTTCAAGCAGGACGTTCAGAACTGCTCCAATTATCGCACCCACAATGAGGGACGAGATTATACGGATCTTCACTATCAAAATTATGGCAATCACAAGAAGAACCAGAGTTGAAACTGCTCCTATTTTGGCAAGCTGCTGAGCAGTCTCCTCCATCGCCATGTTCATGAAGTTGAAGAGTGTTGCTATCCCTGACATTCCAAAAAGAAGTCCGATGATCAGACCTATTAAAACAATGGTATTGTCTGCCATGATTATATTTTGATTTCAGGGAATATAATTCTAACGTTACATTTTTCATCTCAGGCATGTTTTCAGAATTTTGATGAATGAGATCTTTCAGAGTAACATGGAGTTTCTGAGAAAATACAGTGAAATTGATGGCACCTCTGAATTCTACAATTACATGTCTCAACCTCTCAGACAGAGTTTCAGGGTGAATCTGCTGAAATCGAAAACAGATGTGGTGGTTGAAAGACTTTCAGATGAGTTTCAACTTGAAAAGATTCCGTGGACTGAAGAGGGTTTTTTTGTTGAAGGTGATGGAATAACAAATACGCCTGAATTTGTCCTTGGCCTTATTTTCATGCAGGAAGCCAGCTCAATGATTCCTGCCAGGATTCTCGATGTGAAGCCAGATATGCATATTCTGGACATGGCGGCATCACCCGGAGCTAAAACAACGCAAATTTCAGCCTACATGATGAACAGAGGATGCATAGTGGCCAACGACGTTAAGTACTCAAGACTGAACATTCTTGCCTCGAATGTCCAGAAGATGGGCTGTGTCAATGTTAGGATAACAATGAAGGATGGAAGATATTTTGGAAAGTTTCGTGATAAATTTGACAGGATTCTGCTTGATGCCCCATGCAGCAATGTTGGGATGATCAGGAAAAACTACAGGTATCTCAAGTTATGGAGGCAGAGAGACGTTGAGGCTCTCTCAAGACTCCAAAAAGAATTGATAATGGCAGCTTACAAGGCTCTCAAGCCGGGTGGAATACTTGTCTACTCCACCTGCACACTCGATCCTGAGGAAAACGAGGAGGTTGTTGATCATCTTCTGAGCAATACTGATGCTGATGTTGAAAGAATAAAACTGCCCCTGAAGTCCCATAAACCGTTTACTGAATTCAGAGGGAAGTGCTACGATAAGAGAGTAAAAAGATGCCTCAGAATTCACCCTCAGGATAACAATACTGAGGGATTTTTTATTGCAAAAATATTGAAATCACCATAAATCACCATCTGCTGATCTGTTCCATCAACTCTCTAACCTGAATTCTCCCATGTGACACAGATTGCACTTTCTTTCATCCACCACTGGTTTGTGTTCAGGAGTTTCATGGCATGATATGCAGTCTATCTTGAATCCATTAACGTGTTTCAGATGCATCTGCAGATCAGGAATCGATTCATTTGTTAATTCATTTACATGACACTTTCTGCAATTTGCACTCATGTTACCGTAGAACCTTATGGTGTTTTTATGGCAGAACTCACATTTTATGTCTCTGTTGAGGTGTGTGCTGTGGTAGAATGTGACGTTCCTGAAATTTATCCCATCTGAAGGGTTTTCATGGCATGACGGGCATCCGGTTATTGGAATGCCTTCGGGAGTTTTATAGAAATGGCAGACAAAGCAGGTTGTATCCTTGACTGCTATGTGGCTTCCAATCACCATTTCTCTGTGACAGCTCACACATTCCAGTTTCAGAAAACCTCTCTTGTAACCATCAAGATG
>WAMS01000081.1 GCA_015522195.1 Geoglobus sp. | reverse complement strand
GGAGCAAGTGGAGTAGCCATGGGTAGAAACGTTTTTCAGGCCGATGATCCCAGGGAGTTTGCGCTCAGAGTGAGCAGAATAGTTCACGGTGTTGTATATGAAAGAACTGTGGCTGATAGATGATGGAAAAAAATGGGATTCTGTAAAGGAAAATGTGAAAAATGCAATAGAACTTGGTTTTACCGGTGTTGCGGTCAGAGATGAGTTCAGGGAGAGAGTAAAGAGGCTCGGCAACATTGAAGTAGAGGGTGTGCAGATATTCAGAATAAAATCAGCTGACGATCAGGAAAAGGCAATAGAAATTGCAAGATCAAGATCCAGGGTCTTTCTTGACTTTGATGACTGGAAGATCATACCACTCGAAAACATAATTGCAATGAAGAGCAGCGGCAAGATAATAGCAATCGTGAGAGATGTTGAAGAGGCTGAAACAGCACTCACCACACTGGAATCAGGAGCTGATGGAATTGCAGTTTATCCAAAGAGTAGAGATGAGCTTATGCAGTTTACAGAAATAGCTGAGGATCAGAGAAATGTCATACTTTCAAAAGCCAGAATTACAGAGATAAGAAAACTTGGAATGGGAGACAGAGTATGCATTGATACGATATCACTCATGGAGGTGGGTGAAGGGATGCTTATTGGGAACAGCGCAGGTTTCATGTTTCTCGTGGCAAGCGAAAGTGAGGAGAGTGAATATGTCTCATCAAGACCTTTCAGAGTAAATGCCGGAAGTGTTAATGCGTATGTAAAGGTTGGTGAGAAAACAAGGTACCTCTCTGAGCTCAGAGCGGGGGATGAGATTGAGATAGTGAGATTCGATGGAAATACGAGAAAAAGCTTTGTTGGAAGGGTGAAGATTGAAAAAAGACCGATGATTCTCTTAAAAGCCGAGAATGAAGCAGGAAAAGGGTCAGTGATCCTGCAAAATGCTGAAACAATAAAGCTTGTTAATTCTAATGGAGAGCACGTGAGTGTAGCTGAGCTAAAAGAGGGAGACGAAATACTTGTGTATCTTGGCGAAAAGGCAAGGCACTTTGGGATTGCCGTGGAGGAGAGCATAATTGAAGGGTAAATTTGTGGCTTCTGTGAGAAGTTTTGCCGAGGCATCCCAGGCTGTAAGGGTTGCAGATATAATAGAGTTCAGACTTGATCTCTTTCCGTCCTTTCCCGAATATGACAGGGTCAGAACCGAAAAACCTTCAATAGTTACCATAAGAAGAAAGGAAGATGGTGGCAGATTTGATGAGGAAGAAGAGAAAAGGCTTGAATTGCTTTTGAAATATTCGAGACATTCAGATTTTGTAGATATTGAGACGGATGTTGATGATGACACCTTTCTGAAATTTGAGAAAGTAAAGATTGTTGAATCATATCACAACCTGTCCGAGACTCCGGAGTATGACGTTCTTGCAGATATTGTTGAAGGGAGAAGAGGGGACTACATCAAAATAGCCACAATGGGAAATGGAAAGGAGGATGTGCTTAAAATTGTGAGACTGCTCACAGAGTATGAGGGGGTTATAGCATTCCTGATGGGTAAAACCTTTGCCTATACAAGAATACTCTCGTTCATTCTCGGCTCCCCCTTCATATACTGTGCCATCTCCACCCCTGTTGCTCCGGGGCAGTATGATGTATACACTGCAAGAAAAATTCTGAAATCGATGGGTGTTGTATGAAGATTCTGATTTACGGAATGGGAGGTATGGGAAGAATATTCAGGGATTTTTTTGCTGCAAGAGGATATTACGTCAGATGCTACGACATCAACAGTGATCTGAGCGAAATAGAGGAAAGAGAAGTGACAGATTTTGATGTTATTTTTCTCTGCGTCCCAATGGATTCAATTGAAGAGGCTGTGAAAAAGATTGCTGAGCTGAACAGGGGAGCTCTTGTTGTTGATATTGCAACAATAAAATCAACTTCTATCCCGTTTCTTGAGAGTCATGCCCTCCAGTACATGAGCATTCATCCCATGTTCGGTCCCGAAAGTGAGATAGGCCTCTCAAACATAGTTGTTGTTGAGCGAAGTGGCAGGCATGAAGAGGATGCCATTCTGGAGGAGTTCAGAAAAGCAGGAGCAATTATTTCAAATCTGTCCTACAGTGAGCATGACAGAAAAATGGCAGAAATTCAGGGAACCGCACATTTTCTCCTTTTCCTGTTTGCTCTCACCCTGAGAGGCAGGTTCAAAAATCAATATGAGATTGCCTCACCGATTTTTCTAATACTGCACAAGCTTGCAAGCCGGATAATAAATCAGGACTGGAGTATGTACTACCATATTCTGAATAATGCAGAAAAAACAAGACTTGAAATAATCGAAAATGCAAGACTCCTCGATGAAATACTGAAAGACAGGGAAAACTTCAGAACACTTGTGGAAGATCTCAGAAAAGAGTTCAGCAACTATAAAGATTCGACATTCATCCTGGATTCGTACAAGGCAACGGTTGAGGTTCAGAGCATAGATGAGCTCAGAGGATATATCCGGGCTCTCGATTCTCTGATTCTCAGGCTTGTGGAGAGAAGGGTTTTTGCAGGCAAAAAGGTTGCACTTGAAAAGAGAAAACTCAATCAGCCTGTTGAGATAGCTCAGATTGAAGATGTGAAGATCAGGGAAATCACAGGCAGGACATCACTGAATCCCCTTTATGTATCCGAGATATTTGAAAATATAATGAAACTGACAAAGGAAGAGGAATACAGAACTCTCGGTGTCAGAAAGAAGATTGCAGTTCTTGGACCCCATGGGAGCTACACAGAAGAGGCGGCATTGAGACTTGCTGGATCCAGACTCCCGATAATATACCGGAACAGTGTTGAGGATGTGTTCAAGGCTGTTGAAACCGGTGATGCAGATTTTGGGCTGATTCCTGTTGAAAATTCCCTGCACGGCACCGTGATCCAGACCCTTGACTCTCTCATGAAATACGAAGTTGAGGTTTTTGCCGAATACGAATCGGAAATAAGGCACAATCTTGTTGGAAAGAGAAATCTGAGTCTGAAGGAAATAAAAACAGTATTCTCTCATCCCCAGGCAATAGCACAGTGCTCTGAGTTCATAAACAACTACATTCCCCATGCCGAAATAAGATACACCAGGAGCACAAGTGAGGCGATAGAGATGCTTGATGAGACCTCAGCTGCAATAGCATCTGAGCTTGCTGCAAAACTCTACAGACTCCACATTATCAAAAGAGACATACACACTAAAACACCCAACAGAACAAGATTCTATATAATCAGGAGACCAGATGGGGATTCAGAGAATGGAGAGATTACATGCATATTTTTCGGAGTAGATGACAGACCGGGAGCGCTCTACAGCGTTCTTGAAGTTTTCTACAAACACGGGATAAATCTCAGAAAGCTTGAAAGCAGACCCTCAGGCAGCAGACTGGGAGATTACGTGTTCTTTGCAGAGGCTGAAAAAAGACTTGATGAAGAGGTTGTGGAACAGCTGAAAATCAGAACCACATTCTGCAAAATTGCAGGTGTTTTCAAAAAGATTGAAAGTCTTGACGTTTTTGGTGCTGCTTCAGCCACCGAAATTTGAAAACATCATCAGGAAGAGTATCCCAAACAGCATTGCAAACATGAAAACAATGTAATTCCTCTGTTTTTTTCTGTCCTCGTCGTACTTCTGCTCACATTCCTTTCCACAAAACACTTCTTCCAGCTCAATCGCCTTGCCACAGACAATGCAGTGTCTGTGGGGTATTATTCCTGGCATGTTTTCCACTTGCTGATGAACTATAAAAAATTAATCACCGAACAAACTATCCATCCTCTGCTCTTGCTATGTAATCCATAATCTCGCCGGGGAGCTCAATCCTGTACTCCGAGTAATAAACATCAAATATAAACTTTTCATTTATCGGCATTTCAGATCTGAGTTTCAGTTCCGGTTTGCCATCATTGAATTCTGTTTCAAGGTGAAAGATGTCTGAAAACAGTCTTGAAATGAGAACTATGTCTCTCACACTCTGGGCATGCCTGACCATCAAACCGATAACAGCTCCATCCTTTCCCTCGACCTTATTCATGAGATTTGAAAGAAAAAGGTAGGTCTTTTCGAGTCCGTGAACAAGAATCAGCTCGGATATGAGACTGAGATAAACCGACGTTCTACCCCTGTATGTGTCGATGGTTTTTGACAGAATTATATTGATCTCATTGAGATTTGCGATATTGAAATTTCTTGAACTGAATGACTGAATTTTTGGCTTTGTATTGTAGGAATTAATTATTCTCTTTACCGTAAGGGGATTTTCAGAAAAGAACCAGATTATATTATCAGATAGCCTTGTGCATATATTATACCCAAGAGACACACCTCCAAATCCAGATTCCGCAATAATCAGATAATTTCTCATCATTTATTCCACATCTCCCGGTGGTATTGAGACTGTGTTCTACAATTTATTAATGTTTTGATTTCCGATAATAAAGTTTCCCTCATTATGAGGCATTTCCACCCGAAATTACTCTGAGAACCTTTACCTCACCCTCTGATGCTTTAGAATCAATGGGAACAGGGTCTGTTTCTCTTACAACAATCACTGTTTCCGGATTAATTCCCAGATCCTCTAAAATATCCGAATACGTTTTCCCTTCTTCAACCTCGATAACTTTTTCCCTGAACTCGAAACCACCCAAAAAAGTTAATTTAACCTCAATCCTCTTCCGGAAGGATTTCTCTTGCAACTTCATGGATGTCTCTATTTTCCACTGGATTTTTAATATCATCGACATTTTTCATGAGCAGCTTTTCATCCTTCATAACTTCTTTCTTCGTTCCCTTTCTTTTGAACAGTCTCCAGTTAAACCTCCTCATAATCGATCACAGTATATTTTCTGTTTTTTCCCTATATTAATCTTCTCTGAGAATGAATTTAAATGTTGCACGGGATATTATTTAAAGACAGTCAACAAATCACTTCTGCCCCTCTGCATCACAACGTTTTTCAGGGCATCTTTTATACTGCCCACCTCTCCAGTTTTTGCAACACATGGAAAGATCATCTCAGGCGTAATTCCTGTTTTTTCAGAGATGTATTTCAGGGTTTCTTTTCTGTTTCTAACCCTGTCCATCTTGTTCGCGCAGATAAAAACTTCTATATCCAGATCTTTCAGGAAATCAACCATTTCGATTTCAACAGGGATGTATCCCCTTGATTCCCACCTCTCCACGATTTCTCTGAAAGCCCCTGAATCTATCACAACAACACCTGCCCATATTCTGTAGGAGTTTTCCTCGATGTACCCAACAATAAAATCCTTTACCCTCTCAACAAATTCATCACTCCGTCCTTTCATATACCCAAACCCGGGGAGGTCTGTTGCCAGAAAATCCCTGTATCTGTAGAAGTTCGGTTCTATTGTTGTACCGGGTTTTTTCCCCTTTCTCACCCTAACTCCAAAAAGATGAGAAAAGAGCGTTGACTTTCCAACGTTTGATCTTCCACAGAAAATGATTTCAGCGTTAACCTGGCCAGAGCCCATAATATGCATTGAGAATTATTGTGAGAAATCCAATAACAAGACCGAAAGCCAGAACTGCCTTGGGGCTTATCTTGATCTGCGTTTTCTCCTCTTCAAAGTACCTCATTATACCTGCTGAGGACATTAAAGGTGGTGATGAATCCTTCTTTGGCATGGATAATGATATTAAGCTGACTGTATTTTAATTTTGCTATGTTCAGAGTGTTGGATTTAGAAAGCGGTGAAACAGGTTATCTGATAGAAGACAACGGATGGAAATTTGAACATGCAGACCTTGACCCCGATTACATTCTGATGCCATCATTTTTCAATGCCCACACACACGTAGGGGATTCCTTTATCGAAGCTCCGAGAATTTCACTTGAAAGACTTGTCGGTCCTAATGGGTATAAATTCAAAAAACTCCACGAGACAGATGAAAGAACGATCCTGAGAGGAATGAAAAAGGCGATAGATCTGATAAAGAGAACATCATCCACATCCCTTGAATTCAGAGAAGGAGGTATTGATGGTTACAGGCTCTACATGAAGGCCGATCCGGAAAGAATTCTGACTGCACTTTCAAGACCTCTGAACTTGGAGGAAGCGGAAATGCTTGCTGAACTTTCAGGAGGATTTAACTTCAGCAGCACGAGGGATCACAGTTTTTCATTTCTTGAAGAATGCAGAGACATTGCAAGAAAGAGAAAGCTGATATTTGCGATACATGCTGGAGAAGTCAATGAAAAGGATGTGGATGCTGCCCTCAATCTGGAACCTGACTTCCTCATCCATATGAACAGGGCAGATGGAAAACAGCTGAGAAGGGCAATGGATATGGAGATCTACATCGTATCTTGCCTACGCTCAAATGCATTTTTTGGAGTCTTCAACCTGAAAAATTACAGAATTCTTTCCGAATATGAGAGGTGGTTGATTGGCACAGACAATGCAATGATCGCAACACCATCAATGGTCGATGAGCTCAAGTTTGGAAGCTGTTTTCTGGAGTGTGAGAGTCTTTTCAGAGCAGGTACGGGAAATCCATTCTTTGACAGCCACATGCTTGTGAGATACGATAAAATTATCGATCCTGAAAAAATAACATGTTCGGTAATCAGAAGAATTGAGAGCTGCGATATAAAACTGATCCTGAGGGAAAACATATCAAGAGGGTGATCACATATTCTCTCCCCTGTATATGCCCCTGTAACCCTCAGTTTCGCTGTCAAGGGTAAAAAAAACAAGCTGAACTATTCTTGCATTTTTCTTGAGCCATACTCCACTGTCATTGTAAACCACAATCCCAACCTCACTTCTGCCCTGATATCCAGCATCCCACACTGCAGTCAGCACGTTTGCTCCTGCCCTTATCAGGCTTGATCTGGGTCTTGCAAGGGCCATCAGATTCTCAGGTATTCTGACAATCTCATTTATGTAGGCACGGTAATACCCCCTGTTCAGATAAACCCATCCATTCCTGAATTCGATCTCGCTAACTTCTGGAAGAACTCTCTCGGTGTTGTCAAAATCAATTCTGGCCTCTCCAGAAATTTTTCCGATTTTTCTCAGAGTGCAGTCAAAACCATTTGGCTGTAGCTGAGTTTCAAGATCCACATAATCTGAAATCAATCCTTTTTCCTCAATCAACCTTCTGATTTCCCGTTTTGACAGACAGCTCACACAAATCACCTCAATCCGGCACCAAATCTCCACCCTCTTCTTGCAGAGATGCTTGTGAAATCTATGTAATACCTGTCTATCACATCGTATTTTCCAAGATTTTTTGCCACTTCAACGGCAATTATGTGAGAACATGGTTTTTTGGCTTTCAGATTTATCTGAAAATCCCTGCATGTGCAGAATTTTTCATCAACTATGTATTCCTCATTTCCAACAACAACAAAAAAGTCCCTGTATCTTTTAACATGACCCTCGCGGACATAAAAGAAGGCCTTATCCCCCCTCTTACCAAATTTTTCAAGCAGGTATCTGTAAAGCCCGAACTCATCACCCTTTAGCTCCTCAATTTTCCTGAGATCATTCCAGATCGTCATCTTCTTCCTGAATTTCAGATCTGTCAATCTCTGCAAGTAAATTTACAGTGTTGATGGCGTCTATTGCATCAAGCCATCCAACAACAACCAGATCTTCATCCGGTATTTCAATGTCCTCCGGAAGCTTTTCACCGGCTAAAAGCTTTGCACCCATTTTAGCTATCTCCTCAAAGGCACCTTCCATGTCTCCATTCTTTTCCCTTTCAATGGCATCTTTCAGCAGTTTTTCAAAAGATTTTTTGCTTACCCTGCCATCAAGAACGAGCTCAAGACTTTTTGAAACCACACCCATATTCTCCAGTGTGATATCAAGAAGTTCATTTTTTATTTCGTCTTCCAGGTCATATCTCTTAGTGAGAAGAGAAGTGCTTTCTTCCAGCATTTTTCTGGCACTACTTTTTGTTATCTCTCTTGATTTTACACTTTTCAGCAGATTTATACATGCAATTATATAATCATCCAGCATCTTGTCAAATATCTCCAGCCCCTTACCGCTGTCCATATCCACATTCTCTTCCTTTATCCGCTCAACCCAGTTTCTGATTCTGGCATCGGTGTAGAACATTGAATGGGATTTTCCAGTCTGAAATATAATGTTTTTGATTGAAATCAATCGGATACAGAAAACACATGACGTGATCTGGCATCAGAAAAAACTTTTATTTGCCCTGCTTTCCAAAATAAAAGTTAATGAAAATAAAGATGAGTGAAAAATTCACAGCCAGATTCTGGAAAAAAATGGTCGACGACTCCCTAACCGGAATATATGTGTGCGACAGAAATCTCATAATCATCTATGTAAACAGAATTGTTGAGAGTTCCACAGGCTACAGGAGAGACGAACTTGTGGGAAATCCCATCTCGATTCTCGCAGCAGATGAGGGAAAAGACGAGCATAATGAGATCTTTTCGAGAGTGTTTGAGGGATCAACTGTAACATATGAAACGAGATACAAGAAAAAGGATGGCAGTATCAGATGGGTGAAGGGATTTGCTGCACCCATAGAACACAACGGAGAGAGGTACGCTATCGGAAGCTGGATAGACATAACAAGAGAGAAAGAACTTGAGGAAAAACTGAAAGAGGACTCTGAACTTTTTAAGGCTCTTGTTCATGAATCCCCCACTCCAGCATTTGTTACATCTGATGCCAGATTCATTTACGCCAACAAGGCGATGCAGGAGCTTGTCGGATACTCCTGGGAAGAGCTGAAAGACATGGATCCGATGAGGTTCATACACCCGGATGATAGAAGTCTGGTTGAAAAAAGGTACAGAGAGAGACTGGCCGGTAAAAGAAAGGCAGAAACGTATTCATGGAGAATAATAAGTAAAGATGGAAGTGTTAACTGGGTTACCGGGAGGCCCTCAAGAATTACCTTCGAAGGCAGACCTGTGGTTGCTGCCATACTGATAGTAACAACAGATCTTTATCTGCTGACCGAAGAGCTGAAAAAGAGTAGAGAGTATCTGACAGTGATCAACAAGATTCTCAGACATGACATACTGAACGATCTGACTGTCATAAGGGGATACATTGAAATGGGAGATGATGCTCTGAGAGACGTGGCTCTTTCTAAAATAGACAGAATACAGACGCTGATCAAAGAAACCAAAGCAATTGAAGAGGCAATTGGTGCAAAAATCAATATAAATCTTGCGGATGTTGTCAGAGAGATCGGCAAACATTATGAGGAGATCGCAGAAATTGAGTACATTCTGAACAATGTTTATGTCAGGGCAAATGAGGCAATATATTCAGTTGTTGACAACATAATGAGAAATGCTGTGATGCACAGTAAAAGGGTCAAGCCGAAGATAACGATTGAGGTTTTCTCAATTGGAAGATTTGGAGTTGCAAGAATTGCAGATAACGGAGTCGGAGTCCCGGACAGTTTGAAAAAAAGAATTTTTGAAGAAGGCTTCACAACATCAAACAGTACTGGACTTGGACTTTACATAGCAAAAAAGGTGATAGATCTGCTTAATGGAGAGATAAACGTATACGACAACGAACCAACAGGAGCTGTTTTTGAGATAAAGCTCAGAAAAGAGTAGAACTTCATTCATGATAAATTATTTATAGATTGCATTCCATATAACTGAAAGGTGATGAAGCCATGGAAAACGGTTTTATGGGGAGTATACTGAGAGTGGACCTTTCAAGTGGCTCCTTGGATGTTATCGATGTGGACGAAGATGTTGCAAAGAAGTTTCTGGGTGGAAAAGGGTATTCTGTGTATCTCTTCTGGCAGTATCTGAAGGAATATGAGAAGGATGGAATTGCCGCCAGAGACATAGACCCTTTCGGTGAGGAAAACGTTCTCATCTTTGGAACCGGTCCAGCTACTGGCGTGTCAGGTTTTCCTGAATCTGGGAGATACCATGTTATGACGCTGAGAAGTCCCTTGACAGGTGCCATAGGCTCGGCAAACAGTGGTGGAAAGTGGGGTCCGTATCTGAAATTTGCAGGCTTTGATATGATTGTGGTTGAGGGGGCATCATCCGAGCCTGTGTATCTTGAGGTAATAGATGGAGTTGCAGAATTAAGAAGAGCAAACGATCTGTGGGGAAAAAATGTATTTGATACAACTGCAGCTCTTGAAAGAAGGTATGAGGAGAAGGTGAGTGTTGCGTGCATAGGTCCTGCAGGAGAGAACTTAGTAAACTATGCAGCAATAATCAATGACAATCACAGAGCTGCTGGTAGAACCGGAGTTGGAGCTGTAATGGGAAGCAAAATGCTCAAGGCAATAGTTGCCGGAGGAAATTTCAGACCTGAAATAGCCAAGGAAGATGAATTCAGAGAGGCAGCAAAGAAGGCTCTTGATAAGGTCAAGCAGAATCCTGTAACTGGAGAGGGTTTACCAAACTACGGTACTGCCGTTCTTGTTAATGTGATAAATGAGAGCGGTGCCCTGCCTTACAGGAACTGGCAGTATGCATATCATGAAAAGGCAAACGACATAAGCGGTGAAACCCTTGCTGAAAAATATCTGGACAGAAACCATGCCTGCTGGGGATGTTCGATAGCATGTGGAAGGGCAACCTCTGTTAAATCAGGAGCATTTCAGGTCAGTGACTCTGAGGGGCCCGAGTATGAATCAATCTGGAGTCTTGGAAATGATACAGGTGTGATAGATCTTGAGGCAATAATCAAGGCAAATCATCTCTGTGATGAGCTGGGGCTGGATACAATATCAATGGGCGCGGCAATTGCATGTGCAATGGAGCTCTATGAAAAGGGGAAGATCACGGATGCAGAAACACAGGGAATCGACTACAGTTTTGGAAGCTCAGCAGCTCTGGTTGATGGAGTATGGAAGACAGCATACAGAATAGGCATAGGCAAGTATCTTGCCCTCGGTTCAAAGAGAATGGCCGAGATGTTTGGTTTGGATGTTTCAATGAGTGTCAAGGGACTTGAAATGCCGGCCTACGATCCAAGAGGTATAAAGGGCATTGGGCTGAATTATGCGACAGCCAACAGAGGAGGATGCCATGTTACCGGCTATACTGTGAGTCCTGAGATAATCGGACTGCCTGAAAAAATCGATCCTCTCACATATGAGGGCAAGGCCCAGTGGGCAAAGGTTTTCCAGGACTTCACATGCACCGTCAACTCAACTGTAAACTGCCTGTTCACGACCTTTGCTCTGGGGGCTGATGACTATGCTGTACTGCTTTCTGCCGTAACAGGCTGGGACATTTCGGCCAATGATATTCTGACCATAGGTGAGAGGATATACAACCTTGAAAGACTGATAATAAACAAATATGGCTTCGATGCAAAGGATGACACGCTGCCAAGAAGACTGTTTGAGGAGCCACTGCCAACAGGCCCAACGAAGGGAGAGGTAATAAAGAGAGATGAATTCGAGAAAATGAAGGAAGAGTACTACAAACTGAGAGGGTGGATCAACGGAATTCCAACAGAAGAGAAGCTGAAGGAACTGGGAATATCTTAGGATAAAAGTATATATCATCTTTCCGACTTTCCATTTTTTAATGAAGGTTCAGCTCGAGGTAACCACATCGTGCAATCTTGATTGCGAATACTGCTTCAGAAGAAGAAACGGTTTTTCTGATGTTACCCCGGATATCGTTGAAAAGATTGCAGACGCTGACGAAATAATCCTCTACGGCTATGGTGAACCTCTCCTGAACCCGAATCTTAAGGAGTATCTCAGGACAATAAATGGAAAAACCCTGATAAGTACAAACGGTATGGTGAATGGCATTTTTGATGAGGTTTTTGAGATGGTTGACAGAGTTGCCATTTCTCTTGATTTTGATGCCAGACACAGAAGGGGGCTTGTGTTTGAGAAGCTAAAGGAGAAGCTTGACCTCGCCGGAGAAAAGGCGATCACCCAGATCGTTGTCACCTCAGACAACATAAATTTTCTGCCTGAACTTGTCAGGATTTCTGCTGAAAGTGGAGCAGATGTTCAGCTCACAAATGTTGTGGCAGGAGATGAGGAGATCTACAGGAAAATTCTGTATTTTGAGGGGAGCAGGTTCAATGTGGATATGATCTCAGACATTGATGACAGATTCATTCTTTCAGCAATAAAGGACTGGAGCAGAGGTAAGGGAAGGTTCAAGGAAGCCTATAAGAACCTGATAGGAAAAATATACAGTCATGGATATTCTGTAAATATCCCTTACATAGTTGAGTCGAGAGACAGAATCAGAAAAGCAAGACATGCGGAAAAAATTGTTGAGGATAGTATGGATATCGCAAGGGAATACGGGATTGATTTTGAGAGGGCAGAGTTTTTCGGAGATTCAAGAGCAAGAGAGTGTCCATACGAGGACATGATTTTTGTGAGAGTCGACGGAAAGGTCAGTTCGTGCATGAGTTTTGCCTACACCCACCAGGAATTCGTCAACGAACATCTCAAGATCGTGAACGAGTATGTGTTTGCAGATCTCAAAAAAGACGGCATTGATGATGCATTTGAAAACAAGCTGGAATTTGAGAGACTCAGGAAAAACATGGATGACAGCTTTCCATGGTGTGCAGACTGTCCTTACGTATCAGGATGCTGGTATGCAAAACAGAACATAGACTGCTATGCAAACAAGATTTCGTGCTCTGAATGTCTTTACAGCTCAAGGATAGCGAGGTGTGTTGTATAGAGGCGATATGCGGCATAACAAAAGAGGAAATTATCGAGCTCATCGCAGAGGTTTTGAAAGAACTCAAAATTAAATTTGTGGAGCATGAAAACAGATTCGAAACAGAGAGAGGGACAATAGATGTGGAGTACCATGGCATGTCATGTTTTGGTCTTGAACTTTACAAGGTGAGATTTCCGGAAGATGACCTCCTTAAAAAATTCAGAGAAAGACTGATCTACAAGAGAGCTGGAGGATAATACCAGGAGGATTTAAGTATTCCGACACACACTTGAAACCATGTGTGAGTCGAGGGTTATTCTCAAGAAGGGTGAGAGTGAAGAAATTGTGATGGAGGATGTGGTCAGGGTTGAGGTTGAAAATGGAAAGATTAAAATGTGGGGGCTGCTTGGCGAGTATGGCGAGGTTAAGGGCAGAATTGTGCTGATGGACTTCAGGGGCCATAAAATCGTTGTGGAGGGAGGAGAATGAAGGTTAAGGTTGCAATAAACGGATACGGCACCATTGGAAAGAGGGTTGCTGATGCAGTGAGCCTTCAGGATGATATGGAAGTGGTGGGAGTCACAAAGACAAAGCCGGACTTTGAGGCAAGAATGGGGGCCAAGAAGTACTCACTCTATGCAGCAATTCCAGACCGAATGGAGGTTTTTGAAAAGGCAGGAATCGAGGTGAAAGGCACGGTAGAGGACCTTCTCGAAAGGGCGGATGTTGTAGTGGACTGCTCTCCCGGCAAAGTGGGAGCAGAGAACAAACCCCTCTATGAAAGAGCAGGACTCAGAGCAGTCTTTCAGGGAGGAGAAAAAGCAAGCGTTGCTGAAACCTCGTTCAGTGCCCTTGCGAATTATGATGATGCTGTTGGCAAAAACTTTGTGAGAGTTGTTAGCTGCAACACAACAGGTCTCGCGAGAGTGCTTGCAATTCTCAGAGATATGTACAGCATTAAAAAGGTAAGAGCAACTATGATCAGAAGAGTTGTGGATCCAAAGGAGGACAGAAAAGGCTTGCAGAACGGGATTATGCCCGATCCAGTCAGGCTTCCATCCCATCATGCTGAAGACGTGAAGACGGTTTTACCTGATGTGAACATCGTAACCACTGCCTTCAAGGTACCCACAACATTAATGCATCTGCACAGCATTGCTGTTGAGACTGATGACGAGGTGAGGACTGAAGACGTGATTGCAAGATTTCAGGACGAACCGAGAATAATGCTGTTCTCTAAGGAAGAGGGGTTCACCTCTACAGCAAGAATAGTAGAGTTTGCGAGAGAGTACAGACTGAGATATGATCTGTTTGAGAATGCCGTGTGGATGGAGAGCATAAACTTCCACGACGGCGAACTCTACATAACCCAGGCCATCCATCAGGAAGCGATAGTTGTCCCCGAAAACATCGACGCTATCAGAGCAATGTTTGAGCTTGCAGACAAACGGGAGAGTGTCAGAAAGACCAACAAGACTCTCGGTATAATTTAACAGGCTTTGCCATCTCTGATTTTATTTTTAAATTTGAGTCAGTGGATGAAGACGATCCCAAATGTATGGGCACACGGATACTGGTCTGGTGGGATGGGTCTGGCTCGAACGGGATAAAGATCCCATCCCAGCTTTGTGACAAGATCAACCACATCAATCCCGACAGCCTCCATGGCAGGTCGCGATTTCAGAACAAATCTGCATCTCTTTCCCTGCAGAACGCTGCAGGGCTGCATCATGCATAGAGCATGCTGACATGAGCCACCTGCAAAACCCATGGCAAAGTAGTATCCATCACTGAAAGCCTGAGCCTCAAGCAGTCCAACAGTTTCCATGTTCTTTCTGTAATGTCTGGCGATGTCCTCATCTTTTCTGGGATCAACAAAATCATCTTTTGGATCAACATCCCTCTTTATCACTATCGCATATCTGTACTTTGGCAGGATTCTCTCAATTTCCTCAGCCGTCGGGCTGTGAGGAGGGCAGTTCACGCAGTTGTTGTAGTGATGGCAGACTGAGATTCTGCATTTCAATCTCAGCCTCTCGTCAACCTTCACAGCCGAGGCCGGTATTATTTTGGCGTCACTGCATCCAAGTTTCATTGCAAAATCCCTGTACCTCTCAAGATCGTGAAGGAGTTCTTCCTCACCTATCTCAGTTCTGAATCCTCTCGGTTTCTGGAACATCCCGATGCTCCTCAGAAATTCCCTGTCAAACCTTGCAAATTTATCTACACCCCTTTCCTTTTTCATTTCAATTTCCATGGTTTAATATTCACAATTTCATATTTAAAAATGATGGTTTCCCTGTTTTGTTCACTGAAAGTAGCCTACAGAAACCAGAACCGAACCGGAAACAGTAACAAGAGATGCAATTAGTGTTTTTAATCCTGATTTTTCAAGATCTCTTATCGCAAAATAACCGATAAACGCAGTTATCAGAGGATAGAGATTCGATACCGGAATCGCAATTACCAGTGGGGACATTTTGAGTGAGTAGTAAAAAAGGACATTTCCCGATGTAAGAGTGATGGATGAAAAAAAGATGTGCCTGTTTTTAACAAGACGAAATCTTCCTGTCAGAATGCAGAAAAAGGCCAGAAAAATAAATCCCGAAAATGTGGCGATGGTGAGGCTTATGAACACACTTTCAAGCATTCCGAGTTTTATCAGGAGTGTTGAAATCCCAAAAAGGAATCCACCAGCAACAGAAATCCCAAATTCCCGTACATTGATTTCTTCTGTTGTGAAGATGTAGAGTCCTGAAACCATCAGCAGTGTTCCGGATAAAACAAGGAGATTCATCTCCTCTTTCAGGATTAAAACCCCGAGCATGGCTGAAAAGAGGATTCTTGTTGATGATGCTGAGTAGGCCCTCGAAGAACCGACTATGGGAATGGATCTGTATATGACGGCCCTGGCGATGAAATATGAGATAAAGCCTGCAGCAATCAAAAAAATAACCTTGTCTGGATGGAAAGAGGTTGTGCTGAGATCATTCAGGGAAACAAGAAACGTTAAAAATGATCCTGTGAGCATGACCGTCATTGTAGATGAGAGAACGTCCTCTCTCTCCAGCCCTACCCTGAGTAATATTCCATTTATTCCCCAGAATATCGATGCAGCAAAAGCATACAGCAGACCTTCCACACAACGAATTGAAGGATACGCAATTTAAATAATTCGAAGCAGATCTCTGCTGCTTTCAAACCAAAAACAATTCAGCGTTTTCTGCAAATATAAATCCGTCTTGTAAGACTTTTATGCAACTTCTGATGAATTTTGTGCTCTACACAGAAATGCTCCGATGCAAGCTCATCGACATCGAGATTAGTCAGAAAAATGATTCTCTTTTTTCTTTTCACAACTCGTTCAAATTCCTGAAACGCAAGAGTGTAAAGCTCGTGAATCTCGCCGAGGGTCTTTGTGGACTGTAGATACGGGAAATCCGTAACAATTCCATCAACCACCTCATCCTTCAGACACATTTTCCTCACGTCCCCAGCCATAACGTTTGCAGGAAGACCGTAGTATTTCAGATTTACAGCACAGCCATCAGCTATTTTCCTGTAAGCCTCAAAACCGATGAACTCAAGACCCATCAAACCCGCTTCAATCAAAATTGTGCCTGTTCCACACATTGGGTCAAGGAGGATTCCTTCTTTTATCCCTGCAGTGTTCACAAGACTTCTCGCAATTCTGGGCAGAATCGCTCCGGGCCGGAAGAATGGTTTCAAATCCGGTCTTCTCAGAAGAAACTGCTTTCTGTTGGTTTCACGAATGAGCAATCCGGCATGAATTCTGTCTGAAAAATATACTCTGATTACATGCTGAGGCCTGGAAACACTTATTTCTGCACCCCTTCTCCACAGTATGGCTCCGAGCTCCCTCTCAAGCTTCATTGAATCTACCTTTTTTCTTCCAATGTTCTTCACCCTTACACATATCTTTCCTTCCGGAATTTTCAGATTGTGAAATTCATCTTCAAGCTCTTTCAACGATCTGCACGAGAACAGATGCTTGCTTACCTCATGAATCAGACCGAATTTGCTTAAATGATTTAAGATCTCATCAGAGCACTCTCCCACAGCTATCTGACTGCCCTTTTCAACTGTCCTTCCACCGAAGATTTCAAAAAAGGTTTCAGCCTCAATTTCTGCAAGTTCCTCAAAATCTCCACTCAAATAAAATATAAGCTTCATTCCCTTATTTCCCTGATCTTTTCTGCAAGCTTTATCATTAACTCGGTTTTTTTCATTCTTCTTTCCACCCTAATCCGGCCCCCATCTTCCCACCAGCATCTCGGGTATTTCTTCTTCTCCACCTCATACCTCAACCCGAGAGCTTCACATGCCTTTGCCATCTCCTCAATTCTGACATTGGGAACTGCAAACCTTCTGGGAATTCTTCTGCCTTCATTTCTGCTTTTTTTTCTGTCAAGATTGACCGTCCAGATCACGTAATTACCTTCTCCTCCTTCGGAGTTCATCATAAATCTCCTCCAGCCTTATTTCAAGAGCGGAAAGCATTACAAGTATGTGGTACATTAAATCTGCAGTTTCATGAATTATCTCATTTTTTCTGCCATCTTTAACAGCCAGCAGAAGCTCTGTGAACTCCTCTCCCATTTTTTCAAGAATTCCGTTTATTCCCCTGTCATGGTAGATAAGTCTGGCTGTGTATGAGTTTTCACTTGGGTATCTCTTCCTCTCCTCTATCACCTCAAAAAGCTCATCCAGCATTTCAATCACTTTGAATTCTTGAATGTAATCTCAACCAGTGGATGGGGTGTGTCTTCAATTACCTCAATATCTTTGATTGACCTGATACCTTTTTTCTTTACAAGCTTTTCCATGCCAAGTTCAACATTATCCGGAACTTCAAGAATGTAAGCTTCAAGCTCATCTATGCCAAGCTTCTTCGCAGCAACAACCCTGTGATGGCCATCAACAAGGTAATAATTCCCATTCTTTTTTATAACTATAATCGGTTCTGCCAGACCTCTCTTTATCTCATAGACCCTCCCTCTGAGCTCATCGGCAAAGATCTTGGTCTGAGTTGGTATAAGCCTGTCAATTGGAACCCTGCCATTGTAGGTTCTGATTTCAGTCCCATGGACTTTCTCGATGGTCTCTTTGAGCTTTTTTACCTTTGTAGGGTCTGCTCTTTCAATCTGGCTTCGTATTATGTCGGTGTTGGTGATTATTCCCTTGATCTTCCCATTTTCATCAACAACCGGGAGCTTAGAATGACCGGTTCTGAACATCACCCTTGCAGCATCCTTGAGGTCCATGTACTCTCTGGCCACATAAAGAGATCTGGTCATGACTTCCCCAATCCTGGTTTTAAGATCTTTTTTCAGAAGATCCAAGGATGAGATGTATCCGACAAGGGTTCCATCTTTCTCCACAACAGGGAACCCATCATGTCCGGTCTTTTCTATAATTTTTATGGCATCATCAACTGTGCTTTCAGGGGTGAGTGTTATGACGTTTCTTGTCATGTAGTCTGCTACCTTCTGCTTCACAGGTTTGTATACGGAAGGGTGGTGTATATTTAGTTTCTTATCGGAAGTGTTAAATCGTTGAAATTGCAGTATGGGAGGGTGATAGGATGGATGCGTTTCCTGACAAGTTCAAGTGCGTTGTAACAAACTGGGAGTACATGGATGGTCTGTGCAGAAGGGTTGCCGAGCAGGTTAAGGAGGATGGCTTTGAGCCTGAAATAATCGTTGCTCTTGCAAGAGGTGGATGGTTTGCTGGAAGAGTTCTTTGCGATCTTCTCGGTCTTGACGATCTGACAAGCCTCAAAATAGAGCATTATGTTGGCACCGCAAAGCAGAGCGGTGAGGTGAAGATAAAGTATCCACTGCCTGAAGACAGCGTTACGGAGAAGAGGGTGCTGATTGTTGATGATATTGCCGATACAGGAAAGAGTCTCATGAGGGCAAAGGAGCATGTAGAGGAGAATGATGCAAGGGAGGTCAAAACTGCCACTCTTCAGCTTCTCTATACATCACGCTTCACCCCCGATTACTTCGGAGAGTACATGGAGGAGTGGGCATGGGTTGTTTTCCCGTGGAACTTCATAGAGGACATGGTTGAGCTCATATCAAGGCTCCTTGCTAAGGATAAGGAAAAGCTGTGGGGAGAGTGGGACATAAAGTGGGGTCTGTATGAGTACCACCAGATCGATCCGATTTACCTTGAAATCGCCCAGCCCCGGAGATTTTTTGAAATTCTGAGTGAGATGGAAAGAAGGAGTATTGTCGAGAGAATTGTTAAGGATGACAAGGTATTCTGGAGGCTGAAAGAATGAAGGCTGAGATAGCTATTATTGGCGGGACAGGAGTTTATGACAGCGATGCCTTTGAAAACGTGAAAGAGGTGGATGTTGACACACCATTCGGAAAGCCATCTGACAGATTACTGGTAGGGGAGTTTGAAGGAAGAAATGTTGCATTCCTGCCCAGACATGGAAGGGGGCATGTTTACTCTCCAACGCATGTTCCATACAGAGCAAACATATATGCTCTCAGAAAGATTGGAGTGAGCAGAATTGTAAGCGTTGCCGCTGTAGGATCTCTGAAAGAAGAGCTCAAACCCCTTGACATAGTAATCCCGGATCAAATTTACGACAGAACCAAGCACAGGAAGGACACATTTTTTGAAGATGTCGTCGTTCATGTTGGAATGGCCGATCCGTTCTGCAGCGAGATGAGAGAAGCAGCGATTGACGTGCTCGAAAACCTTGGGATTGATTACCATCCGAAAGGTACATACGTCTGCATCGAAGGCCCTCAGTTTTCAACAAAGGCAGAGTCGAACGTTTACAGACAGCTCGGATTTGACATCATTGGCATGACAGCCTTGCCTGAGGCAAAGCTTGCAAGGGAGACTGAGATGTGCTATCTTACAATTGCGACAATAACAGATTACGATGTGTGGAAGGATGAGCCTGTTGATGTGAAGACCGTGCTCGAAAATGCTGCAAAGAATGAGGAGAATGTCAAGAAAATCCTGAGAAAGCTGATCCCATCATTGCCTGAAAAAAGGGAGTGTGAATGCAGTGAAGCTCTTAAATTTGCCATAACAACAAGCCCCGATAAAATAACAGAGGATACAAGAAAAACCTTAGGAATTTTCCTGAACAAATACCTCTAAGCTTTTTAGAAGGATCCTGTTTTCATTTCTTTTTCTCACAGCAACTCTGAAGTGGTTATCTGTAAGACCTCTGAAATCACTGCATTTTCGTATTATTATTCCCTTCTTTTCAAGAAAACGGAAAATTTCATCGGCTTTGTGGATGCTGTGGCACAGCAAAAAATTTGCCTTTCCTGTTGAGGCGATTCCAAGACTTCTGAGTCCTTTTTTTAAATGATCTCTTTCCTTCGATATTCTTTTTCTGACATATCTGGATATGGCCCTGAGCCTTGGAAGGTACTCCTCAGCCACAGCCTTTGCTATGCCATTTACATTCCATGGCATTCTCGTTTCATGAAATAACCTTCCGTAATCATCAGGAAAAAAGCCGTACCCAAATCTCAGCCCGGGAACTCCGAGAATTTTTGTGAGAGACCTTATCTGAAATGCATGGACATCGTGAGGTTTAACAAAATCCATGAAAGCCTGATCCACCATGAACTTGGTTTCTGATGAAATGCAGCACTCGGACATCTCCAACATCTCATGCTTTCTGAAAAATTCTCCTGTTGGGTTGTTTGGATTGCAAATTACAAGAGCTTCAGGCTCTCTTTCTCTGACAAAATGGATGATCTCATCAATATCCCATTTGAGGTGGGTAACCCTCAAACCTTGAATTCCTGCAAATCTCTCGTATTCTGTAAAGGTTGGCTGAACTATTGCGACATCTCTTTTGAGCATTCTGAAAAAGAACTCTATGAGCTCAATTGATCCATTTCCGAATACCACATTCTCCCTCTCCCATCCTGTCGATGAAGAAATCGTATCCACAAGCGTGCTGTAATTGTTTTGAGGATAGAAAAAGGAGTTTTCAATGGAGGAGATTATCTTTTCCTTCAGATCTCTCGGTGGGAATGGATTCAGATTGGAGGCAAAATCCAGAACTTTCATTCCCTTTGAAAGATACATCTCGAAAATGTCTCCATGCACAGAGCCTGTCATCAAAAGGGGTTTATAACAGTTCTTGAATGAATCCTGAGAAACCACAATGCTTAAATTCAAATCGTAATAGTGGGTTTTGCTGCCGCCGTAGCTCAGCTGGTCAGAGCGGGTGACTTGTAATCACCAGGCCGCGGGTTCGAATCCCGCCGGCGGCTCTGGTTTTTCTCCCGTTTCTTGGTCTGAGGAAGATGTTGTCAATATCATCAGAAATTTAAAGCTCACTGGAAATTCTGACAAGTATACAAAAAGCATGGAACAGAGATTGAATCGATTTTCTGAGCACTGGTGTTACTTTTGTGATCTTGATGACATAATTATTTATATAAACGAATATACATCGAAATACAGTTATTCCGAGCTCCATAAAACTATACTGGCTATCAGGATGACTATAAAAGAGATTGGAGCTTCATTCATTTGAAAGATGAATTAAGGATAAAACACATGCGTAAGTTTATTCCAAAATTCTCTCCGAATACACTATCAAATGAACTACAACTATAGAGATAGGATTCATAGCATCACAATCTTATCTCCCTGCTTGACAAAAGTTCTTCCACTCTTCTTTGGTAGAAAGATATCTGAGATGTTAGGTGTTTCTGGTTTCACATGTGGAGTCATCAGCTCTAAAACAATTAGCCATTTTATTTGTTTTTCAAGAGGCCATCTTTTGATCTCATCAATATCCATGTGGAGAGACAAAGCAAGAAAGTAAAGTTCAAGCTCATCTTCTACTTCACGCCTAATTTTGCTAAATCCTCCGCCAATTCCCGAAAACCCTTGAGACCACCTTGATGAAGCTTGAACAGCTCAACACCGAGTTTTAGAAATACTTCTGGTGGGAATTCTTCAACCTCTTCTTTTGTCAACTCTGGCACACATGCAAGAATCAGATCTCTGTACATGTCAGCAGCATCTTTATCAGCTTGACCCAAAATTTTTAGCAATCGATAGCCACTCAATTTTTGGACTTTAAAAACCCTATTGCCGATTTTTATTTCATCTCTATTCTCCGCTTCGCCCATATCCCAACTCATCTCAGGAAATATAAAAATGGAAGTCAGAGCATTTCTGAACATTGGAAATGGAGAAACACATATTAACATGCGTGATCAAAAAACAATCATGCAGAAGTATTCCATTATCAAGGACCTTAATGATATCAAAAGCAGGATAGAGTCTATCATCGAAACTCTCGAAATTATGAGTGACGAGGAATTTGCCAAATCAATTGAGAGAGGGGTGAAAGAGGCTGAGAGAGGAGAGTTGAGAGAGTTCGAAGAGATTTTAAATGATCTACAAGATTAGAGCAACACCTGAGTTTGAGAAGAACTTTAAAGATCTGACCAAGAAAGACAAAGAGTTAGTTTCGAGACTCGTTAAGGCTATCACCAAACTCTCAGATAATCCTAAAATTGGCAAACCATTGTCCTACGACTATTCTGGCTTGTGGTCTTTGAGAGTTGGCAAATATCGGTTGATTTACCGAATTGTTGAAGGTGAAAAAGAAATTTGGCTGATTACTGTTGGGCACAGAAAGAAAGTTTACTGAAAAATTTTGGTCAGGTCCAACTCTCCTCAATCCCTCAACACCAATCCTTCAATTGTAACCTCCCCAGCCCCTTCTCCAACATCACCAGGATCGATCTTGGTTATCACTGCATCCTGAACATTGACAGTCAGTCCTGCTGCCTTGAAAGTAACACTGCACATTCCTGAAAAAGCATGCAAAAAGGAAGGAATAGAACTTGTTGACAGCGCTTAGGTGTCTGAGACAGGGACTGTTGGTGAATTTTTGATGAAAGTGGAGAGAATTCTAAAGCAGTGTTACAAGCTTACTGTCGCTCAGTTATTCCCAGATGATCCCTGACACCATTTGATTCAAGCCACCCCTCTTCCAGCTGCTGGATAAGTTCGACTATTCTTTCAATCTGTCTGAAAACAACCCTTCTTATCCGCTCGTCTTTTTCGAACTCATCGACAAAACCATATATTGCAGTCAGCGGATTTCTTATTCTGTCAACAAGGAATGCAAAGGTCTCGATGTTTTCCTCAATCTGTCTGTTTGCTCTTGTTAGGTCTGTAATGTCTGTGAGGGAAAGGATCAATCTGCCTTCCTCAGAAAATTTTGTAACAACTGCCATCCCATGCTTTATATCTCCCCCTGATGTATGAAATCTCATCCTGTAACTGATTGAATCGAAGTAACGACACTCCGCAACATTTCTGTGGGTTATTGTAACCTTCTCTCTATCCTGCTCATGAACAAAATCAATAAAATTTCTGCCAGTCAGTTCACGGGTTGTGGATTGGAGAAGATTGCCCATTTTCCTGTTTGCAAAAACTATCCTGTCCCCATCAAGAAGTACAATACCCGTCCCTGTGTTATCAAGCAGAAGTCTGTAAAGTTTGTCGATTCTGTTCTTTTCACTTTCAGTTCGCATTTTTGAAATAGCATACGAGATATTTTCGGCGAATTTTGAGAGCAGAATCAGTTCCTCATCATCAAAACCATCTCCCTTCTCTGTGTAGATATTCAATGCACCGTAAATCTCATCTCTGTATTTCAGCGGTATTATCAGCAGGTAATTTGAATCTTCACGAAAAGAGACAATCCTCATTGAATCCTGTTCTGAAGTTTTAAAAGAATTTTTAATCAACACTGGTTTTTTTGTTTCCATCGCCACATCTGCAGGCAGTTCATCCCATTTTCTGCTATCAAGATACTGAAGTCTGCCGGAACCGTATCGCGTTCTGACTCTGAAAGAGCCATTCTCTGCAGGATAGGTTATCCATGCACTGTCATATCCCCCGACTTCAACCACTATCCTGCACACGTCTTCAAGAAGATCCCTTTCACTTTCTGCTTTCAGTATAACATCACTCAGATCGACAAGAATTCTGAGGGCTCTTTCACTTTTTCTTTTTTCAAGATTCTCCTCAGCTATAACCTTTGAGTAAATTTTCAAAACCTTTTGCAGGAACTTTATCTGCAATTCTTCAAAAGTCAGGTAGAACCTCTCTGATCTTATATCAACATTCTCTGAAATTATTTCCTGAAGAATGTTCAGCCGCCCAATAAAATTCTCAGGTCTCTGTCCTTTTCGGATCATTTCCTCAATCAGTGAATCATCTATCTGTTCTAAGAGACTGTCAAAATCTTTTTCTCCCGAAAGAAGGTCTGTCAGAAAACCAACCGTCAGCTCTTTGAATCTGTCAAAGAGCTCCTCAGGCACCGAATCAGAAACTCTTTCAACCCATTTAAGGGCTATTTCCTGTGCTTTAGCATGATCGAACATATTTAACCCTTCAATCTATCATCTGGAATTTATAACAGCTCCTTTCTCAGAAAGATTTTATAACGATTTTCCATTACATTATTATAATGACTCACAGTTTTTTTCACACCCTCTGCTACATCCAGAGTCCGGATTCCATTATGTAATCTCTCGACCCAAGTATTGCATCCTCATCTCTCAGCTCAAGCGTGAGATACCTGTCATAATCCTTCGGAATGAGTTCAAAATCAATTTCTCCCTTACCAAGCTGGAGATGCTCATCATATTCCTTTCGGTTATCGTGAAGGTGTACATTTTCAACCCTGTCAAAATTTTCAAGAAAAAGCTCATGTCCACCCTTAACAGAGAAATGACCGATATCGAATGTAAGTTTTGCTTCGGTCTCCTCAATTATTCTCTCAAGTGCTCTCATAATGCCCCCGGAGATGTTTATTGTATTCTCAATTGCCACAATTTCATTCTTTCTGATGAAAGGAAGAAACTCCTCAGTCAGAACCTTCTCATTGTGTCTGTCATACCATTCTTCCCTGAAAACAAAGCCTCTTGCAGTTATAAATCCGGGATTCCATCCTATGTGAACTGTTACAAGTTTTGCATCACATTTTTCAGCAAATAAGACTGTTTTCTCAATTTCCCTGTAGCTTGCCCTTCTCATCTCGCTGCTTATGGATATGAAGTTGGTGTTTATGGCTGATGCATGAATCAGAACCTCCACATCATAGCTGTTCGATAGCTCAGTAACTTCTTCGGGAGCAATTTTTTCATGGTAGAAGCTGGGATGATCAAGCAACAATTCCACATGTCCGAAATTATTCTCTCTCGCAAATCTGAAAGCTTCACTGAGAGTGTGATCAATATCAGGCTGAAAGCCCAGTTTCATCCCATCACCTGTAAACCATTGTACCGATACCTTCCTTTGTGAACAGCTCAATCAGAATTGAGTGTTCTCTTGAGCCATTGATTATGTGAGCCTTTTCAACCCCATTTCTGAGGGCATTGATTATTGCCTCGGCTTTCGGAATCATGCCACCATCCAGATTTCCATTTTTCAGCATTCTTTCAAGCTCATCAAGACTTAATTTGGAGATGAGGCTCTCCTTATTTTCTGTGTCTCTTAAAATCCCATCAACATCTGTGAGCATTATCAGTTTCTTTGCCTTTAAAGCTCCTGCAATGTCTCCCGCAACAATATCGGCATTCATGTTGTATATGTTGCCGTTCAGATCTATCGCAACGGGAGAGATCACAGGAATGTAACCGTTATCTATCATAACTTCAAGAATTTTCGGATTTACAAACTCCGTCTCCCCCACAAATCCCAGATCCACCTCCACCTCCTGCTCTCCAATTTTCTTTTTCACCACCTTTTTTCTGGCAACAACAAGCAGTCCATCCTTTCCAGACATTCCAACAGCCTTTCCACCGTTTTTTATGAAGTAAGAAACTATCTTTGAATTTATCTTACCATCCAGAACCATCTCGACTATCTCAATTGTCTCTCTGTCTGTTATTCTCAGACCATCGACAAACTTGGGCTTTATTCCGAATTTCTCCATTTTTTCAGTTATTTCAGGTCCACCACCGTGAACAACAACAGGCTTTATTCCAACAAAGTACAGCAGCAGAATGTCCCTTATTGTTTTCTCAAGAATTCTCTCACTGACCATCGCATGCCCGCCTATCTTTATCACCATTGTTTGACCATGAAAATCCCGGATGTATGGGAGAGCCTCAACAAGAACCCTGACATCCCGCATATTTCAGAGTTGCCCCCAATATTTAAAAAGAATTCTACCCCATTGATGCGTCAAGAATTCTTCTCACATGCTCTTTAACAGAATCTATTATCCCCATTTCCACATCTTTTTCCCCTACAGCCAATGGCAGTTCTGTACATCCAAGAATAACCGCATCTGCATCGTATGAGTTAATGATCTCAACAAGCCTCTCCCTTCTCTTCAAATCCCTGAAAACCAGGTCATCAAATATTATGCTGTGAATCTCCTCCACCTCTTCCGGAATTCTAACCTCCAGTCCTCTACTCTCAAGAGCCTCTCTGTAAAATTTTTCTGTCATGGTTGTTTTCGTTCCCACCAGCAGAAGTGTCCTGTAATTTTCTTCAATTGCCTTTTCTGCCACAGCATCCACTATGCTTACAAACTCAGCATCAAACTGCTTTTTCAGTCTGTCAAGAAGATAATGTGGTGTGTTGGATGCCATTGCAATAATTTCAGCTCTTGCAGAAAGCAGAGAGGAAATTGCCTCTTTGAGAACTTTTTCTCTTCCATCCCAGTCTGAATGAAGAAATCTGTCAAAGTTAACACTGAAAATGAGAACCTCAGGGTATACGTAGGGCGGAAGTTTTCTCTTTGACTGCTCTATTATTTCCCTGTAATACTCCAGCGTGGATTCAGGACTCAGTCCACCAACGATGCCAATTCTCCTCATGCTGGATGTTGATGTGATCTGTAAAAAAAGATTGAGGAAGAATTTAAATGCATGGATAGTGTCTTCCCATCATGCTCCCTCCAGGACAGTATGAGGTTGAGAGACTGAAGGTTCTGAACATCTCCTCACCCCCTGATATTGATATCAGCAATTACAGGCTGAAAATAACTGGAAACGTTAAAAACGTCTCTGAATTCAGCTACAATGAGCTTATGAAGATGAATCAGGTCAGGGTAAAAATCCCGGTCCACTGTGTTGAAGGGTGGAGTGTTCTCGGGATTGAATGGGAGGGTGTGGCAGCAAGGGATATCGTCTCAGTCTGCAGCCCAGAAAGTGCAGAATTCGTTCTCCTCAGGTCCCTTGATGGGTACTCAACATCAGTGCCCATTGAATATTTCAAACGGGGAGTTCTTGCCCTTAAGATGAACGGAAAAACCATTCCAATCGAACATGGATTTCCGGTCAGAGCAGTTATTCCTGATCTCTATTTCTGGAAGAGTGCAAAATGGCTGTATGGAATTGAATTCACCAGCACATACAGAGACGGATTCTGGGAGAAGAAAGGGTATCATGTAACGGGTGATGTGTGGCTTGAGCAGAGAAGAAAGTGATGTATTTAAATGGACTGTTCTGTTCCTCACCGTGATTTTCTGGGGACTCGCCTTTACTGCAATAAAATATGCTGTAAACTTTTTTACACCTTATGAACTTGCATTTTTGAGATTTCTTGTAGCAGACCTTCTATTTATCCCGACAATCCTCATTAAAGGCTATAGAATTGAGAAGAGAGATGTCTGGAAGATTTTTATTCTCGGTATTTTCGGTGTCACCGTATACCATGTTGCACTCAATGCAGGTGAAACGATGGTTTCTTCAGGAGTTGCAAGTCTTGTAATAGCAACCGCACCTGTTTTTGTACTTCTTTTCTCCTATCTTTTTCTTGATGAGAGGATAACACTTCGAAAAGTTGCCGGCATAATTCTTGCTCTTTCTGGAGTGTATTTTCTTTCAGATCCTGAATCAGGTGGAGATGTGATGGGGATTGCCATAGTGTTTATCAGCACGCTTTCTGCAGGCATATACACTGTCGGTGGAAAAATAATGATGAAAAAGTACTCCCCGCAAATCCTTACAGCCTACGCCATGGTACTCGGAACTGTGCCACTGACCATCTACTCGGCAAGCTCCTTTTCCAAAATGCTTTCAGTGGACATCATACCGGCTCTTTCAGTTATATTTCTCGGTATTTTTCCAACATACATTTCCTACCAGGGATGGTACTATTTCCTCAGCAAGGAAGAGGCATCAAGAGCATCTGTTTTCCTCCAGACAATACCCCTGGTTTCGATAATTGCTGGAGTGATGCTTCTTGGAGAGCCAGTCACACTTTACACTCTTTCTGGAGGATTTCTCATAATTTCAGGTGTTCTTATGGTTCTGAAAGATAACGGTAATGGTTAAATTTTTTCAGGAGATCAGTTTTTGTGGACACCATAACAAGATCATACCTCTCTCAGAAGTTCTCAGAATACTACGCAAGGTCAGAACTCTCACTTCCTGAAAACATGAGATCAAGAGAATGGGCATTTGTCGGCATCGAATCAGCTCCTGAATTCCTGATGAAGCGGCACATCTCATTTGAGAGTGAAGAAGAACTGAAAGGGTACATGGTAAAGAGTCCTCCACTTCATGCATATCATTCTTCAGCATATTACATGCACCCGGATGCGCCGACTATGGATAAAAAAGAGTGGCTTGGAGCTGATCTGATATTTGATATTGACGCTGATCACCTGCCAAGAGGTGGGCTGAGTGAGGCTAAAAGACAGATAATCAGGCTGCACGACATCCTTGAAACTGATTTTGGTGCAAGGAAGATGAAGATAGTGTTTTCCGGAAGCAGGGGATACCACATTCATGTATGCGACAGGGAATTTTCAGAGCTGGGTCCTGCTGAACGGAGAGAGATCGTCGACTATCTGATGATCAATGGGCTGAGCTTTCAGGAGGTTATGAACTCTGGATCCCAGAAACTGAGGATATCGGAATGCATGACAGTTGTCCTTGAAAAAATCTTCAAAGAAGGAAAAGCACATGAAGTACTGGGTTTAAGAAAGAAAACAGCTGAAAAAGCCGAAAAGATTATTTCGGGAAACAGAGAAAGAATGATGAGTGGTGATTTCAGAAAACTGCCCAGATCCCTCATAAAAAAGCTTCCCGTTATTTTTGATCAGTGCAGAGAAAAATTGATGATTCACATAGATCCGCCTGTCACTGCAGATGTGAAAAGACTGATAAGGCTTCCCGGCTCGCTGCATGGAAAAACCTCCTTAAAAGCTGTTCCTCTGACAAGAGATTCCATTAAGAGCTTTAAACCCCTCAGAGATTCCATAGTCTTCGGAGATGAGAGTGTCAGAGTAAGGGTTAAAAATAGGGTCAGATTCAATCTCAATGAAACAGAATTCAGGCTGAAACCGGGGAGACATGAGCTTCCCGAATATGCGGCAGTATTTCTGATCTGCAGAAATGTTGCTCTTTACGGGTGGTAGGGTTGAATATTGACGAGCTCCTGATACTCCTTGAAAAAAGCAGGGAGGGAATACAGAAGATAGATGAAGATCTGTTTTTCCGTATAAATTCAAGGATAGAGGAGCTTAATGACAGAAAAAAAGACGCTGGGGAAAACGAATTTGATAAAATTGATGAGGAGCTGAGAACTCTGAAGAGAATTCAGAAACGAATTTTCGAGCTCAGAACCATCAAAATAATAAACATGGCATGGGCTGAGGTATGCGGGACTGAAAGCGGAATTGAAGGAAGTGAGAACATGATCTCTGTTGAAAGAGAATTTTACAGCTCACTTCTGTCCCTTCTGAAAGATTATAAAAACAGGGTTGTATCATTCAGGCCGGTGGAAAATGTCAAGGTCGAGAGGGAGCCAGATAGAATTCTTGTCAGGATAAAGCAGGATATACCTGAATTTGAGGGTGTTGATGGAAAAACATATAAATTGAGAAAGGAGGATGTGGTATTGATCCCATCTCTTAACGCTAACGCCCTGATAAAGAGTGGAATTGCTGAAAAAATAGAGGTGAAAAGATGAAGTACCCCAAAAAGGTCAGAACATACTGCAAATACTGTAACAGACATACGGTTCATGAAGTTGAAAAGGTAAGCAAGGGCAGTCAAAGCTCTCTCAGGTGGATAAACAGGCAGAAGAAGAGGAGGGGCAGGGTTGGCAATCTTGGCAAATTCAGCAAGGTTCCCGGAGGAGATAAACCGACAAAGAGAGTCAACATAAGGTGGAGATGCACCGAATGCGGCAAGGCTGAGCACCGCCCCACCTGGAGAGCAAAGAGATTTGAGCTTGTGGGGTGATACCATGAGCATGTTTCTGAGGGTAAAATGTCCCGATTGCGAAAACGAGCAGATTGTATTTGATCACCCTGCTGTGATCGTGAAGTGCTTGGTTTGCGGAAGAACGCTTAATGAGCCCACTGGCGGCAAAGGTAGACTGAGAGCCGAGGTGCTGAAGGCTCTTGAATAAAACAATCCCCTCACTCATCCATACCATCAGGAAGCTTGAAAAAGAGATAGGTCATCTTGTTGCTGAGAGAGTTTCTGAATTTCAGACTGTCCGCAGAATGGGGAATGACAGGTGGTTTTCAGAGCTGTGCTTCTGCATCCTCACAGCAAACAGCACCGCAGAACTTGGAATAAAAATTCAGAAGGAAATTGGAGATGGTTTTGCTAAAATGGATAAAAAAGAGCTTGAAGAGAGGTTGAAAAAGCTGGGACACAGATTCTGGAGGAAGAGAGCAGAGTACATTGTTTGGGCAAGAAGATTCTCCAATATAAAGGACATAATTGAACCTGTAATCAGAAAAAGGGGACAGCATGCTGCAAGAGACTGGATTGCAGGGAATGTGAAGGGCATTGGATACAAGGAGGCGAGTCACTTTCTGAGAAACGTTGGTTTTTTCGATCTTGCCATTCTTGACAGACACATACTTGCAGTCATGCATGATTACGGTATTCTTGATGAAATTCCAGGATCGCTTTCCAGAAGAAAGTACTTGGATATAGAGAGTAAATTCCTTGAACTCTCTGATACAGTTTCATTAAAGCCCGGTATTCTCGACTTTTATTTATGGTATATGAGAACCGGAAAGGTTTTGAAGTGAACTCGGATTTTTCCGTTGCTGTGTAAACCACCTGTTGGTGGCACGTATCCTCTTACCTTACAAAAAGAATAAAATGACTGTCTCTCACGAAAGTTTTAACATCTGCCTTAACTCTCTCAGAAAAGAAATACCTGAAATATTCTGAATAAAACCTGCTCACATCCATCCCAAGTGAATGGTAAAATGTAAGACTGTATGTCCCGTCAGGCTCCTGAACAACATCTATGTGTTCAAAAAGGTTGGTGGCCTCATAGATCAGTTTCAGTGCAGAGATGATGTTGTCCCTGCTTTCAGCCTCTATTGGTTTTTTGATCATCCACTCAACTATCCTATCGACAGATCTGCTCTTAAGAGCTTCCTCTTTTTTATTTTCTATCAGATACCTCAGCAGCTGTTTTCCAATTGCAACACCATTCAGCTCCTCCCTTATTGCAAACCATATTCGATCATGATCCGATTTCAATCTGCATCTGTCCTTATCGAGAAGATGAAGTGCAGCCTCAATCGTTTTTTTCTGAGAACCATATTCCTCTCTGTATTTTTCGAGTATTCTATAGGCTTCGAGAGAGAGGGTTGTGTTGAGTCTCCTTATATCATTCATCCATCTGGCATACGTATGTCACGCATATAAAATTTTTTATCATTACGTATTGAGATGGATAATCTGGGTGATTGAGGTGTATGAGGAGCTTGAATCCGACGTTGTGATTATTGGCGGTGGGCTTGCAGGACTCAATGCAGCAATTGCAGCTGGAGAAAGAGATGGTTCGGTAATCGTAGTTGAAAAGGGGAATGTTAAGAGGAGCGGTTGCATTGCGGGAGGGGTAGATCACTTCATGGCCTACCTGAATCAGAATGATGAATGGGATACAGAGGAGTCCTTCCTCAGTTATGTGAAAAAGCTATCCTATGGTGTTGTAAATCTCAAAATACACAGGAAGGTTTTCTGTGATGAACTGAAAGAAGCCATCACCAGAATGGAGAAAATCGGAAACCCACTCTATGGAAAGGATGGAAGATTCTTCAGAACTCAATCATATGGTGCTCCGGGGCCATACTGGATAAACTTTAATGGAAAGAACCTAAAACCCAAGCTTGCGAGGTATGCCAGAAAGGTTGGCTGCGAAACATTTAACAGAACAATTCCTGTTAAAATACTGAAAAACCATAACAGGGTTGCTGGAATTATTGCATTCAACTACAGGGATGAAATGTTCTACTTCATAAAATCCAGAGCAGTTTTAATTGCAACAGGAAATACAAACAGACTTTTTGAAACCCCAACCGGAATGCCATTCAACACCTGGCTGTGTCCATATAACACCGGAGACGGGCAGGCTCTTGCTTTCAACGCAGGGGCAAAACTTGCCAATATGGAATTTGTCAGGATGACCGTTGTTCCAAAGGGTTTCAGTGCACCCGGATTGAATGCATTTGTTGGACTTGGTGCAAGATTCATCAATTCAAACAGAGAGTATTTTATGGAAAGGTATCATGAACTGGGTGACAGAGCACCGAGAAATGTTCTGGTATATGCCTGTCTGAACGAGATAAGGGAAGGCAGGGGTCCTATATACCTGGACTGTACAGAGATACCTGAAGACAGGCTGAAACACCTTGTTAAGACCCTGGCTCTTGACAAAGATACCCTCCCAGACTTCTTCGAATCGAAAAAAATTGACATCTCCAAGGAGTTCATTGAAATATCTGTCTCTGAGGGGATGCAGGCCGGACCTTCCGAGGTTGTGGGCAGTGGAATAAAAATCGATGAAAACTGCATGTCATCAATTGACGGACTTTTTGCAGCAGGAGATTGCAGTGACCAGATGAGGTGTGTGCACATGGCGGTAACCGGTGGATATGCTGCGGGAAAAAATGCACTTGATTATGCAAGGAATGCAAAATCCAGTGGATCTGTTAAAAAAGAAGAAATCAGGCATGCAATTGATGAGTTTCTCAAACCTCTCTCAATCAGCAATGGTATCAGCTATATTGAATTTGAGGATGTCTTGAGAAAAATAATGGCAGAGCACGTTGGTCCATTCAGAACTGAAAGCGGTCTCAGAGCGGGTATCAGGAAACTCGAGTCTCTAAAAGAAGATGCAGACCAACTCATGGCATCGGACGGTCATGAGCTTCTGAGGGTTTACGAATCAAAAAATCTTCTTACTGTCGGGATGATCATGGCCCATGCTGCTCTTTTCAGAAGGGAGAGCAGATTTATTCCGTATCATTACAGACTTGATTTCCCGAATTCAGATAATGAAAGGTGGTGCGGCCAGGTTGTGGTTTACAAAGATGGAGAAACCATCAGATGTGAGTTCGAGAAAATCACCTACTGAGGTGAGAGGATGCCTCCGCATATTAACTGGGATCTGTGCACAGGGTGCGGAAACTGTTATGAGATATGCCCGGGAGATGTGATTCGACTCAATAATGGAAAAGCCTTCGTCAGATATCCGGACGAGTGCTGGCACTGTGGAGCGTGCAGACTCGAATGTCTGGAAGAGGCAATAAGCTTTCATTTCCCGATAAAGATGGTCAGGGTTTAATGCGTACGCCATCTGTAAAAAGTCTTATATCTATACAGATTAATAATTAAAAACTATGGCATTTGAGGACATCGGAGAGTACATTGAAAAACTGAGAGACGAGGGCGTGCTGTTTGAGGTAAATGCAGAGGTAAACTGGGATCTGGAAATTGGAGGTGTGGTCGACAGACTGAACAAAACGTATCCTGCAGATCTTCCACCGGTGCTGTTCAATAGCATCAGAGGATATCCGAACTGGAGATTTTTTGTCAATGGCTTTGCCGGACCCACAGCACAGTCAATTGCAATGGGTCTCCCCAGGACGACCGGTATACGCAAACTAATTGATGTGTTCAGGGAGAGGGTTAAGCACCCGATAAAGCCAAAAACAACAAGGAAGGACGCCGAATTTAAAGAAATAAAGCTGACTGGCGATGATGTCAATTTGCTGGAAATTCCGGCTCCAAAATGGCATTACATGGACGGAGGAAGGTATCTGGGAACCTGGCATGCGGTCATCACAAAAGACCCTGAGAACGGGTGGATGAACCTTGGAATGTATCGGATAATGCTCCACGACAGAAAAACACTCGGTATCATGATAAACCCAAGAAATCACGGCATGATTCACCTGAGGAAATATATTGAAGCAGGGGAGCCGATGCCTGTTGCCATCAGTATAGGCCATGATGAGCTGATCTCTGCAGCCTGTGCAGAGGCATTCCCATACGGACAGTCTGAATACGACATTGCAGGTGCTCTGAGGCAGGAGGCTGTGAAGATTGTGGACTGTGAAACAAGTGATCTCAAGGTACCACTCTCAAGCCAGCTCGTGATTGAGGGAGAGGTCTCTTTTGATGATCTAAAACCGGAAGGTCCATTTGGAGAGTGGACGGGATATTATGGAGGTGAGACCGCCTTAAGACCTGTGATAAAGGTAAAGTGCATCACATACCGTGAGGATCCCATATTCAGGGGAAGCTATCTCTCCACTCCACCGTGTGAAAATCATACACTCTGGGCACTGACGAAATCTGCAATGATAAAGCATCATCTCGATACAGTTGGCATGCCCGGCATCAGGGACGTTTACGTTCATCCATCCACAGGTGCAACACTCATAGCAGTTTCCATCGAACAGTCCTATCCCCAGCATGGAAGGGAAGTTGGAGAAGCAATTCTTGCAAGCAAGTATGCTCAGTTCTCAAAGATGGTCATTGTGACCAATGAAGACATCAATGTAACGGATCTCGGAGAGATACTTTGGGCAGTTCACTGGAGATCTCAACCTGAAGAATGGGTCGTGCTGAGAAAAAAACCCGGATCGGTACTCGATCCATCTGTACCCGTTGAATGGAGAGGATTCACATCCAAGATTCTTATAGATGCCACCTGGCCATGGAATCCTGATTTTCCACCAGTAAATCAATGGAACAACAGGAGATACCCTCCGACCATACAGGTTGATGAGAAAACAAGGAAAACTGTTGATGAAAAATGGAGTTCATATGGACTGGGCGGTAACAGGTTCTCAGATGTGTTCCGGAATGTGTGGTGATAGAAAGGAGGTGTAAATTATGATATTTGGGAGAAGAACGTTTCTGAAAAATATTGCAGTTGGGGCATCCTTACTGTCAGGAGTTTCCATAGTGGGGTGCGGACAAAAAAGCACTGAAACAGAGCAGGTTAGGCTGAAATTCATTTCAGGACCGCCAGAATCAATTGGCTTTGCAATGGGGAGTACTATCGGAACGATAACCAAGGAAGAAAACAGAGAAGTGATAGTTCTGCCTGAAGCTGGAAAATCTCTGAGCGGCATGGCAATGGTCGGAAGAGGAGAACTGGATCTTGCTACGGGAAGTGCCTATGTTGCCTACAATGCCATGAAGGGTGAGGAATTTTTTACAACACCTTCAGAGTATCCGCTGATGCAGGTAACAAGCTGGTACTGGATCTGGGTTGCGGTTTTTGCTCCGGTTGACAGTGATATATACACAATCCACGATTTGGAGGGTAAAAAGGTAGGTCCAGGTCCTCTGGCTGCCACGTTCACAAGAGAGTATCAGAAGGCTCTGAGCGTTGCAGGAGTAAAGAATGTTGAGTGGGTGGATGTTGAGGTTTCTGAGCTTGCAGGAAATATCAGAGCAGGTATCATAGATGCCGGAGGTGGACCCGCAAACATAAACGGCATAATTCCAAGCTACCAGAAAGAACTGATTTCAAGCGTTGATCTGAGACTTGTGGGCTTTACAGAGGAGGATATAAAGGCAATTGAAAAAACTCCAGGTATTAACGGTCGATGGGTACCAAACGAGGTTTTTGGTGGAGTTAAAGAGTTTCCAACAGAGGGTGAAACATTCGTGCTTGAAAGTTCCTACTGCATCTATTCCAACAGTCTGGTTAAGGAAGAGACAATTTACAACTTCCTGAATATAATTTGGGACAACAAAGAAAAGCTTCCTGAATATCACAAAGCATTCAAACCGTGGACGGAACCTGATTTCTGGACCAGATTGCTGAGCCCCGATATTACAGTTCATCCCGGAGCAGCGAGATTTTTCAAAGAAAAAGGAATCTGGAGACCAGAATTGAAAATTGGATCCATAGTATAAAATTTGAGATTTTTTATGAAGATAAATTTATTTTTTAATTCCAATTTTTCAGGAAAATACGTCAGCCTGACATCATATCGCAAAATCATCGAAGTTATCGCAACCACCTTTCCGCTTTACTTTTTCTATTTTGTACTTTTCAGACCAATTCCCATCAAAATGTATGCACTGATCTGGCTTGGAATATCCCTCCTGCTGTTCTACATGCAGATATTGTTCCAGAAAAAAGACAGAACAAAATCCGATGTGATGCTCTTTTCATCACTTTCTCTGGCGAGTTTTATTCTGGCAATGTATGTTGTGTTAAACTATTACACGTGGCTCGATTACATAAGCAATCTGGATTTCGGTTTGATTGATCTGCTCGTTGGATTTCTGATCATGGTGTTGGTTCTTGACGCATCATGGAGACGGTACGGGAAGGTTTATACCATTGCTGTATTGGCTGTTCTGATTTATGCCTATTTCGGCTACATGGTGCCGGGAATCTTCCGTCATGGAGGGTTGAGTCTGGAATACATAATATTCTACAACACAATTTCCTTTTCAGGAGCCCTCGGAAATCTGCTGAGGATAGGTGCGACATGGGTTTTTTCCTTTCTGCTACTGGCTGGGTTTTTCAGAGGATTCGGAGCATTTGATTTAATCAAGAACATTGCCCTTGAGATCTCTCACAAGCTGAAATCCGGATATGCCCAGACTGCTGTTGTGGGTAGCATGCTGATGGGTCAGATCAGCGGTGCACAGGCTGGAAACGTAGCCGCAACAGGTTCTTTTACAATTCCCCTTATGATTGAGAAGAAGATCCCTCGGGAAGTGGCGGGTGGAATAGAATCGGTGGCTTCAACAGGTGGTCAGATAATGCCACCGATAATGGGGGTTGCCGCATTTGTCATGGCAGACATTCTTGGCATTACCTACGCAAGGGTTATGATAGGAAGTTTAATTCCTGCCCTGCTGTTTTACACATCAGTAGCAATTTCAGTGGATTTTTACGTGAGGAAAAATGAATGGATGGCGGGCACAGAAATCAAAAAATCCATCAACAAGAGAGTTTTTCTGGAAGGTACAAGGTTCATACTGCCCCTGGGTGTCCTTGCATATACTCTTGTATTCTGGAAATTTGACCCCATGATGAGTACAATTGTGTCTCTCATAAGTTTGCTGATAATTGAAACCCCGTACAAACTTTTTTACAGAAAGATTCCAGTTTCATCGTTTTTGGAAGAGATAAGGAGAGGGCTGAAATACGGTTCAGAAACCTCGGCTGAAATGGCACCGATACTTGCATCCATAGGCATAATAATCACAACCCTCTCAATAATCGGACTCCCCCACACCTTCGGTACATTGATCATATCCTTCGGTGGAAAAAGTCTCTTTATTCTTCTTATTCTCATCGCCATAACCTGCATCATTTTCGGGATGGGTATGCCAACAGTGGCTGCTTATATTCTTGTGGCAAGCATAGTTGCACCACCACTGATACAGGTTAGCGGTGTCAATCCTCTTGTCGGTCACCTCTTTATACTCTACTTTGCAGTTATATCAGCAATAACACCGCCCGTTGCAATATGCTGTGCAGTGGCATCATCGATTTCCAAGGCTTCATTTATCTCTGTTGTCAGGGAGTCTCTGAAAATCGGTGCAGGATTATTTATAATACCCTTCGTATTTTTCTTCAGACCCAGTCTTGTTCTCTGGTCCTTTCCGGAAACAGCTGCAGATTTTGCAAT
>WAMS01000080.1 GCA_015522195.1 Geoglobus sp. | reverse complement strand
TTACTGGTACAATTATGTGAAACCGCATATGAGCCTGAATTTTGATGAGCTGGAAACACCTTATCAGGCATTTCTGAGGAGGTTGCCTGCTGAGAGAGTTATGGGATATGGGGGGTGGTTGTTTGAGTGAAATTATTTCGGGATATCACACAAAAACAGACTGAGTGATGCCAAAATAAAAAAATTGAAAAGTCACTCTCCAGACTTGGGTGGCCACTGCTGCTCAAGCCAGCCCTTTATCCTGCCTGAATCCATTGGTCCAACAAGCACTGTCCAGCCTGTCTCGTCTTCGATTGCACCCTGAAGTCTCGCTGCCAGTCCCGGAATGACAAGGAACTTGTGATTGACCTTCTGTTCAATTCCGGTCTCCTGAATCAGATCCTTCACCTTTGCAGCAGTAAACTGTCCACCGGCAACGCTCACCTCAACTCCCAAGCCTTCGGTGTCAAGGACGAGAAGCCAGCACTTTATGTTGCTGCTTGAAAGGTCGCTCTCAACCGTGTAGTATGTCAGGGCGAAGTTGGTTGTTATGAAAACCGGATCGTCGGGCGATGGGCTGTTAATTTCTCTCAGTCCAGGCTCAACCTGAACCGGAGTTCTTGGATCAGTGTAGATGTTGTACCTCAGGACAACTGAGGGCATGACCGTGTACTGCTCGAGGTTCCTGAATATCATTATGTCTGCATACTTTGTCACGAAGGTCGATGCTATGACAGTCTCCCAGTAACCCCTTGTTATATCATCTCCCTCTATAAGCCATGCAGATATAGGAGTTACCATTATTGGATAGGCGATCTCCTTATCTTCACCCAGAATCGCTGTTCTTCTAAGCTGTATCACCCTTTCGAATGTATTTTTCAGGCCCTTTCCAACCGGCTCAGTGACAGGGTCGAGAACTATCTCGCTGACACCATTTTCCCTGAAGGTTTTTGCAATGCTCTTTAATGTGTCCAGGTCTCTGCTCCTTATTGTAACGGGAACTCTGAACTCCAGGGCAAGCTCAAGAAACTCCCTCCAGTTCTTTTCCGTTGCCGCATAGATCAGGGGTCTCTGATCTGCAATCTCCTCAAGTGCCGCTCTCATGCAATCAGGATTCAGCGAGATAAGAACCACTGGTTTGCCATACTCTGCTACCTTTTTTGCGACTTTTCTGAACTTTTCAGGGTCGTTTGAAACACACCTAACTGAAATTCCTTCAAGAGTTATGAAGTCTCCAACGTAGAACTTTCTGTACTCAACAACCCTGCTGCACCTCTCGTCTATCAAAGCCTCGTCCATGTTGTCATGGACATCGAAGAAGAATGCAGGTGGGTTGAAAAAAGTGAGTTCGTGCCTGTGGAGGACGTCCTCACCACCTATCTTCACCGCACTCTCTCCAGAACCAATTACTACCTCCGCAATCTCGGGAGATGTGAGAGCTATCAGCTCATTCAGCTTTTTCTCGAACTTCTTGTCCTTGCTTGCATTCTCCATGAGAGGCGGGCAGTCTGTTGGCTTCACATTCCTGTCTATGATCTGGGCGGCAAAGCTCATGCATGTATCATACCCGCACTCTCCACAGTTTGTCTGGGGAAGATACTTGTAAACCTCGAGGGGGCTCTTTACCTTCATCTTCACACCTCCATCGTTATCCAGTCATCCACATTGTCAATGCTCTCCTCTATAACGCCTGAAAGCATTTTCATCCATTCCTTCATCACTGCAAGAGCTCCGGGGTGCATCATCATGAACATGTCAACTCCAGCTAAAGCGAGAGTCATTCCCGTTACAATTTCCCATATCGGACCTCTGAGTTCTCTTGGACCCCATGGTGTGTCGCCCTCAATTGGCGAGTCCTTCATCCATGCCTCTCTCGCGCCCCATGCATTTGTTGTACCGCTCGACATCGGGAAGTTCAGATCTGTGTCTCCTCTCAGCCCCGAGATTCTTATTCTCTCCATGTTCGTGAATGCATAATCAAGCCCGTATCCAAGAGCTGCGGTTGTTGGATCCATGACTATGCTGTTCCTGTCAATTCCAACCCTCTTGAGGAGATATCTGTTCAGGGTCTTCTGGTTGTTTATGTCCATCTGAGTCCAGCTCAGAACCACATGTCCGTACTTCTTGGCTGCATTTCCAATTCTCTCCCAGTCCATGTCAAGTGTTGCTGAGGCGAGCATTATTCTCTCTCCCTCCGCAACCTCCGCAGCTTTCTCAAGAACCTCAGGGTCCTTCTCCTTGTTGCCAGATCCTCCAATAATGAGCGGAACCTTTACAGCCTGAAGAACGTCCTCAACAACCTTCACAGCCTCGCTTGCAGGCGTATCTTCAAGAAGGGGATCTGTGCTTATAAGATGCAGTGTAACAAGATCTGCTCCAAAGTCCTTGACGGCCTTTTTTGCCCACTCTGCCGGATCCTCAAGAACGTCTTCGTAGTGTTCTCTCACGGCCTTGGCGAGCATCGGCTTCCTGTCAAAAACATCTATGGCAATGACTGGTATGTTGGGATTCTGGGTATCGAAATTGTAAAAGGCAAGGCTTTTTTCTCCGCCGATGGTCACTGTAACCTCTCTCGTTCCTCCATCGCTTCTCGTGGCTCCAAGTGTGACCTCCTCAATCATACCCGGATACTCCACCCTGAATGGCTCGAACTTTGCCGGAATGAGCTTCTCGGGTATCCTGAACTTAGGCACTTCAACTGGTGTTACCTCCTGAGCCGGAACAGGCTGTTCAGTCGGAATCTGCACACCTACGGGCATCTGAATGCCAAGCGCCTGAGAGAGTCTCTGAAGATAGGTCAGTGCCATGTTTGTGTGATATATGAAGTTTCCAAACTCCTGTATCAGCTGCATGTAATTTGAGAGCATTGCGATTGCTCCAATGAGGTTTGCATCTATTCCGCTTCCCGGCTCGATCTCTATCTCGAGGTCTCCCTCAATTTTTACTCCCTCGATCTCCTCTACATTGTATTTCTTCAGAGTTTCAAAAAACTCATCAAGAGTGAACTTCTTTGCCATTCAAACACCTCCGGTTATTTAGCAGGGGCATGAAGCTGAATTATCATGTCAGCAATTCTACTAACCCTCCGGTAAAACTCTGAATTCTCAGGCAGATTCACAACAGGCTCTCCTCTCAGATCGAGTTCGGCTATTTTCTCATCATAGGGCAGGAAATCAAGGATCTTCATTCCGATTTCATCTGCAAACTTGATAATAACATCCTCTGCCTCTTTACTTGCTATTCTGTTTCCAACAAGGAAAATATCCTTGAAGTCAAGTTCCAGTTCATGGCTCATCTCCTTTATTCTCTTAGCTGTTGCAAGACCTTTCTTCGACATGTCAGTCACCACAATTATGTAATCTGCACTGTCAATTGTCTTTCTGCTGAAGTGCTCAAGCCCCGCCTCACTGTCGATAATTATGTAATCGTAATGTCTCATCAGCCTTCTCAGCACACCCCTCAGCAAGTTGTTTGCAAAGCAGTAGCATCCCTCACCTTCTGGCCTTCCCATGACAAGGAGATCGAATCTGTCTGCTTCAACAATTACCTCACCGTAGATCTTGCCCTCCAGCCACTGTTCCTTATTTGTTGTACCCATCTCATCCCTGCTCACCTGAAATATCTCTCTGATATCTCCAAGAGTTTTCTCGACCATTTCAGCCATTCCAAGTGCATCAGGCAGATTGCTGTCAGGGTCCGCATCGACAGCAAGAATGCTTGTCGTTTTTTTCGAAATAAAATGAATTAAAAGAGAGGAGAGGACGGTCTTACCTGTTCCACCCTTTCCTGTCACCGCAATTACAGTCATGTTCATTCCTCAATGATCAGCTCGCTCACTCTGATTTCTGCTCCCTTGAGGGTTATTTTGATGAATTTCTGCCCTTCCTTTTGATCAGCCATCACTTTCCACCCTTTTTCTCCTGACCCTTAACAACAACCTTGTCAATGTATATCTTGGCATCCTTGATGATCAGCTTGATTCCTGCTGTGCCTGTCTGGGCTGGGAGCTGGATCTGGGGCATCTGAAATGCAGGAAGCTGTGGCATCTGCATAGGCACTGTAACCTGCTGGACCGGTTGCTGAACCACAGGCTGCTGAGCCTGGGCTGCTGCTGGAGCCTCTTCTGCAACTTCCTCAACAGCCTCCTCCTCGATCTCCTCTTCCTCAACCCATCCCTCGGTTATCTTCTGGCCATCAACAGGTCTTACAACTCCTGTAACGACAGGATGATTCGTCTTTTTCAGGAATTCCCTGAGCTCGTCGATGGTTGTGGCGTCCTCTTCTGTTGCAATCTTGTCTCTAACGTCCTCAGGTATGTACTTCTCCACCCTCTGTTTCAGCTCTTTTGGCATCCATACAGTTCTGTACCAGCCACCATCCGCCTGAATGAACTTCCTGCTTCTGAAATAGCTTATACCTATGCCAAGGAATCCAACTACCTGTTTTCCTCCACCGGTCTGCCCTGCCATCGTTGAGAAAGTCAGCCCATTTGGAGCCGGATCAGGATATCCTCTGTGAACCCATCCGATTCCATCCACTTCAGGCATGTAGAAACCTATGACTTCAAAGCACCCGCATGATGTGTGGGGATTTTCGAAGAAGCTGTGGAGTTTGATTCTATCATACTCTCCTCCACTCTCCTCCTTTGCAAATTCATTCACACCGGTATACTCACCTGTTATTGCATCAATCAGGTCGCCCTTTGGAATTGCTTTGTTGGGCCCTTCGGGATCGACCTTTGCAGCAGCTCTGCCATCAAACCAGCTTATCGCTCCACACAATGAGGGCCTGTCAGGGCTTATGACACAGACATTTGTTGGAGCAAAGCTCTGACAGAGGGTGCATGAGTAGAATTCATCCACATCCTCGTCATGCAGGCTTTCAACCCTGGCATCTCTTTCATCATAGATTGGCATCGCAAGCTCATTCAAAAGCCCATCAACCAGATTCTTGTCAGTTATATACACTGCCTCAATTTTCTCAATGAATGGAAGTTCGTTCTTGAACAGAAACATTGTTGCAAGTGCAATTTCTGTAAGGCTCTTCAGGCCCTTCTTTATTGCACCCTTGCTCAGCCTGATCCATATATCATACCTCTGGTTGAGATGCATGTAACCTTCAATGTAGTTCTGGAAATCGTGGTTTCTTCTCTCAATAACGGGCTCAAGATCAGTTTCAACCTGACTCCCTGCAATGTAGTAAATCATAGCATAGGGATATGCTGAACCCTCTTCCATATCTTCCAGATCAGGGCCGATAAGTGTCACCTTCATATCCTCTACCTGATCCTCGGGCAGTGCCATGACAAGCTCAAAGCCAGGCTGTGTTGTCCCTCCAAGCTCCACGTACATGTCACCCTTTCTGACCCTCTCACCCTCAAACATAGGTGAGATGTCAAACGGAAACTCCATTTCTCCACCAACGACTTCCTTAACCTTCACACCTTCCGGAATCTCGATTCTCGTTCTGTCAACCACTTAAACCACCTCCCTATATGCCTTCTACAACCTCATCCAGCATCCTGTAATAAAGCTCCTTATTTGCAGTGAGATTTGTGAAACTGAACTTTGCATGGGGCTGATAAAACTCGTCAATGCTTATTGTTGTCATTCTGGAAAAGTGCTTCAGGGAAGAGAGCATTCTTGAGAGGTAGTATGGCAGGAAGCCAAGAAAAATCACAACATCGTATGGGCCTGTGCCATTGAATCCCTTCCACTCCGGATCGAGCATGAACTGCGTCACATAATGCAGTGTGAATACAGAACTCAATGGCCTCACTCCTTTTTCGATCAGAGGTTTGCTCGATCCTCCGGTGGCGATTACTGGAATTCCTTTTTCATAGAGCTTCACAGCCACTTCGACCAGCTTCTCTTCCTTCAGCAGTTTTCCTCCAGTCACAAGAACCGGATTTTTTGCCTTCTTTATGAGATTGACAACAACATTGGGCTTTACTGCGGTTGCCTCCCTGCTAACCTGGATGTCTGCAATCTGGTATCTTCGTGCCACCGGATACTTATCCTCCTTGCTTACAGCCATATTCTCACCTCCAAAAATAATTATTGTGGGGCCTTTTCGCCCGCATACTTTTCATAGACTTCTTCAACAATCGTCGGGTTGAATCCTGCATCGAATGGTCTTGTGGGGCCTTCAACAATCTTTTTCCTCTCCCAATCGATCTTCCATCCATGTTCACTCTCAAGAATGTTGAGGAGCTCCTCCTTCATTCTGAGAGGAAGATCCGCCTCGCTTCTGACATAAACAGGCCAGTCATCCGGGAGAGTGCCAAGATACTTCTGGCTCAGCTCCAAGTAGTGTGTGAGCTTTATCTGCCTTCCAAGGCTTGTGTCATTTGGTCTTATGCATAATCTTGCAAGCTGGACAATAGCTTCCTCTTTTGTTTCAACTGCAACAAGCAGTGAGTCTGGAGCTGGCTCGATGTTCATCTTCTTTCTTGTTTTTATGTCATAGACCCACCACTTCTCAGGCTTGTAGTACTTCCCTATGTATGCCCTTCTGTATTTCGCACCATGTGGGCCAACAACAACTGGCACACCGAGCCTGTTGAAGCCGGTAGCAATTGCGGCAGCCTTATGACTGTAGGGTCCCCAGCTGAAACCCACAGCTCCAACTCTGTTCAGGACATAATCTGCAATCTCAGCATAATTGCCTCTTAAGGGCCTCATGGCGAATATGTTTGCAATCTTGATTGCAGCTCCGGCAATGTGGCTGTTGGCAACACAGCTTCCCATGTTTGTTATGCATCCAGCATCAAAGTTGCCCGGATACTTCTCAAACACCGTCTGGCCTTCCTCGTCCTTTATCATGCCGAGATCCATTGCGTGGCATCCTGAGGTGACAACAATGTACCTTCTCTTAATGAACTCTTCAATGATGTC
>WAMS01000079.1 GCA_015522195.1 Geoglobus sp. | reverse complement strand
CTCCAACTCCTACACCAACACCAACTCCTACTCCAACTCCTACACCAACACCAACTCCTACTCCAACTCCTACACCAACTCCTACACCAGCCAATCATCTGCCCGTAATAATTCTGGTATCTCCAGCCAACTCAGAGAAATTTCCCTCAACCACCGAATATGTTACCCTGAAATGGATGGCAAGAGACCCTGATGGTGATTCCATGACATACGATGTATATTTTGGTGTTTCAGAGAACCCACCACTTCGTGCTTCAGGAATTCCGAGAGACCAACTGGGCGTTTCTGTAACCGCTGGAAAAACATACTACTGGAAGGTTGTTGTGAGGGATGAAAAAGGTGCATCAAATGAATCCGACATTTGGAGATTCTCGGTTAAAGACGAGGTGGTTCTTGATAATATAAACGATACAAAAGAGCAGCTTGTCAGCAAATACAATCCCGATTTTGACTGGAAAACCCAGACACCTTCGAAGCAGGAGGTTCTTCAGGCCCTGATAGGTGCTGTGATCCTGTACTTCAAAACCTCAGATGGAGAGGTGAGACAGGAAATACTGAATGACGTGACGGAGCTTGTTGGACTTTACTTCGCTCTGCCTGCATATGAAGCCATTCTGGCAATTGCAGGAATTCTGATTCTAACCGTAGTTCTGAAGAGGTCCCGATAAAAGGCCCCGCTAACATTTACTTCTTACAAAATTTTTCAGTTGGAAATACAGCAGCAGGACAAGGGGAACTGAGAAGATGTACGGGATGTAAAGCAATAAGGGCATTTTCACCGCTGTTGGATGGAGCTGAAATTCTGTCCTTGATAGAACTGCGTAAAAATAAAGAATTATCGGATAAATGAAAAAAGAATAGGCTCTGGCAAGTCCTGAATCAAGGAAACAGAGGAAAGTGTAAGTGATTGCAAACAGAAAGAGAGTAACACTGAATGCAAATCTCACTTCCGAAAATACAATCCCTCCCCAGGAGACGTACATGAATATCAGCGAGACAATCAGATGGATGATGGAATAAACAGATGTGGCTGTTGAGAATGACCTGATATCGGAGAGGGCCATCCTGAAGTGAAGTATCGGAAAAAGAATCAGCGAAACTATCATGACTGCTGTTACAGGAACGTGGATGTATACGAGCTTGTAGCTCTCTCCCAGACTGCTTTCAGATGGCATTGCAGCAATCAGGATCAGGCTGATTAGCAGCAATCCAGCCATAACTCTTAAATGCATGATGTCATGTTTGTGCAGATCATAAAGTTTTTTCGTATGCTATTTGGACGGGCTGTTCTGTAAATCAGGAGATGGAAAAGCGGTGTTACGTTTTAACTGTAACGGGGCCTGCTTGCATTTCTGGCTGAAAATGATGCACAAATATTAAAAAGTATTTGCCATACCAGAACCATGGATCCCGAGACTGTGTATGGTATCATTGAAAAGCATCACAGATTTTATGCTGATTCACTTCCAATGATAGCCAGTGAGAATATCACAAGCAGATTTGTAAGGAGGTGTTATGTTTCCGATCTCGGACACAGGTATGCGGAGGGGAAGATAGGGGAGAGATATTACCAGGGATGTGCATACATAGATGAGATTGAAGAGATTGCTCTCAACCTCACTAAAGAGCTGTTCAATGCCGAGCATGCCAATGTTCAGCCCATAAGCGGTGTTGTTGCAAATACCGCAGCTTTTTTTGCACTCACAAATCCAGGAGATGGAATAATGGCTCTTTCCGTTCCATCTGGAGGACATATAAGCCATGACAGGGTTTCTTCAGCCGGAATAAGAGGTTTAAAGGTTTTTTACTATCCTTTCAGCATAGAGGAATTTGATATTGATATTGATGAGACAAGAAAAACTGCTCTTAGAGAGAATCCAAGGCTCTTCGTTCTCGGTTCAAGTCTCATTCTGTTTCCACAGCCTGTAAAAGAGATAAGAGAGATCGCAGATGAAATTGATGCAAGAGTGATGTATGATGGGAGCCACGTTCTCGGACTTATCGCAGGAAACAGATTTCAGGACCCCATGGACGAGGGAGCGGATGTGATGACAGGCTCAACCCACAAGACTTTCTTTGGACCACAGCGAGCCATAATAGTCTCTAAGAAGGAGATTGCAGATGCAATAGATAAAGCAGTATTTCCGGGCATTATAAGCAACCATCATCTCAACACACTTGCAGGATACGCGGTTGCAGCCATGGAAATGAAAATGTTTGGAGAGAAATATGCAGATCAGGTGATAAGAAATGCAAAGAGACTGGCAGAAAGACTGCACGAACATGGGATGAAGGTTGTGGGTGAGGACAGAGGATTTACAGAGTCGCATCAGGTTGTTGCTGATGTGAGAGAATTTGGAGGTGGTGCTAAGGTTGCCGAAAAACTTGAAAAAGCTGGAATAGTTCTCAACAAAAATCTGATGCCCTGGGACAGCCTGAAAAATACCGAAAACCCATCAGGAATACGGCTTGGAGTTCAGGAACTGACAAGACTCGGAATGAAAGAGGGCGAGATGGAGGAAATTGCGGATATAATCTCCGGAGTTGTCAGTGAGAGTGTATCCCTTGAGCTGGCTAAGAAAAAAGTAAATGAGCTTAAACGAGATTTCAGCACTGTAAAATACACTTTTGAAGAGCATCCTGCCTATGAGTTCCAGAAATTGTGCTGAAGCTTTGTGAGACATGATAAGAATTCATGAATAGGGCCGTGTGAAACTGTCATTTTTAAATTTTGAGAAACAGGTTATGGGCTGTTTGAAAGGCCAAATCCAAAACTTTTATATTCTCCGTTTCTGAGCAAACAGCACAAAGTTTAAATTCACCTCCTATTTCTGCCTTTAAGCAATTACAAAGATTTCTGTTGTGAGACCATGATGCTGGAAAAGTTGGTGGAGAGGAAGGATCAGCTCGAAAAGGATCTCAGAGATTTTATCAGAAAAAGAGATGAACTGAACGAGCTGTCGAAAGAATTTGCAGAAAAGAGAAATGAGCTAAACAAAAGAACGAGAGAGATTCTTGAAAGAGTAAGAGCGCTGAAGAAGGAGAGAGACGAACTGAATGCCAAGGCAAGGGAGCTGAGAGTTCAGAGAAAGGAACTGCACAAAAAGGTTGATGGACTTTACAAGGAGCTTGACAAGCTCAGAAGGAATATTGATAAGGGTGGAAGACCTCTCGGAGAGATTGAAAAAGAGATCAGAAAGCTTGAATTCAGACAGCAGACTGCAGTACTGACGATAGAGAAGGAGAGAGCCCTCGTTGAAAGAATTGCCAAACTTAAAAGGGAGTTAGAACAGAGGAAGGAACAGCTTGAGAAGCATGAGGAATTCAGAAGGCTTATATCCGAAATAAAGAAATTCAAGGAAGAGGTCAGAGCCCTGACAGAGGAACTTAAGAAATATCAGGAATCGGCAGATAAGGTCCATGCTGAGATCGTTGAACTGCTAAAGGAAGTTGACGAGACGAGAAAGAAGGCAGACGAAATGCATGAGAGATTTCTCAACTCAAGAAAAGAGGCAGACAGATACCATGCCGAAATCATAAAGACCAGAAAGGACATAAAGGATCTTGAAAAGGTTATAAAGGCTCTTAAACTGAAACAGAGCAAGAGCAAGGAACAGAAGGAGAAAGAAGAGCTAATGAAAAGAGCAAGAGAAATTTACGAGATGTTCAAGAAAGGAGAGAAGCTTGAAACTGAAGATATCTTGCTCCTTCAGAGGGCCGGATTAATTTAATTTTTTAGTAGCCCCTCATTCTGTGCTCGATTACCTTTATGATTGCAAATGCAACTGCTGTAAGTATTGAAATCTGCATCACGAGCTCTTCCTGAGATGGAAAGCCATATTCCAGTGTCAGCATGATGCCGTTTGCTGTGCTGACAAAAACACCTGTGATCAGAAGGGCTGTGATCAGCCCCCCCACCAGGTAATACGGCTGTGCGGGATTGGAACTTCTGTGTTCTATGAACACCGTAGAAACAACAAAGGCAATGGCAAAGACGAGAAAGGTGTAAGAGGTTGAGATGTAAAGTTTGAAGTTCATGAGCATCTCAAACATGCCAAGAAGCATGAAGTAAAGCAGTACTCCTGAGATAAATGCAATGGCAAGATGGACATACACTCTCCTCAAAAATTCTCCTCCTGACTCCATCGCTTATTTTTTACTCTGCAAAAATATAAATTTTTTCAGGCATATATCCTCATTATGAGTTCTGTTTTTCGATCTCTTAGCAGCTTCACGAATTCCCTGTCAATATCTCTGGCAGCCATGGTCGATCTTACGCAGAGAGTTCTATCGCACACAAAAGTGCTCTTCCTCACCACCAAATCCCTCTCGTGACTCAGTGACAGGTTTTTGTCTCCCTCAGCTGAAAAACTGATACCCATGCCGTAATCTTTGAGAACAAGCTCTATCGTTAGTTTCCTTCCGCTTCTTATTCTTTCCTTGATCCCATCACTGAGGTCTCCAACGGATCTGTCTGCTTCAATTCCGATTATGCAGTCACCTCTTGGAGTGAGGTGGCTTTCCTTTGTTATTTCCAGTGTTGTTCTGTGAGTGGCGGTAATGTTTTCATGTCCGCGAGCAATTATCTCTTCTCTAATACCTTTTCCAGTCCTCATTCCTCTCACAGACATTCTTCCAGTCACAGTCACGGCAGACAAAATTCTTCCAGATCTTCATAACAAACGGAAGTTTTTCTTTCAGGCTTTTCCACTCTGTGACCTCACCCGGATGAATCTCAAGAAGCCTGTATGCCATCTGATCAAGCTCCGTGACGTGCTCTTCAGAATCCTCAGAATACAGACAAGTGTCGTCTTTAAGGTGGGGACACATTGCGCACACGTCATCAGCACCGAAAACGACATGTATCTGACTGTGGTTCAGAATGTTTCCTATGTTTTCGATAAACTCGGGGCTGTAACCTTCTCCCCTGAAAAAATTTAGGCATATAAGATGATGTCCTCTCAACCTGCTCATTTATCTGAAAAGTTCAATTTCCAGCTTCACAGGGTCATATTTCCAGTTATCTGGAAGGACGCCTTTCTCCTTGTAGTAGCTTGCAAGCCTGTGGATCTTTGCCTCAATGAGCTGCAACCCTCTTTTGTTGTGGACATCCTTTCTGTGAGTTTCGAGGTGCTTTCTCAGATTGATTGCTTTTTTTACAAGGGACTTTATGTCTTCAGGAAGCTTTATTTCTGCATTGTTTTCTTTCAGGATTCTGACTATTTTCTTGCCTGTGACCTGCTTTACAGATGGAATCCCATGAACATCTCTGAGTATGGTTCCAATCATGCTTGGCTCATACCCATCATTGTAAAGCTTTATAACAAGCTTTTCAACCTCTTCAGCACTGAGCTCAACCCACTCTGGAGGGGAATCTCTGTAAATCCTTTTTGATCCTGATTTTCCTCTTCTTCTTGCATGCATCCTCGCCATCTTATCAACCCCTTCTCCCAAGCATTATCATTCGATTAAAAAGTTTTTGCCAGCCAGCTGAAAAACTTTTCCAGAGCTTTTCTTCTGTGACTAACTTCATTTTTTTCAGCTCCCATCTCTGCAAACGTTTTTCCATTTATTTCAAAAATCGGATCATATCCGAATCCGTAAGTCCCCCTGATATTTTCCGAGATTCTTCCCCTAACCTCACCTCTGAACACCTTTATGGTTTCTCCGTCATGATATGCAATAACTGAAACAAATGATGCTCTTCTTCTATCCACCCCATCCATCAGCTTCATAATTCCCTCATTTCCTATGGTTTTGAACACATATGACGAGTAAACTCCCGGAAAACCATTCAGGGCATCGATGAAGAGTCCGCTGTCCTCAATGAAAAATGGTGGTGTGACGCAATCTGAAAGCATTTCAGCACTTTTCACAGCAACCGTTTCAAGCTCGTCTCCCTGGGGTTCCAGGTACTCCCTATCAACCCATTCAATATCCACCCCGTGATCTTTACCAATTTCCTCGGCCTCGCGAAACTTGTTCCTGTTTGAGGTTACAAACTTAATCTTCATTCTTCAGCCCTCAGATGGCTGTACATGCCCTCAAAGCCATATTCCACCCATTTCAGCATCACGTCACAGTATGAGTAGTGATCCATGAATTTTTTCAGATCACCGTCACTGTCTCTGAGTTTTTCGAAAAATTCCTGAAAGCTTGAAGACTGGAAAGCAATTTCAGCCCATCTCTCTGCCATATCCAGCACCTTTTCCAGCAGCTTATCGGCAGGATACATCCCGAAGTGCGTGTAGGCTATGTACGCAGGTTCAAGCTCCATCATTTTTCTTACAGAGGTTTTCCATTCATCAAGGTTAAACGGTGCTGGAGTTGTCGGGATAACATTTCCATCAATGCACATCCCTGCAGCATCACCTGAAAACAGTATCTTCTTTTCATCAAGGAAGAAACTCAGGTGATGGGGAGCATGCCCCTCTGTCCTGATTGCTCTCAGCACACAGCCTCCAAGATCAAAGTCCCTGTCTTCATCAATGGCGATGACCATGTCATCATCAACAGAATCGGGTTTTCCGTAAAGTCTGTTAATTTCGCTGAACTCAATCGAGGCTTTCCAGAGTCTTTCCGGATTTATTATGTGTTTTGCTCCCCTGCTGTGGCACACCACTCTCGCGCCATACCTGTTTGCAAGAGTGCCCGCTCCACCTGCATGGTCAAGATGGACGTGAGAGATGAACACATAATCCAGCCTGTCAATTCCAAGGCTTCTGAGAGCATTGAAGACAGACTGGATTGAGCTCCTGGGTCCTGTCTCAACAACAGCCTTTTTCTCAAAATTCAGAATGTAGCATGAGATAAGCTTTTCATAGCCAAAGGGCATTACATCAATCTGATATACTTCCTGATCCAGCTCTTTGATTCTCATGGACTCACATGATCTTGCTGTAAATTTATATCTTCCGAAACCATGAACAATCAGGAAGGTTTTTTAATCTTTTTATTCCTCACGGGAGTCATGGGCAGAGCCTGGAAGTTTGGAGATGATGTTGACACAGATGTGATAATTCAGGGAAAGTACCTCGTGATAAATGAGCCTCATGAGCTTGCAAAGCATGTTTTCGAAAATCTCAGACCTGAGTTTGCCAGAAAGGTCAGAAAAGGAGATTTTGTTGTTGCGGGAGAGAACTTTGGATGTGGATCGAGCAGGGAACATGCACCAATAGCACTGAAAGCAACAGGAATTGAAGCTGTGATTGCAAAAAGCTATGCCCGAATATTTTTCAGAAATGCTGTAAACATAGGTCTGAGAGCGATTGAATGTGAAGATGCTGACAGAATAAATGATGGAGACGAGCTTGAGATAGACTACGGCAGAAATCGGATTGTAAACAAAACCAAAAATGAGGAGTACCCATTCACACCCCTTCCGGATTTTCTCAAAAAGATTCTTGAAAGTGGTGGCCTGGTTAATTTTGCAAGATCGATGTACGGTGATAGAAAATGAAGAGAATTGCCGTCATTCCCGGAGATGGAATTGGTAAAGAGGTTATGGATGCTGCAATTCTCATTCTTGAAAAGCTTGAGCTTCCATTTGAATACGTATGGCTTGAAGCCGGGGATGAGGCTGAGAAAAAATACGGTAAACCTCTTCCTGATGAAACCCTTGATGAGGTTAAAAAATGCGATGGAGTGCTTTTTGGTGCAGCGGGAGAAACAGCTGCAGATGTGATTGTCAGATTGAGGCATGAGCTTGACACCTTTGCAAATGTGAGGCCGGCAAGAACATTCAAAGGTGTTCCATCGGTTCATGAAAATGTGAATCTGATTGTGGTGAGGGAAAACACTGAATGCCTTTACAGGGGAATAGAGTTTGAGGTTGATGGAGTTGCTGAGGCTGTCAGGATCATAACAAGGAAAGCCAGTGAGAGAATTGTAAGATATGCCTTTGATCTCGCCAGAAATGATGGGAGAAAAAAGGTTACAGCTCTGCATAAAGCAAACGTCATGAGGAGGACGTGTGGATTGTTCAAAACCGTTTTTTATGAAATTGCAGGGGAATACGCGGAAATTGAGGCGGATGACTACTACATAGATGCTGCATGCATGTACATGGTCATGAAGCCTCAGATGTTCGACGTCATAGTTACAACAAACATGTTCGGCGAC
>WAMS01000078.1 GCA_015522195.1 Geoglobus sp. | reverse complement strand
CTTTCTGCAATCGAAAATCTTAAGTATATTCTTTAATAACTGCCATCTGTAGTCTGTTTGGCAGACTACCAGTGGGATTTGCATTGTTTCACCCGGAGGAGGCATATGCCTCCTCCTACATAAGTTTTACGGTTTTTATCTGGTTTATTTCTCGTGAAAAGATGTTTGGTTAGGTCTCTTTGCGTGGAAGGGTTGGATTGTCTATTGTTTGTGGATTGGATGCGTTAGAGAAGGAATTAGGTTGGAAGTTGTGTAAGTACCCTAAAATGCGAATCATACTGAACTCATCAGGAAAGCATTACGTGTTTACTGACAGCTTAAACCTCAGTGAAAGTGAGATGCACAGTCTCCTATCCCAGGGCAGGCTTTTTGAACTCATCTTGAAAAAGAAAGAGTGGTACAACAGCAATACAGATCAGATCCCTTCATTTTTGAAGTTCTTGGCAGGAAATGAGAGAATTAATGTTGAGATTATTATGAAAGGCAATCAGACAATGAAGATCTCCATTGTAACCGAAAACAGCAGGATTGTTGAGCTGAAAAGGGGGTCTCTTGACAATCCATCTGCAAGGGCAAAGCTAAGTGAGGAAACAGCAAAACAGATACTGAACTCTGATAGCCCGGTTTCAGACTTCGAAAGAGCCTACAGAAATGGAGAGATAGACTATCAGGGTGTTGGTTTCATAAATGCTCTGAAAGTTCAATTGGTAAAGGTTTTCTCAGGAATTTACTATTTTATATCCAACATGCTCGGATGAAAATTAAAAATTTATTTTTGGAAATATTATTCAAGTTCTGCCCCACAGGCAAGACAGAACTTTGAACTTTCAGGCAGAAAATCAGCTCCACATTTGCTGCACTTTTTCATCAGAGGGCCATGGGGGTAGCGTGGATCCATTCCCTCTCCGATTCTGTCCCTAATTTCTCTCATTCTCGACTTCCTCTTCTCCTTGAAGCTCCACAATCCCTCACTTGGCTCAACGCTTCCTATGTTCAGCGAGAACCATGCCTTGCCATGCTCCCATGTTAGGCGCCAAACCAAATCCCTCCACCAGTTCAAATGCACCTTGAAGTACCAGAGGCTTGATGGCGAGAGCTCGAGCATCCTGTCTATGTACTCCTTAACCTTGTCATCCAGCTTTTCAAGGGGTACAACCTCGTTAACAACTCCCCATTCAAGGGCTGTCTTTGCATCTATTTCTGTGCTCAGCATAACAATTTCTGCGGTTCTCTTGACACCTATGTGGAGAGGTAACCATTGAGAAAGCCCCCCTATGGATGTCATCCCAACTCTTGGACCGGGAGAGATGAATCTGGCATTCTCGCTTGCTATTGCAAGATCGCATGCTGTTACAAACTCAAAACCGCCACCAGCTGTTATGCCATTCACTCTCGCAATAACGGGCTTTCCACAGTGCATTATCATGTCAAAAACTCTTCCATAGATTTCACCCCACTTCCAGAAGTCTGATGATTTCTTGGTGTACTCCTCAGCATACTCATGGACATTTCCACCTGTGCAAAATGCCTTATCACCAACTCCGCTCAGCACTATGAACTGCACGTTGTCATCCCACATCGCATCCTCAATTGCAGAAACCATCTCCCTCAGGGTGGTTAGAGTGTAAGAATTGTACTCATGGGGGCGGTTTATTGCAATCAAAGCTGTATGCGTGTACCACTCCTTGTCATAGACAATCTCCTTATACTCTGTCATGGACTTTCATTGTTGCCATAGGATTTAAACTTTACGAATATCGACAGAATTTTTTTTGCATTTTACAATTTCAGATAGAATAGATAAACGAACAATACAAAATTAAGCCAGTTCAGTTATTTTTCGCTGAGAAACTTTTCTCTTGCTATTATGCCAGCTCCATAAGCTCCAACAATCTGAGGTTCATCGGGAACGTTTATTCTGACTCCAAGCTCGTCCTCGAGAGCCTTAACAACTCCCTTGTTTTTTGCAACCCCTCCCGTCATAACAACGTCTTCAGCAATGCCTATCTGCCTTACAAGCCCTGAAACTCTCTTTGCTATTGCTCTGTGCAATCCTGCAACAATGTCCTGCACATCCTTTCCTTCTGCAAGCAATGATATGACCTCACTTTCAGCAAAAACGGTGCATACACTTGTTATCTCAACCGGAGTTTCAGATCTGAGAGCCATTTTCCCCATCTCATCAAGCTTTATGCCGAGAGTTGATGCCAGAACCTCAAGAAATTTCCCTGTACCTGCTGCGCACTTGTCGTTCATTGTGAAATTCACAACCTTTCCTGAATCGTCGAGCCTCATGACCTTTGAATCCTGTCCACCTATGTCAATGACGGTGTGGCAGTTCTCAAAGAGCTTCATTGCACCTCTCGCATGACATGTTATCTCAGTGACCTTTTCATCTGCAATGCCCGAAATTGCAAGATTTCTGCCGTAACCCGTTGCAACAATGTAAGAAATCTCGCTTCTCTCGATTCCAAGATTTTCAAGGCATCTTTGAAGAACTATTCCTCCAATCTCTCTAACCTTGGCACCTGTTCTGTCAATCTGGAACCCAACTATCTCAGAATTTTCATTTACTATGCATACCTTCGTTGCGAGAGAGCCAATATCAACGCCGGCAAAATACATCACATCACCTTGGAGAGATGGGATAAAAAATTTTCAGGATAACGATTCAAGAAACGCATCTATCTGTGTTTTTGCTCTCTCCATTGGCATAACTCTTGGATCGCACTGCGGAGCTTCAAGAATTAAGCTCTGAACTCCAAGATCTTCGTTAAGTCTTTCTGCAAGAGGTCTTATTATCATTGAGGTGATTCTGCATCCCGTATTCTCAAGCAGCAAAGCTCCGTCGATCTCCGCCTTTTTTGCAGTTTTGACCACTCCATCGAGCATCTCATAGCTTGAATTTGTGAAGTGCATCGATCTTCTGACCATGCTGAGGTACGGATTCGAGCTGTCAGCTTTATGAACTGAAGCATTCACGTACAAATTGACAGGAAAATTGGCTCCCATGCTCTCACAGTACTGATAGATTTTCAGAGAATGCCATGGAACAATTCCAAATGTCAGGAGCCTGTACTTCTCCTCTGAAACTCCTTCTTTCCTTTTAACCCTCTCTTTTATTATTTCATATGCATTTTCGCAGAATTCTAAGGCATAATCACTTCCGAGAACAAAGAAGGCTATGAAAACGAGGTCTGAGATCTCTCTCTGGCTTCCGGGAGTTGGCTTTGACATCATAAGGTTCAGAATCTTTATGAGGAGTTCTGAAGTTTTTTCAGATTTCCTGAAGACCTCCATAAATCTATCCTCATCAACCTCTCCAGCAATTTTTGAAAGAAAATCAACAAGCCCCCTGAGCCTTTCGATGGTGTATTCTACATAAACCTCCTCTGCCCATTCTGCCTCTTTTGTGAGTTCATCAGGATTTTTCAGTGAATCGGTTGTCCAGTAGGGATAGTTGACCGTGTATTTTGGAATGCCATAATACCTTGAAAAAACTTCTGCCATTTCGTGATGGGCAACGCACAAGGCTCTTGAGGATATTATGAAGTCAGGCTTTGGCATCAAAGGCGGTGTGGCTTTCTCAGGAGCTTCAATCATGCCTATGGTTGTTTTGAAGTAATCGCACAGAAAATGACCGTAGCCTGAGGAGATTGATGTATCAATTAAATCAACAGATGAGCCTCTCGCTGCACAGTAGGCTGAGTACTGCTCAGGAAAAGCTGGAACAACATCAAATATGTAAATGAGCTCTGATGGATGGAATGAGAAGAACCAGCCTACAGGTCTGTTCTTCTTCAGCAGTTCATTCTGTCTGTCAAGGTGTTTCTTGAATAACTCTCTGTAGAGATTCTTATAGCCGAGGGGATTCCAGCTGTTCTCCATTCAACCACCTCCATGGGCCTCAACAAAGGCCTCCATTCTTGTACGATACTGCTCAACCGAAAGAGGAAAATCAAGATCGAGAACGAGCACTGGGGCATCAATCTCCCTCACTATCCATGGACACTGATGGCCGCAAACCTCACAGCCCCTGTCTTTCAAGAGAACAATTGCATCAGCTTCATTTTCCCTGAGCTTTTTCCTTATGAATCTCAGTCTCTCCTCAACAGATAGTTCTGTGTTGCTTGAGGTCATAACACATGCTGTGCATCCTGAGTATCTCTCGGCAAGAGCATCAAATCCATCTCCCTCAACATATCCCGTAAAATATCCCGCCGACGTGCATAGATCATCCGACACAACAGCCATTCCGCTCTCCTCTATGAGCCTGAGAAGTGTGAGGCTGTAAAAATCAGTTCCTGAAAGATGGATCCTCAATCTGTAATCCGAGAAACCATCATGTTCCCTGAGCATTTCAGGAAGATTTTCGGCCATTGAGGTAAAATCTTCCTTCAGCATTGAAAGAGAGGATAGCATGAGCGCCATGAACTCATCTGCCCTTATCTTTGGCTTTTCATCAGCTCTAAGCTTTTCAAACTCAGAACAGAGCAATCTGTATTTGTTGTAAATTTTTATTGAATCAGAAAGTCTTTCCAGGTCAAATTCTGCTGATAAAAAGGATGAGAGATGTTTTGCGAACCTTTCAAGTTCCTTGGAAAAGAATCTTTCAGAAATTTCATCTCTGACGTATGGGAACTGAACAAGATAGCTGAACTCGGGCTTCATGTAAAACCTGTAGGCTGAGAAGAGATGAATTTTTGTATCGTCTGTTGTTGCACTTACAACACCATCCAGAAAGTCAAAATCTCCCCTCAATCCTGCCTCCATCACATTTCTTGCGTAATTGCATGTCCAGCTTGGAATTCTGGAATTCGCCAGATTTGTGTTTCCATAATTTCCGAACATTCTGAAAGGAACTGCATTTAATGCGTGAATCACCTCTTCTGGCACGTTGTTGCACATCGTCCCGAAAATCCTTCTACCCTCATTCCTGTATTCTTTCAGCTTTGACCTCTCCTGAAAAATACTGAAAAAAAGTTTGAACGGCTCTCTCATCTCAATACCACCGATCACTGGCTTTCAGATCTCGCCCTCTCCTCATCTCTGAGCACTCTTCTGAGGATCTTTCCGACAGGTGATTTCGGCAGTTCCTCCCTGAACTCAACAATTCTCGGAATCTTGTACTTTGCAAGATGTTTCTTTGCAAATTCAATGATCTCCTCCTCTGTCGCTGCTTCACCTTCCTTGAGAACGATGAACGCCTTGACATTTTCTCCCCTGTATTTGTCCGGAACCCCGATAACTGCACACTCCTTTACCTTTGGATGCATGTAAAGCACTTCCTCAACCTCTGACGGGTAGATGTTGTAACCTCCGGCAATTATCATGTCCTTCTTCCTGTCAACTATGTAGATGTACCCATCCTCATCCATGTAACCCATGTCTCCTGTGTAGAGCCATCCATCTTTTATTGCCTCTCTCGTCTTCTCAGGATCGTTCCAGTACTCCCTGATTATCTTCTTGCTTCTCAATACAATCTCACCGACACTGTCTTTGCCAAGGGGCAGATCCTTCCCTGTCTCAGGATCGACGATCTTTATCTCGACAGTTGGGACAGGCATTCCTGCACTTCCAACCTTTATTATCCCGTGAACAGGATTGCTCGTGCCAATGATTGCGGCCTCGGTCAATCCCCACTGCTCTATGACTGTGGCATCGGGCATGAGCTCTTTAACCTCCTTCAGCAGCTCAATTGGTACAGGAGCTGAACCAACACTTATCACCCTTACAGATGAGAGATCTGCCCTTTTGACGTGGGGATGATTCACAATTGCTACTAAATGAGTCGGGACACAGTGAACTTGTGTTATGTGGTATCTCTCTATCGCCCTTATGAACTCTCCAGCATCAAAGTACGGGAAGAGGACAACAGTACCTCCATTCATGAATACGTTCATGTTGCTCGTCCAAATGCCATTGCCATGAAACATCGGCATCAGGCCCGAGAAGACATCCTTACCCCTTCTGACATCAAGGCAGGCTGTGAAGATCTTTGCATCAATCATCAGATTTCTGTGGGTGTAAACTGCTCCCTTTGATCTTCCTGTTGTCCCGCCTGTGTATGTCAGAGATGCAACATCCTCAGGCTTTATGTCTTTTTCAGGTTTTTTGGGCTGATATTTGAGCAGATCGTTGAAGTAAAGAACCTCATCTCTTTCCTTTATTTCATTCTCATGAAGTACTGGAAGAAATCTTCTTGCTGTTGGAGAAATGAAATCTCTCAGACTTGTGAGAATTATGTATTCCAAAGGCGTGTTATCAAAAACTGCTCTGACCCTGTCGTACAGAACATCAAGGGTTACGATTGCCTTTGCTCCTGAGTGATTCAGCTGATAGTCAAGCTCTCTCTCGGTGTACATGACATTTGTATGCACAACTATCATTCCATTGCTTATTGTTGCAAAATAGCCCATGTTGAACTGGGGGCAGTTTGGAAGAAAGAACGATATTCTGTCTCCCCTTTCAAGATAGTCGCTCAAACCATTTGCAAGTCTGCAAACATAATCGTAGAATTCTCGGTATGTGAGGGTGTTTCCGTAGTAGATTATCGCATCCTTTTCAGCAAACTCCTCTGCAACCCTTGAAAGCATTTGAGGAGGGGTTTCATCTGGCTCCTCTATGTCTTCAGGCCAGCCAATGTAAGGATACCATCTTTTCCAGACCTGATTGCTCATGAATTATTATGTGCTGGATGTAGTTAATAATATTTTCTATCTCCTTACAAAATTACGGGGAAATTGGTGGTTGAAAAATTAAAAAGAGTTAATTTCCTGGAATTTTAAATTGGCAGTTTCTGATTTATTGATACTTTGTAAAGAAAGTTTTAAATACTTATTTTAAAATGTTCAAGATTGTTACATAACAGCATAAAGATGTAAAAATTCCGATCATGTGCTCTGAGAGGATTTTATCTCTGATCTTTCTCTGATGAACTCCTTAACCTTTCCCCAGATTCCTTCAGGTGCCAGAACACCAACTGCAACAAGAATGGCATACAGAATCACATCATCATTAATTGGAAGCCATTCCGGAATTGACGGAAGCATCTCCCTCAGCCACCAGCTTTTCATGAGATAAATTACAATTCCCCCAAATACAGGACCGTAAAGCGTTCCGAGACCGCCAATAACCGCCGAAAGGATAATCAGCAGCATCAATGGAATGTCGTACAGATCGGGACCAATGGTAATTCTGTAGTGAATTATTGCAGCTCCACCTATTCCGCCAAAAAACGAGCTCACGACAAATGACAGGATTTTGTATCTAACCACATTTACACCAATAGATTCTGCAAGGTCCTCATCATCCCTCACAGCTCTGAATCTGAGACCGATTCTGCTGTTAACAATCGCATAGATTATGGCAAAGGACAGGAGGAACAGCATGAGAGCGTAGTAGTATCTGAGTGTCACATCTCCTGCCAAGGATCTTTCAAGCCCGATGGAGAATCCCTCTTCCCCTCCGAATATTTCTGAGAACACAAAGACAGATTTCATGAAAACAAGGGGAAGAATTGCTGTGACCAAGGCAAAGTAGTATCCTCTGAGTCTGAGAGTGATAACACCTATCGCAAATCCGAAAAGACCTGCAACGATCCCACCTGCAAGAATTGAAATTGGAATGGGTGCCTGTGGCATGCCTGCAAGAAAATCTATGGACCCCTCAAACCTTGAGGGTACCTGCATCAATGCTGCTGTGTAAGCTCCGAGGCCAACAAAGACAGTGTGTCCGAGGTTTACCTGTCCAGTATATCCCACTATGACGTCCCAGCTTATCACCAGTATCAGGAAAAGGAACATCATGCCCAGGAGGTAAACATAGGCCTCAGGAAGCATGGCTGGAGCAATCAGAGAGGTTGCTAAAAAGATAACTCCGAGAACTATTTTTTTCAGATCCATTTTTCCAGCTCCCGCCTTCATTCTTCCACCCCGAAAAGTCCTGTTGGCTTGAATACAAGTATGGCGATGAT
>WAMS01000077.1 GCA_015522195.1 Geoglobus sp. | reverse complement strand
TTTCTGATCTTCACCCATCACAGGTGGGCTCTGAATCTGCTGTGGTATCTCTGCATCAAGTGAGTATGTCCCTTCAGAAAGGTTTTCAGCTTTAAGGACGTTAAAAACTATGCCCCGTTCGTTGGTGATCTGGGTCTCTGGCTGGAATCCCTCCGGAGGTGTTATGCTTATCTGGTCAGGATAGATGATTCGTATTACATCTGATGGATAATCCACAATTAACTGGATCTGGTTTCCTGGAAAATAAAGGTATGCTAAGGGAAACATCGTTCCCGGTGGAACTGTGGCGTTTTTGATTATGATTTTCCCGCTTTCCAGAGATATTCTATCATAAACAACTCCTGATTGGACAAGAGTTGCCTCATCAACAGCTGTATTGGTCGCATCTACGGGAATCTGTTTGACTATATCCCCATGGTAGTAGACTTCTGCGGTGTTTACAAAATTAACGACTTCCATCACCGAAAATCCACCCTGCTGTAAATTCAGTATGAAATGGATGTTGCTGACCTTGAGAACTCCGGGATCATCTGTTTCACTGAAATCAATTTTCAATGAGCTGTTTTCAGGAATTGAGATTGTGGAAACGTACTGTTTCTGTCCGTATATGACAACAACGTGGTAGCTACCGTTGGTTATGTTCTGAATTTGTATCACATCGTTCTGGACTGTAATGTTCTCTGCAAATGTGCCATTTTTCATAGGGATTATATTTACGGTAACATTTCCACCCTCATAGCCGAGGATCGTTATTTCAAATGCTCCTGCGTTTAATATGAGCATTGTGGAGGCAAGTGCTATCAGTAAGCTCCTCATAGATCAAAATTTTGCAAAAGGTATATAATGTTTGCTGAATTACCGTTCTTCATGGTGGAGGTCTTTTTTGCCCCCGCTGAGGTCAATATAACAGATCCGTCAAAATGGTACCAGCCTGACCAGAGCCTTGTTGTCAGGCTGGAAAGGGTGATTGAAGGGAGCAGAATTCTTGACGGTGTTGATGAAGGTGACATCGTTGCTGTAAAAACACATTTCGGGGACAGGGGAACTACAAAAATGCTAAGGTCGCTGTTTATCAGAAAAATTGTTGAAATACTCAGGAAAAGGGGAGCAAGGGTTTTTGTCACAGAAACGACAGGTCTGGGGATTATTAGAGACAGATGTACAGCAGTTGGCAGACTTGAAATAGCAGAGGAGAATGGATTCACATCCCAAACGGTTGGTGCACCCATAATAATAGCTGATGGACTGAGAGGTTTCGATGGAGTGAGGGTTGATGTGGAGGGAAAGCACCTGAAAGCGGTTCATGTTGCAAAAGCAATTGCCGAAGCTGATTTTGTTGTTGCTGTAACCCACTTCAAGCTTCACATGAGGGGCGGGATTGGTGGAGCCATGAAAAATATAGGGGTTGGATGCGTCACCAAAACAACAAAATTCGACATCCACCTTCCGTCACCTCCTGAAATTGACAAAACAGCATGCAGTAAATGCAACAAATGCATCGAAGTCTGCCCCTCAGACGCCATCATCAATTACGAAATCGACATCTCAAAATGCGTGAAATGTCTTGGATGCCTTGAGGTGTGTGGCGAGAATGCTGTCAAAACAGGACCATGGCTTGATGGAGATGATATTGCAGAGAGAATTGTTGAGGCAACAAAAGGAGTGATGAAGGTAGTTGGAATTGACAACTTTGCTTTCATAAATTTTGCAGTTGACATCACCCCCCACTGCGACTGTCACCCGTACAGCAGTGTTCAGCAGGTTCCGGACATAGGAATCTTTGCATCAAAGGATATTGTTGCAGTTGACAGCTCAAGCATGCAGGCATATCTCGAAAAAGAGAAAATTTCAGGTGCGCTGATTGATGAAGATTTCTGGGAGTGGACATCTCCGGAAAGACAGATTGGATATGCCGAAGAGCTCGGACTTGGGAGAAGAGAGTTCAGACTCAGGGAAGTGATGTGAAAAATGTACTTTGTTATATTCAAGCTTGATGGAAACAAAAAAATCAGAGTGGGGAAGCTTGGAGAGATCGAATTCAGGGAGGGGTATTACGTCTATGTTGGATCTGCGAAAAAGGGATTCTCCAAGCGAGTGAAAAGACACTTTTCAAAGGATAAAAAGCTCCACTGGCATGTAGACTATCTTAGCATTGAGGCAAGGGCTCTGGAGGCTTTCAGGTGCAGGGCTGATGAACATACACTTGCAGAGCTCGCAGGACGTTTCATGGAAGGGATAAAGGGGTTCGGAAGTTCCGATTGCAAATGTTACTCCCATCTGTTTTACTCACCAGAATATCCGGGAGAATTTATTGAAGAGGCGAAAAAACTTAATTACATACTTGCTGAAAGGCTGGATCATGAAGAGCTATGAGGAGTTGCTTGAAAGAGCATACAGCATGCTTCCTGAAAAGGTTATCAGCAGGGATAGATTCGAGATTCCAAAGGTCAGTGTACAGAAAGAAGGAAGCAGAACCATTGTAAAGAATTTCGGACCAATTGCCAAGGCATTAAACAGAAGTGAAAATCACCTTTACAAGTACATAGTAAAGTCCCTCGGTACAGCAGGAGTTACAGAATCCGGCAGGCTGATTCTTCAGGGAAAGTTCTCTGAAAAAGAGATTCAGAAGGAGATCGATGATTATGTCAGGACCTATGTTCTCTGCAGAGAGTGCGGAGCACCTGACACTGAGTTTGTCAGAGAAGAGAGGGTTCTGTTTGTCAAATGCCTTGCATGCGGAGCCAAGCATTCAGTAAAGGGGTTATGAGTTTCAGAATGAAGATCTACAGGGTAAAAGGAGAGATAATGGTTGCTGTTTGCGATGACGAGATTGTGGGAATGGACTTCAGAGAGGGAGAATTTAAACTGGAAATCAGAGAGGAATTTTATGGAGAAAAGGCCTTTGATGAAGACGAGGTTAAGAAAGCACTCAGACAGGCAACCATAGCAAACATATCTGGTGAAAGGGCAGTGAGGCTTGCTGTAAGTCTGGGGATAATTGATGAAAACAGGGTGATGAGAATAGGGGGATGTCCTCACGCTCAGATGGTTGTGATGTGATTCCAACACAGAAACTTGCTGCCGAGGTTCTGACAGCTGTTGAGAAAAACAGCATTTCAGCCAAATCTGCTCTGAGAGAGTACTTCAGAGAAATTGATGTTGACTACAGGGTAAGGGGAAGTGTTCATGCCTATGTTTTTGAGGTGCTGAAACGAAGAAATTTTCTGGATTTCATTCTTGAAAGAGCTCTTGGATTCAGAAATCTGAACAAAGTGGATTCATTTATCAGAAATCTTCTGAGAATTGGCGTTTATGAGATGTACTTCAAAGGTATCCCCCCTCCCCTTGCCACTGACAGTGCTGTCAGAATTGCAGTAGAGGTGAATCCAAGAGCCGGAAGTTTTGTAAACGCCATACTCAGAAATGCAGAAAATGTGGATGTTGACAGAGAACTTGAAAAAATCAGAAGAACCAGCAGGAAGAAATATATTGCCCTCAAATACTTTCATCCTGAATGGTACGTTGAAATTGCGAAAAAAGTCACCTCCAGCTATGAGGATCTTCTGATTGCAAATTTAAGCACCGTAACCTACATCAGGGTAAATACACTCCGAATATCCCCTGAAAATGCTATCAGAAATTTAGAAAAGCAGGAAGTTGTTCTTGAAGAGACCGTTCTTCCAGATGTTTTCAGAGTAATATCCTACAGAAAACCGCTGACAATTCTTGATGGATACGACAGGGATTTTGTCATTCAGGATCTTGCCTCGTGTCTTGTATCTTCTGCCTTGAATCCAGAGCCTGGAGATGTTATCGTCGATCTTGCATCGGCTCCGGGATCAAAAACAAGTCACATATCTGCTATCATGGAAAATAGAGGAAGGATAATTGCTGTGGATAACTCTAAAGAGAGGATGGAAAGAATGAAAATAAGATTGAAGAGGCTCGGAGTGAAAAATGTTGTATTTATGGTTCACGATGGTGCATATTTCAAATACAGTGCCGACAAGGTACTGCTGGACGCACCCTGTTCATCCACAGGCTCTGTCAGGAATTATCCCTCTGTAAAGTGGAGATATTCTCCTAAGAAGTTTAAATCATTTCTGAGGCTTCAGAGAGCCATGATAAGAAATTCCCTCACAATTGCAGATGAAATCATTTATTCCACATGCAGCATAACCTTTGAGGAAAATGAGGGAAATCTCACAAGACTCAGGGAAATTGCCGTTGTCAGAAATCTGGATCTCCCCATGGGAGTTCCCGGAATAAGGAAATACGGAATTCAAACTTTTAATGATGCGGACAGGGTTGTCAGACTTTATCCCCATCTGCACGACACCTCAGGATTTTTCATTTCCAGGCTTTTTCCAAAATGATGATCAGAAATCTTCTGGCATCCTGTAACTCCTGAAGAAAGGGCCTTTCCAGTAGCTGACTTTTTCCATTCTTATTTCTACAATTACATCCCCCCTATCTTCAAATTCCAGAAATTCGGAGTATTTTGATTTGAAAAGGTCATAAACTGTGTAAAGGATATCGTATTCATACATTTCTACCTCACCGGGAATGTACACCCTTGCTATTCCTGAGATGAGAATCCCTTCGTTGTTGAAAGGGTCATCTTCATCCCTAACATCTACAACGAGGCTCACATGCCTGTCTTTCAGAATGTTCCTGATTTTTCTGGAGCTGTACTCTGACATGAAATAGACTGATTTCCTCTGATCATATACAAAAAATATTGGAGTTATGTGGGGATATCTGCCCCTCGTGCAGAGATATCCAAAGTAATTTGTGTTCAGCAGCTCTCTAACCTCCCTGGCAAGCATACACATCACAGCCTTATCTTAATTCTTCTTGCACCTCTCCAGTATATCACATTTTCCGGAACAACTTCAACAGGGATTCTTTTCAGTATGGGTGTTAGTCTCCATGCATCAGGCAGCCGGTCTTTCTTTTCCCCATACTTTTTCAGATAAACCCCATACTTTCCTCTAAAGAGGAAAAAAAGTTTCAGCAGTTTTGGAATGCTGAATAGGACATTTACTGAATCATACATCTTGACTGTACCGTGCATCAGCACAACTCTGTTTCCGAAAAAATCCCTTTCGTCCCTCTCATCTATGAGAACTGTAATTTTTGGATCTTTTTTGAGCAGTCTGTACTTGAAACTCTTTCTTGAAGTAACAAAGAAAAGGTCGTTTCCATCAAAAACATGGACAACAGGGGTTAGGTGAGGGTATGCTCTTCCATTGTGACCTACGTATGCAAATTTGGCCTGGTTCAGCAGATACACCATGTCAGGAGGAAGCCATGGAACTCTGCTCACGAGAATAAGCGATGTGAGTGAAAGCAGAATCAGAAAAACTGAATACAGGGCGGAGCTTATGGCAAGCACCGTATCCGGATAGAGGACGGGAAAGAGAAGCAGACCAGCCCAGCCAAAAATGAGACTGTTTCTGTCAATCGTTCTCATCGTTCTGAGGTCATTCAGAAAGGTGTAATCCATGGATTCTCTCAGCTTGGAAGCCTTCAAAAGTCTGTAAGATCTGATGAAGTTCATGAATCCAACCCAGAGTCCTATTCCGGCTCTGTAGGCAACATCCCATGCAAGGATAAGTGCAAAAAATATGACGTAGGGATTTCCGTTCAGATAAAATTCAAAAAGGGTTCTTTTCTTGAAGAGATAAATGACAAGTGGTATGTAAAGTCCTGCACCGATTATCAGTTCAGGTCTATGTCTGCTGAAAAGGAGACTCCTGTAGTTTTCAACAATTTCTCTCTCCTTCTTGCTTAAAGAAGGTCTGAATGTCCTTATCATGGGGGCAATAACAAGTGTCATCTTGCTCCAGATTACAACAACAACAATCGCCATGGCCCCCATCAAAATTGAAACTGGCGGTAAACCCGCGATGAATGATATGGCAAAACCAACAAATAGCATTATCAGAAGCTGAAGGAGTACTGCGGTCTCCCTGTCAAAGTATGAAAAGGGTGGAATTTTCTCCACTATGAGTTCATAGATCCATTTCTCCATGATGTCACCCTTTAAGGATATCAGCTCAAAATGCTGAGGATTTAAATTATTTATTTTCGTTGGAGATCTGATTGCATGTCCTCGTCATATAACCCGTGACTTCCCGTGCATCCAAGAAAAAAATATTTCAACTATCTGACAGATTTTCAGTCAATGAAGAATGAATACCTGATTGCAATATTTGCTGGAATCGTGTTGCTTTCAGTTTCATATGTTATCGCTCCTCAGACCCATCATTACTCTATGATGGTATCCCCTTTCTACAGCCTCATCCCTTCAGTTCTCGCATTAACAGGAATAGTCCTGATCGTGATCCCGATCATTCTCCTCACTCAGGGAGATAAACTCAGAAGTTCAATTCAGAGTGGTACAGCTGTGAGTACAGACATCGAGCCATCCCACACGGCGGAAAATGCAGATAAGGAACACTGCGAGAAAATAGAAGTCGCTGAAAAACTTCTCGATGAGGATGAAAAAAAGATTTTCAGCATTGTTGTTGAAAATGAGGGGATAACTCAGGATTCCCTCCACTTCAGAACTGGCTTCTCTCACTCGAAAATTACAATGGTTATCAAAAAACTTGAAGAAAAAGATCTGATATACAGGGAGAGGTTCGGTAAAACTTACAGGATTTATGTGAGTGACTGGATAAAAAGGTAGCTATGGATTAAAAATAAATAGTTCTATAGAATCATATATTGTTATGGGATCTAACAGAAATTTGATTGTAGTTTTGGCTGTGCTGGCAGCCTTTGCCGCAGGTTTTTTTACCGCTAACGTATTTCATTATGGATTTGAAGGATACATGCCATACCAGCAGTACAGAGCTCCTGTAAAGGCTGAATACTCTTCAAATGGAGAGATGATCTTCATGACGGGAGTCAATGACAGGGGGGAGAGAATCCCGTTTACCGCAGGACCTCAATGGCTCTACATGCATGGAGGAGGATGTGCAAGCTGTCATGGTACTGATGGAAGGGGTGGGATATATCCGATGATGTGTGGGGTGAAGACACCAGATATAAGATACTCCACCCTCAGTGAAACCCACGGTATGGATGAGGAGGACATCATTCGGGCCATTACAAGCGGTGTAGGTGATGAAGGTGAAGAACTCAATCCATGCATGCCCAGATGGCAGATGACGGAGGAGGATGTTAGAGATGTTATTGACTATCTCAAGACGCTGAAGTAGCGGGTTTTTCGGCAACAACCATTCTGAAAATGGAAGACATGAGATGGACGTCTTTGAGTATTCTAAATCCGGTTTTTCTGATGGTATCTACAGTTCTTCTGTTGATTTCAGGACCAACTGCTCTGATAACAGGATTCAGAGCATCCATTATTTTGCCCACAGTATCATTCTCACTTCTTACATGTTCCAAAAAATATGCTCTCCCTCCTGGCTTTAAAACCCTGAAAAGCTCTTTCAAACCATTTTCCGGGTTTTCAACCGAGCAAAACACGCAGGTGGAAATGATACCGTCAAAAGAGTGATCCCGGAATGGGAGAAACTCAGCATCACCTAAGACAAAATCAATTTTCTTTCTGACAGATTTTGAGCGTTTCACAGCTTTTTTAAGCATTTTTTCGCTGATATCGAGTCCAACCGCATACCAGTTTCTGTAGTACGGTATGTTCTTTCCAGTCCCTATTCCGACTTCAAGAATGTTACTGCCCTCAACATTTTTAATCAGACTCTTTCTCCATTCTGAGAATGCAAAAACCTCCATTGGAAATTCAAAGATGTCATAAAACTTTGCCACCCTCTCGTACCTTTTTCTGTCCTTTCCTGTTTTTTTCATGTTTTACATTCAGTGAAAAAGATTTAAATACCTACCTGGTCTTTGATACTTATGAGAAAACTGGTTTATGGAACAGTGGTGCTGGGTCTGCTGACAGGGATGTTTCTGGCGCTCTCCTATTATGGCGGATCTGATCATGAGGGTAAAGGTATGGTTGCAGAAACCAAAATGTCTGCCAAAGATATTACAGTCTACAAGGGTAAGTACTGTGGATGCTGCGATCTGTATGTCCAGTACCTTGAGAATAAAGGTTACAACGTCAGTGTGGTTGTTGTTGAGGACATCAGAGCTGAACACAGCAAATTTGATATCCCGAAAAACAAGTCAAGCTGTCACATCTCTGTTACAGATGACTACTTCGTGGTCGGACACGTTCCCGTGGAGGCAATTGACAGACTATTGGCCGAAAGACCCAATATAAGAGGAATATCTCTCCCCGAAATGCCATCCGGATCACCTGGAATGCCAGGATCCAAAAAGGGTCCTTTTGTGATCTACTCTCTTGGGGATGATGGATGGAACGTGTTCATGAAGCTATGAATAGAAAAACTTATATATTATTTTGCATCAGATGAAAAATATGGAAATGAAAAAGCTCTCACTGGTATTTATCGTGATTGGAATTGCCCTGATAGGAATCATACTCAAAGATAAGGCCGTCAG
>WAMS01000076.1 GCA_015522195.1 Geoglobus sp. | reverse complement strand
TTTCGGAGTTTGTTGAAACCATAAAAGAGCAGTGCAAGGAGATAAAAGTTGAGATGAGACCACCTACAAATGCTACAATTGTTGAAAAGGCAGATGATCGATTCGTTATTGAAAGGATTTACTACATCCCTTTCCAGGAGAGGATCATCTACGTTAAAGCAATCGTGTACGAAAACGGAGAGATTGAGGTTGTTGAGGGATATAATTACATTACCGGATGCGTTTACCGTATGCCTCGAGGTGAGTTATCATGAGGAGGTTGAGGTCGTATAGGCAGGGGGAGAAAACAAAAAAGTGTATTATTTAATTGCGATAATTCTGTTTGCTTTCCTCCCTGTATTTGTTTTTACAGAGTTCATGTGGTGGTAGAATGGGAAATGGGTTGAAAAGAATGTATGCAATAGCGCTGGTAGCTATTGCTGCACTTTCAGCAGTTGTGGGTATCTGGATCTACTTCCAGAACAGCTTTCAGCCTGACAGCCAGATAATCGTCAACCAGATAATCACTGTAAACGAGTCCTCGGGAGATTATTTGATAGTGTATTTTGAACCAGATGAGTTAAAATTGAATCAAAATGAGACAGCAATTGTAGAGGTGGTTGTTAAAAATACCTCCTTAGCCGAATATGCAGAGCTGAACATGGTCTATGACGGAAGCGTTGTAAAGATAGTGAAGGTTTCATCAGAATACAGAATGAACCACTCATTCGGCTACGTTCACAATCACCGGGTTATGAACTATCTCAGCCTAAGGATAAACTTCAGCAATGAAAGCAGAGATAGCGTTGCTACCATTACCCTCAAAGCCCTCCGCAACGGGAAAACAGAATTGAGCTTTTCACTGCCATCTCACGCTTATGACAGAAATGGCAATCCTGTCAACCTCAAGCTCCACAGTGCAGTCGTTACAGTCGGAGACATTCAGAATTCAAAGACAGAAATTCAGCTTGACCTTGTCGATTTGCTTCTGTTCATAGTTTTTTACGCAACAATCCCGCTGATGGTTGTATTTCTCCTTGTATCGGCAGCTGTGGGGATATTATTTCTTCTGATTGCAAAATATAATGGAAAAAGGTTTGAAGACTACCTCTATCAATACTTTGCAGCAAGCCTCATGGTATCCTTCATAATCTACATTTCCGCGATTGCCCTAAGGAGTTCGCTTATTGCGGGGTGGTAAAGTGGAGCTGCTTTTTGATACAGGTTTTTGGGTAAAAACACTCTCAATCTCCTCAGATTTGATTTTAGCGGGACTTGGTAATGGTGAGATTTATGCTTTAAGTCATCACGGCAATCTTCTGTGGGACTGGAACATGGAAAAAGAGATAAAAATTGTGGAAATCACCAGCTATAGTGTTACAGTAGCTTGTAAAAACACTCTCTCCCTTTTCTCATCAGATGGCGAGCTCATCTGGGAGCGGAGGTTTAAAAATTCGGTTAGCTCAATGTTGGTCATATCTGGCAAAATCGTTCTCGGCTTCAATGATGGAAGCATCTGCATCTTTAACGAAGAAGCTGAAGTTGCATTAAAGCTGGCCAGACATGTGGATGAACTCGCTGCTACCTCTGAAAAGCTGATTGCCGTTACGAGAAACTTTATTGGAGCAAAAGTGCACATGCTGGATCTGGATGGCAATGTTGTATGGATCAGAAACATAGGGAAGAGCATTGGATCAGCCTTGCTTTCAGCCTCACTCACGAACATCGCGGTAGGTACTCAGAATGTCTACTTGCTGAGCACGGGTGGGAGGTTTTGAGAGAGATTGCTGTAACTCCTTCCTCTTTTTCTGCATCGCAAAATGGGGTGGCATTTTCAGACTACAAAACAGTTTACTTTCTAACAGAAAAGGGCACTCTGTGGAGGTGGGAGGCTGAAGAAGAGGTGAAGAGTTTGGTTACTGCCAGAGACTGTGTCCTTTACTCTGAGAATGATGGCGTATATGTGTTGGGGGTGAATGGAAAACTGATACAGAAAAATATGAAACTGAAGACACCATTTACACCTTTGCAGTATTGGAAAGTACCTCAAAGGTGGTTGCGGGGTCAGATGAGGGAAGGATCTACCTTTTTAACTGATAAGTAATCCTGGCGTTTAAACTATGTGATGGCAAAATAAATTAAAACTTCAGATGTACTGCCCACCATCCACCTTTATTACCTCTCCAGTGATGTGTCTGGCTCTTTCTGAAGCGAGAAACACCACAACCCACGCAACCTCTTTTGGATCTCCAGCTCTCCCGAGAACTATCTCTTCCAGAGCATTCTGTTTTACCTCATCTGGTACGGTTTCATACATCTCGGTCATTATCATGCCCGGTGCAACAGCATTCACATTGACGTTGTACTTGCCAAGTTCTCTTGCAACTGCCTTTGTCAGCCCTATGATTCCTGCCTTTGCTGCAGAGTAATTTGACTGCCCGAATTTCCCTCTCAAACCATTGATTGATGTGAGATTGATGATTTTCCCCGATCTCTGCTCTTTGAAGATGGGTGCGCAGGCTCTGATATAGTTAAAGTACCCCTTCAGGTTTATGTTTATCACAGTATCCCACTGCTCTTCACTCATCTTCCACACCACTCCATCCCAGTTGACTCCAGCGTTGTTTACAAGAATGTCAAGCCTTCCGAATTCATCTAAGACCTTTTTAACCATGTTCTGGGCATCCTGAAAACTGGACGTGTCTGCCTTGATAGGCAGGCATCTTCTTCCAAGTGACTCAATGGTTTCCTTAACATGTTTGGCCTGCTCTTCACTTTTTCTGTAGTTTATGGCAACATCAACTCCCTCTCTGGCAA
>WAMS01000075.1 GCA_015522195.1 Geoglobus sp. | reverse complement strand
TTTTCTTTCTTCAGGTGATAATGCAGTCTCAAAACTCATTAAATTTTCTGGATATAATTTTTTAATTTAAATTTTGCTGTACTGAACTCACGTATTACTTTATTCTGAACCTTCTTATGTTTCCGCAATTTACGCATGCGATTCTCACAACCCCTTTGCTGATTCTGATCCTCATTCTGTCCCCTCTGTATGGATAATGACATTTTTTGCAGAACCTGAGCTTCCTTTTTCCAAGCCGTATTCTGTATTTTTTTGCAATTCTGATTGAAAGTTCGATGTATCGCCTTGAAAGCTCATAGTCCTCATATTTTTTCTGATCTGCCAGATCCAGCAGAAAATCTATTCTTTTCTCGGCGATTCTTTTCTCAAATCTCTTGTCCCGTTTCAGCACCATGGTCTATTATCTTGGATGTCAGACGATGTTAATAATACTGCCGTCAGATCCTGACCGATTGACAGCTGACCAAACCACAAAAATCATAAACATGATGTTGGTTCAGAAATAAAAACATCCCGGGTCCGTGGTCTAGTGGTTATGACGCCTGCCTCACACGCAGGAGGTCCCCGGTTCGAATCCGGGCGGACCCACTCACAGCTTCCAATTCTCAAAACTGAAATTTCTACAATGTTTCCAGTCCTTGAAAAGGTTGAAAAATCGTTCATTATCTCAGAAATATTGATTCTCCTTAGAATATTCACACCCTGAAAAATGAAATTCAGTAAGTGAAAACTTCCAGCCCCTCGATTCTGCTAAGGTGCTTATCCCTGGTTACGAGCTTGAGATCGTGCTCGATTACAATGGACGCAATTAGCACATCGACTAAATTCACTTCCAGACCCTTCTTTTTCAAGCTGCTCTCCACCTCTGATGCAATTTTTGCAGAGTTAAAAGAGAATGGAAGAATGTCTATGTTTTCCAGCATTTCAAGGGCTGCCTCAAATTCATCTTTCTTGCCTATCAGTCTTGGGCCTCTGAGGATTTCCCAGGCAGATATGGAGGTTGTGCAGATCTTTGAATCCCTGAGCTTTCTGTAAAATTCCATTGCTCTCTCCTCACCTTTCAGCAGATCTATGAGAAAAGTTGTTTCAAGACAGAACATGTCTATCGAACTCCTTCCTGCCTTCGAGTATTACCTTCTCTATTTCATCTCCAGATTCTTTCCATTTTCCTGCAAATTCAATCAGATCTTTTTTCTTCCCGGTCAGTCTGAGTATAACATCACTGAAGCTCTCGCCTTTTCTCTTTTCCCTCTTCAACCTCTCATAGGCTTCAAGGGTGATGGTTATGGTTTTGGTTGGCATAAGTGTATGTTTACGTTTATGTTTATACAATTTTTGCTCTCCCCTCAGCCCGGTTTTCGCTCAGCTCAGCCTGAACCTGCATGAGTTTACAATTCTGTTCAGTACTATAAAAACTCTTTTTCTTTCAAACATAGAAGAATTGGATTGAACTGAACCAGTATCGCATTGTGAGTTTCTTTGCATAGTAGCAGAAATGCATTAATGGATTTATGTTTCACAATATTCCCCACAACTGTTTTATTTTCTTGCTTTGGTTAAAACTTCATGGCTAAACTGCCAGCAGTGTCTTACAGTGATGTCATAAAGGCTTTATCGAAAGCTGGATTCGTTTACGCACCAAAAAGAGGCAAAGGTAGCCACATTGCCATGTATAAAGTATATGACGAAGGAAAGACAAGACTGGTGATAATTCCGAGGAAAAAGAACATTCCAAAAGGTACGCTTCTGTCAATTTTAAGACAGGCAGGATTGAGCAAGGAGGAATTTCTGGAACTCCTCAAATAGTAACTTCGAATGTTGTTACAAACTTTTTACTGAAAACAGCTTCAAGTTCATCATCAAGTATGCCAAGTTCTTTTGCGTTCTCTATGTATAACTCTACGGCCTCCTTGAGGTTTTCCAGAGCCTCTTCTATTGTGTCGCCGCAGCTTGCAACCTCAAGCTCTGGGCACTTTGAAACGTACTGATCTCCTTCTTTCCATACCAGAGCCGTTAGTGTTGTCACGATAGATGTTCTGGTTTTGGTACTTTATAAAACTGTTGCCTACTTACACCATTACTTGATAGCAATCAAAAAAGGTGAGATACGTCACACTTCTACAATTCTCAACCTTCCAAACACGAGCTGTGGGAGTAAAGTATCCCTGATTTTCTTCAGAACCATTATCTCCTTCTGGCTGGTTATTATTTTCCGGAAAAGTGGTTCAACGAGGGAGTGGAAGCGCTGAAGGATCGGTTGTGCTGAATTAAACTCATTTTTGATTCTGCTATAGATTTATAAAAAATAAAAGCAAATTTAATCCATGGCCTTCTGGCTCTGCATAACCAACGAAGAGAACTGGAAAGTCGTAAAGCAGAAAAACATCTGGGGGGTTCCTGAAAGGCACAGGAACACAATTGCCAGAGTTAAACCGGGAGATAAACTGCTCATCTACTTAAAACAGGAGAGAGATAAAGATACGATTAAGGAGCCAAGAATTGTTGCGGTTTACGAAGTAGCTTCTGAAGTTTTCAGAGATTCAAGCAGGATTTTCAAAACTCCACAGGGCATGGGAAACGAAACCTTCCCGCTGAGAATCGAGCTTAAACCAGTAAAAATCTTCGATAAGCCTGTTGAATTCAAACCTCTGATCTCAAAGCTGAAATTCATCACCAACAAAAAGAAGTGGAGCGGGCATCTGATGGGCAAGGCGATGAGGGAGGTTAGTGAGGAAGATTTTGAGATCATAATGATGGTTAGTCAATTGTAGGTGGATATCCATGCCAAAGCAAGTATTCTGTGTATTCTTAGATGAGAGCGGAAATACTGGGGAAGTAATTTTAGATAAGGCGAATGTAGATAATTTTAACAACCAACCATACTTTGTTCTTGGAGGGTTTGGAGCACCTATATCAGCATTAAATGAAATTCAGGAAAAAGTTTATTCTCTCAAAAAAGAGTATAAAATTCCTTTTAAAGAATTAAAAGGCACAAAGTTATGGCCAAGGTACCGTTCTTTCGTTTACGAATTGCTTAGATATCTACATAGCCACGAGTTTCCAATTTTTGTGGAAATTATGGATAAAAAGTACTTTATCTGTATGAATATTTCTGAGATAATTTTAATCAGATCTGGATTCACAGATGTTACTAATGCAAATGAGGTATCTAAGCGATTTGAGGTTGAAACGAGGAGCTACATTAATGATCTTGCTGATAAATTATATTTGAACCTCTCTAAAGAAACTTTAATCTGGTTTTCCAAAGCAAGCAGATCACCAGATAAGGAGTATGTGGAAACTTTTTTGGCATATTTGCATAACGATTCTAACAGATTACCCAAAAACTATTGTGAACTTATAGAAAAAGCAATAGAGGACTATTTTTCAGAAGTAACAAATTATTTTTTTAATCCAATATTTTATGAAACCCCTCCATGGGAGGAGTATGTCCCATTCCCAGATCCAAATGAAAAATCAAGAAAAAGAATAAGCCTATTACCTCACACTACTGCTGTCTCAAATATATATCTCAGAGTGAATAGATATTCAAGAGAATTTGGTTTTTCTGAAATCGTCATAAAACATGATGAACAGAAACAATGGGAAGGAATATTAAAAAATATGTTGGACTTCCTAAAATCACAATCCTCGTCTATTTTCAGGAATCTAAACAAGTATCTTCCCCCCACCTTTGCTCAGATATTAGATTTTGAGTTTGATAAGGAGTATCAATTAATCTTTGAAGATTCTAAAAACATATATATTCAAGAGGCAGACGTAATTTCTGGATCGTTATATAAGATCTAGAAAGAATTTAAGTGTGAATATAAGTTAACACAGAATTCTAAGGAGGTTATGGATCTAATATTCGAATTCCCTTTAGCAACATATCGTAGTTCAGGAGTTAATTTTGTAATTCCAAAATATGAATATGAAAAATTAGTTCATATATTTGAAGGTGTAAGTATCTCTTGGATTTTTTCCGATTTATTATGAATAATGGATTTTACTGGTGTAGAAAACAAAAGGAAAATAGGTTTTGGTAACTCTCTTAGATTGCTTAATTATTTCCTCAGAAATTAAGGGGAATTGGGAATTTATCCACGATTTTAGAATACTCCCTATCAGCCAGCTTGATCTTGTTCAGGTAATGGGCTGATCCTACTGTTGCCGGTCTTCTCCCCTGAATAAAATCAGCTATGGATTCTGGAACATCGTTCTCTATTATCATGAAGTTAAAATGCCACTTCCTGATTGTTTCTGCATTCACTCGTTTGTAAGCAATTTTTCTCTGAACGGTTTTGTAGCTCATAGACATCTCAACCTGTTTGAGTTCATCGAGAAATTCAGCAGGGAAATAAAGCCAGTAGCCTTTTTTAGCCCCTTTAGTCAGGTGAGTTATTGGATATCTCGCAATGTTGTTCACAACAACAACCTTTTCAGGATCGAATGATTTCAGTGCCTCATAAACATGTTTCAACCTTGCACCGCTATAAACCAACATCTTGAATATTGTTCCAAAGATTGGCTTTTTGCCCTTCAAGTTTTCATAAGCTTCCAAAAGCTCCTTATTGGTGATGTAAATCTCCTGAACTCTTGCAGTTTGAATGGGGATCTTTTTCCTCCATTTATCTATTAAATACCCGTTTATCTCGTCAATATCTCTATCTTCAAGGAAATTGAAAAAGTTCCTCAATGCGAGAGCCAAAGCTTTGTTTATTTCAATGTTTTCAAGCTCGTAAGGAGTATTTACATCCAATTTTTCTATATTTCTCTCCAGAGTTTTGTAATAATCACTTGCAGTTGCTTCAGTAAGTTTTCCGCTCTTAACTCTGTTTTTAAGCCAGTTTCGAAAATCTCGACTGTAATCCTTGTATATGTCTTTTAGACCTATATGGTTGCTCCATTTTCTATTTAAGTCTCCCTCACACGCAGGAGGTTCCCGGTTCGAATCCGGGCGGACCCACTTTCAATTCTGAAAATCTGGATTTCTATGGGTTTTCCAGTCCTGAGAGAGACCAGAAGTTTGTCAATAGTCTCAGAGAAGCGATTTCTGAAATTTTCTTTCAGAAATATACAATTCTCTCTTGAAATTCGGATGTGCAAATCAACATTGTTCCATGTGAACATAGAGGGCAGAGGAGTATATAAATGGATATGAACAACAAATGGAAAGAATCAAGAATTTTCCTTTATTTTGAGTTCTCCAGATTCGAGATTGTATTCGTATTCTATAGATATTTCTCGATAGTATTGGTTAGATACTCTTAACTTCACAATTCCAAATGGGGTTAACTTCTCTGTAGTGTTGAAGGTAATTGAAACTGAACTCCCGTTTACAAGTGCCTTTCCAATTAGACCATTTAAATCGGTTGGTGGATGATTATAGTTATATTCTGGAGGAAATCTAATTATTACCTCAACATCAACTTGGGTATTTTTTGGCAGGTTATTCGATAATTCAAATTTAACATCTTCTATCAGCATTGGATATTTTGATATGGAAATAAATGTAAGCCTGATTTGATTTGATTTTAGATTTTCATGTTTGAATAACAACATTGGCTTTTTTTCGAACTCCAATAATTTTGTTTGCTTGTTCATTATCTGCTCTTGATTTGATAAAACTTGGGTTTGTCGATAGTAGATTAGCAAGATCATTACTGTCAAAAGAACCATGTTTATTTGGGCATACACTTGCCCTTGTTCTGGAGACATTGCCTTTGTATGAACTGAAATTGCAATGGAGATAGAAGACACCAAAACAAGAACACCGAGGATTGATAACACAATTGAAAGATGTCGAACCATACTATGACCCCAATTCCCTATCCATTGAACAAATACCACTCCGAATAATCAAAAAACTCCCTTGCATCTACTCTTTTAAGCCCGATATTCCCTGAAATAGTGTTAATGGGCCTCCCCTCAGCCCGGTTTTCGCTCAGCTCAGCCTGAACCTGCATGCGTTTACAATTCTGTTCAGTACTATAAAAACTCTTTTTCTTTCAAACATAGGATGGTTAAGTTGGAAAGCATAACATGATGGTTGCGTCAGAACTCTAAATTTTACCAGAAACTCAAATTCTGTCGTAAACTCTTTCTCTTTTATCAATTTTCAAAACCCAGATTTCATCTAAATCTGCGTGTATTTCGTATATAACTCTGAATTTGCCAACTCTAAGGGAGTATGTGTTTTCCCTTCCTTTAAGCTTCTTTCCGAGAAATTGATCAACTTCAAGGGCTTTGATTCGTCTTAAGATTCTCGATCTTTCATCCTCTTTGAGCTTCTTTACCTGTTTTGCTGCATCTCTATCAAGGTAAATCTTCATATAAGATCGTCAAGAGGAACTTTTTCACCCTTCCTCATTCTCTCGCTTATTCTGTTGAGTTCTTCGATCTCTTCTTCAGTTAACTCATCCTCAAGAATTTCAAGGATTCTGTCAAGTTTCTCTTCCAGTCTTTCAACTCTTCTGAGGAGTTCAGCATCCATGTTTGTAGATTTGATTCACAGATTATATGAGGGTTTTGGAGATTTAATGTGAAAAGGCCAAATATATCATATCCCCACAACTCGCAATCTGCCAAACACGAGCTGTGGGAGTAAAGTATCCCTGATTTTCTTCAGAACCATTATCTCCTTCTGGCTGGTTATTATTTTCCGGAAAAGTGGTTCAACGAGGGAGTGGAAGTGCTGAAGGATGGATTTGGGGTTATGAAATCGAATCTCATATCGGAACTTGTCATTGTGATAAGAATCTCCTGCGCTTGTCTCTCTTTTCAACCCTCAAGTCTTCCAAAGTACTCTTCCAGCTTCTTATCCTTCTTCACAATTTCAAGCAGGGTTTTCTTTATCTCATCAGGGTTCGAACTTTTAAGACCGAAATAGACTGCAAAATTTTTTGTAGTTTTCAGAATTGTTGATCTTCCCCTTTTCTCTTCAGAAATAAACTCCATCTCCTTCAGTTTTTTAACATGTTCATAGCACCTGTTTCCCCTGATCTTTGCAAGTTCTGAAAGCTTTATTGGCTGTTTTATGGCTATAATTGCAAGTGTTCTCAGCAAACCTCTTTCAAATTCTTTCTCGGTAAATTTACTGACCAGATCTGAATATTCAGGTTTAACCCTCATCAGATATTTTTTTCCCAGTTTCACTATCTCAATTGATGAATTTCTGGAGCTGTACTCTCTTGAAAGCTCCTCAATAGCAGCTTCCACATCCTCAGTCCTCTCTCCAAGAATTCTTGCCACTTTCGATGCTGAAATTGGTTCGGATGTGACAAAAAGAATTGCCTCAACTTTTTCTCTCATCACTGATCCTCCTTATCTCGATCTCGCTCTCAAATATCCTTTCCTGGTACAGCTCAAAGACCTTTCTGAAAGCTAAATGGAGGATTGAGATGTATTTTGAAACAAGATCGAATCCGGCGATTTCTCCGAGTCTGATGGCATCCCTGTTTTTCATCAGCAGAGTCACCTTTTCCCTCACCTTTTCAATCGTGTCCTCAAGATCCTCATCATGGGGTACGCTCATCGGATCAACAATATCCTCTCTATGATATTTTCTTCTTCTCCTTCTCTTTCTAACTCTTTCTGCAGATTCAAGCTCTCTTATCAGATCTTCAAGCGTTGTGTATCTTCTCACTCTTTTTCTTCCAGCACTTACGAGAGCGCTGATGAGGTCATCCTCCAGCATATCTTCGTCTTCCAGAAAATCCTGTGAAAGATATTCCTCAAATTCAGGACTGTAAGCTGCATCATCCAGATCGTCATAAAGCTGGACAGCCTCATCCTCGACATCTTCTGAATCATCAAATGCACCGAAAGCCTCCCCGGTAACAATATCAGACTTTATTCTGACAAGAATCGCTGCATAAAGCAACACCCTACCGGAAATCCTGAGATCAAGTTTCTTTGCTCTTTCGAGTTCTTCCAGAAATTTGTCTGCCACCTCAACTACATCTATGTTGAGTGGATCTATCTCACCTTTTCTGGCAAGGTTGTAAAGCATCTCTACTGGATCATCGATGCTTTCCTGATCCCGGTCACCTGAGATATGTTATCCCTCCCCATCGTAACGCCAACAATGGCATCTGCCTCCTCGAGCATTGGCTTCCTCAACGAAACAACAATGAACTGAGCCTGAGACGACAGCTCCCTTATCATTCTGGCAAGCCTGGCAACATTAACACCATCAAGGAACATATCAACCTCGTCAAATGCATAGAACGGAGCAGGCTTGTACCTCTGGATGGCAAAAATCAGGGCAAGAGCAACTAAACTCTTTTCCCCACCACTCATCTGCTCAAGCCTCTGAACCTGCTTCCCGTATGGCCTGACCTTCATGTGAAGTCCTGAATTGAATGGATCTTCAGGGTTGTCGAGAAGGAGCTCACCATCACCATTGGCAAGGCTTCTGATTATGTCTCTGAAGTTTTCATTGAGGGCATCGAAAACCTCAAAGAACTTTTCCCTTTTCATTCTGTCATACTTTCCAATTCTCTCAAAGATTTCCTCTCTCTCCCTTTCAAGCTCAGATTTTCTTGTGTAAAGTTCCTCCCATCTCCTCCTCACTTCCTCGTACTCATGTATCGCTTTGAGATTGACATCACCGAAAGATGAGAGCTCTGTTTCCACCTCTTCAAGCTGATTCACAGCCTCATCCCTGTCAAGCTCAGGTTCAAAGTCAGGCAGATGAGAAATCTCAGCTTCAATCTGGCTGACCAATTCTCTTCTTGCGTTTATTTTTTCGTCATAGCCGGTAATTGAATATTCAAGTTTGTTCTGCTCATTTTCAAGCTCTCTTATCCTCGAAAATATCTCATCTCGCTGTTCTCTGAGCTCTCTGACCTTATCTCCAAGTACTTCCTCCTCTTTTCTGAGAGTTGAAATTTTCCGGCTTATTTCATTAATTCTGACATCGAGTTCTGAGATTCTTCCCATAAGTTTGCTGGCATTTTCGCCAATCCCATTCAATCTTTCCTGCCTCTCATTGAGAGCTGATTCTTTCTGTCTGATTTCAAGCTCTTTTTTCTCTATTTCTGATTCGATTTTGAGGAGACTCTCTCTCACAAGTGAGTACTGATTCTTCAGGTGTTCGAGCTCTTCAGAGAGCCTTGGAAGTCTGCTTCCCTTTACCCTTCTGTTAAGACTTTCAAGCTCATCTGTGAACTTTGAAATCTTGTCATCGATTTCCTTAAGTTTATCTTCAATATTTCCTATTTTTTCACCCAGAGATCTCCTTTCATTCTCTCTTGTCTTTTTCCTCTCCATCATCTCCTTCTCTGCAAGAGATGAGGACTCCATCCTTGATCTGAGAACCTCTGCCTCCATTTCACATTCTCTGATAAGCTCCTCATGCTTGCTGATTTCATCCTGAATACTCCTCCATCGATCCTCGACCTTCCGAAGTTCACCGAGAATTGATGCTTTCTTAGAGTTGAGAATGGAGATTTCTTCAGATATTCTTTTTTCCCTTTCAATCAGTTCCCTTGTAAGCAGCAATCCTGTCTTTCTGTCAATGCTTCCACCAGTAATTGCCCCTGATTTTTCTATGAGTTCGCCATCAAGAGTTACAATCCTCCTACCATCCATAATTCTCTTTGCATTTTCAACAGTGTCAACAACAACTGTATCCCTGTAAATGAAATTGAACACGGCCCTGAACCTTGAATCACATTTCACAAGATTTACTGCATAATCCACAACTCCATCTTTCTCAAGGACACTTCTGTCAAGGGAGAGCCTTTCAAAATTCTTTTTTATTTTGTTAAGTGGAAGAAATGTAGCCCTTCCTCCCTTTATCTGCTTCAGGTACTTTATTGCCCTTATTGCATCATCTTCATTTTCCACAACAATGAAATTCAGGGCATTTCCTGCAGCAATTTCTAAGGCAAGAGCGTATCTCTCATCAACCTCGGCAAGCTGAGCCACAATTCCAAAAATTCCAGGAAGTGCCTTCTTTTCCCTTGCTTCAAGTACAAGTTCAGCGGCTTTGCTGTATCCACCCTCATAAGCAGAAATTTCTGCTTTAACCTTGGCAAGTTCTATCTCCTTCTGCCTTATTTCCTCATCAGCAGATGAAAGCTCATTCCTGAGTCTGAATATCTCTCCGTCAATTTCCTTTTTCTTGGCTATAATCTTTGCGAGCGTGTCTTCATAGCGTTCTCTGTCTCTTTGCTTCTGGTCCATTTTTTCCTTTAATTGTTCGTATTCATTTCTGATTTTTGATAAACGAGAATCAATATCCTCGATCTCAATTGTGATTCTTCTGATCCCCTCATATATCCTGTCCCTCTCTCTGAGCAGCTCACCCTTCTCCAGCCTCAAATCTTCAATTTTCTCTGAAAGGGCAAGTATTCTGTCACGAATTTCCCTCTCCTCACCACTTATCTCATCAATCTTCTTTTTAACATCATCCAGCTTTGACCTGATAATTCTTTCATTTTCAAGAACACCATTCTTCTGAAGCAAAAGATCAGAAAGCTCATTTTTCAGATTTTCAATTTCATCGGTAAGTCTGTCCATTTCAAGAAGAATTCTCACCTTCTCCTGATTGAAAGCATCAATCTGATTCCTTGAGAACTCCTTTTCTTTTCTTAACCCTTCTATTTCAGCCTGAAGCTCAGCAATAGTTGATTGAATTTCCCTGTATCTTTCATCAGCTTCTTCAGAGATCTTTCTTGAAATTTGATCCATTTCAAACCTCAGATTCTCTTTCATGGAGAGAATATCGGAAATTCTTTTCAGAGATTCGTCCTTGCTTCTTTCCAGTCTGTCAATCTCTCTTTTAATCCTTGACAGTCTGGTTTCAAGCTCTTTTCTTTTTATAGCTCCGATTTCAAGTTCAAGTCTCTCCCTTTTCTCCATGAGTTCCTTGTATCTGAGAGCTTCTTCCCTGTCCTTTTCCAGATTTTTCAGCCTTTGTTCAACTTCAGATAAGATCGCAGATATCTTTTCTATGTTCTGTCTCACAGCCTCAAGCTCTTCTATGGCTCTTGCCTTCTTTTCCTCAAATTCTGAAATTCCGGCTATATCGTCTATTATCTTCCTTCTCTGAAATGGGGTCATTTCAACAATTCTTGTGACATCTCCCTGCATTACAATGTTGTAGGCATCGCTGTAAATTCCCTCTTTTTCCAGGACCTTCATCACCTCGGAATGGCTTGAGGATTTTCCGTTTATGTAGTAGTAGCTGTAATAGTTTCTGTCGGTAATTTTCACCTTTCTGGCTATTTTCAGCTCTTCCCCATTGTTTTCAAATACGATCTCAACTTCAGCAGTCCCAGTTTTTCTTCCATTGCCTGAATATACCAGATCGGGAAGCTTCTCAGCTCTCAAAATCTTTGATGATGCATGCAAACCCAGACAAAAGACAATCGAATCAATTATGTTTGATTTCCCACTCCCGTTAGGGCCACTTATTACAGTAAAACCTCTGTCGAGGGGGATATCTACTTTCTTACCAAAGGATTTGAAATTCTTTATCGAGATTTTTTTGATGTGCATGATTTCAGTCGCAGATGATTATCTCGCTGTCTTCAATGCATTCCGATTTTCTTTCGTTTTCCGGATTCCCATCAGGGTTCCCTATCTCCCTTATCTCCCTTGATTTTGACTCCTCTTTTGGTAGATTTGCTTTGAGATAGAGCACCTCATCCAGCAAAGACTGGACTGTTTTGTTCAGTTCGGCAACCCTTGCCTCAAGCCTCTCAATTTTCTCAAGCTCAGCCCTTAGGCTGTTAAGCACATCTCTTTTGATCTCTTCTGCATTCATACCCGCCACCCTTCTCAACTCCTTCAATTCCTTCTCCTTTTCGGCTAATTTTCTTTCAAGCCTCTCAATTATCAGGTCTCTTTCGCTCATCCTGTATAAAAATTGATTTAGTAGTTTATATATTTTTTCATGGAACAAGTCGTTGTCTGTCCCTTGGGAAGAGTACGCCCTCCCTGATGTTTGAAAGGTTAAGCACAGCCATCACAAGTCTGTCCAGCCCCATACCCCACCCAGCATGAGGTGGCATGCCGTATCTGAAAGCTTGAAGATAGAATCCAAAACTCTCCGGACTCAAACCCTGCTCGTATATTCTCCTGACAAGCATATCATGGATATGGATTCTCTGAGCCCCACTTGCAATTTCAAGCCATCCATGCATGAGATCAAATGTTTTAGAAATTTCTGGATCGTTTTCATGGGGCATAGCATAGAATGGCTTTGACTCTGTAGGCCAGTCAACGATGAAGTAATACCCGCTGTAATCCTCAGCAACAAGTTTCAGAGCTGATGTTGAGAGATCCTCTCCCCAGTTTACCTCCTCACCCTTTCCCTTTACAATCTCAACAGCCTCATCATAGCTCAGTCTTGTAAATGGGATCTCAGGGATATCTATTTTCACTCCAATCCACTCCAGATACCTCTCACATCTTTCTGAGATTCTTTCATGGATGTATTTAACCAGTTCCTCGAGATACCTCATAACTCCCTCGTGATCTGTGAAGCTCACCTCAATGTCAATGCTGACAGCCTCATTCAAATGTCTGATTGTGTTATGTTCTTCTGCCCTGAATATAGGTCCAATCTCAAGAACTCTCTCAAATCCTGCTGCCATGAGGGTTTGTTTGTAAAGCTGCGGGCTCTGATTGAGGAATGCCTCCCTTTCGAAGTATGTTATTGGAAAAAGCTCTGTTCCACCTTCAGTTGCTGTTGAGACAATTTTTGGTGTGTTAACCTCAATAAAACCACGCCTGTCGAAGAATTCTCTTATTGCCTGAAGCATTGCATGTCTGATTCTGAATATTGCCTGAACCCTGGGTCTTCGAAGATCAATGAATCTGCTGTCAAGTCTTGTGTCGAGCTCCGCAGGCACCTTCTCAGTCACCTCAAGTGGCAGGGGAGCATCAGCTTCATTCAGAATCTCAAATTCTTCAGGAATTATCTCAAATCCATTGGGGGCTTTTTCCTCTGCCTTAACTGTCCCTTTAACCCTTACAACGCTCTCTCTCCTTACCTTTCTTGCCCTTCTGAACATCTCCCTGTCAACAGCTTTCTTGGGGAGTGTTATCTGCGCAAATCCCTCTCTGTCTCTCAGCACAACAAAAACAAGTCCTCCAAGATCTCTGACCTCGTGAACCCATCCGCAGAGCTCCACCTCTTTTCCAAAATCCTTCTCATTTATTTCAGCTGTGAACTTCCTCATTTTAACCTCTCCTCCACAGATTTTGCATGCCATTCAAGTCCTTCAGCTCTTGCAAGACTTATAATTGCCTTCCCCAATCTTTCAAGAGCCTCTCTTGTTAATTCCTGATACGTTACCGATTTTAAGAATGTCTCAACACCCACACCTGAGTACATCCTCGCATATCCTCCAGTCGGGAGTATGTGATTTGTTCCGCTTGCATAATCTCCAGCAGAAACCGGTGAGAACTTTCCGAGAAAAACACTTCCAGCATGTTTCACCTTCTCAAAAACCTGCCAGTGGTTTTCCGCAATTATGACAAGATGTTCAGGAGCAACTCCGTTTGACACTTCTACAGCCTTTACCAGTGAATCAACAACAATGGATCTGAAATTGGAGTTTGGCATGACCGATCTGATTTTTTCTTCAACCTCTTCAGCAAGTTTTGGTGATGTTGTAACGAGAATTGCCCTCGCCATCGGATCATGTTCAAGCTGTGATATGCATTCCAGAAACACCATCTGAGTTTCGGCATTCTCATCAGCGATTACAAGAACCTCTGAAGGGCCTGCAGGCATGTCTATTGCAACATCCCTCTGCACGAGAAGCTTGGCTGCCGTGACATAGACATTACCCGGCCCCACAATTTTGTCAACCTTCCTCACAGTTTCAGTCCCATAGGCCATTGCAGCAATTGCCTGAGCTCCACCGACCCTGTAAATTTCATCAACTCCACAGATGTCCATTGCAACAAGTGTGAGAGGATTTACCTTTCCCGTTCTATCGGGAGGGGTGCATGCTACCAAATTTTCAACCCCGGCAAGATTTGCTGGAATTGCAGACATGAGAACTGTTGATGGGTAGCTCGCCCTTCCTCCGGGTATGTAAAGACCAGCAGAATCAACCGGGATGTATCTCTTACCCATAATGCAGTCCCCAAAATCAATTTTCATGTCAAGCTCAGGCATGGTTATGTAGTGAAATCTCTCAATGCTCTCTTTTGCAGTTTCAAGAGTATCAACAAGATCCTCCTCAACGTTTTCATAAGCCTGATCAATCTCTTCAGGATGGACTCGAATGTCATTTATCTTCACACCATCAAGTTTCTCTGTCAGCTCCAGCAGTGCTTTATCACCCTCATTTCTGACTCTTTCTATAATTGGTCTTACCTTCTCAAGAATTTCATCATACATTACAAATCACCGGATTTTTCTTCCAGGTATTCAATTATGGCCTTTAATGCCTTTCTGAGAGTTTCTCTGTTATCGTAATTCATCACAATTTTTTCAAGCTCCTCCCTGCTCATTTCCTTCATATCTCTCGCAAACTCAATCATGTTCGGGATCGCCCTTGTTATGTTGTCCACTATGGTTACATCTGCCATTCGGGATGTTCTTGAAAGGGGGTTGAGGTCTATGGCTATAATTTTCTTTCCTTTTCTTTTGAGAATCTCGCATCTATCACCATCCTCAAGAGGGACAAGAACGACATCGGCCCTGAATATCCCCCTGCTGTCAACAATTCTCCTTGCCGACTCAAGCCCCTCTATGACAGCGTCACCCTTGGAATAGACGGTCACATCATATCTTTCAAGCTCTTCTGTTATCTTCCTGATCCTTTCATCACTCCAGTGAAAGATATTGACTTCAAGTGGTATTGAAAGTACTTTTGAGAGTGCACAGATCTCTTCTGCAACGAGTCCTGCTGAATTTCCATTCACTGAAATGACAGGGCGTTCCGCCAAAATCATCATTGCAACAGCAGTCTTTTCAGCCTCCAAGGCAAAATCCCTGCTTTTCTCCCCAATAATGTAATCAAAGCACTCTCCCCTTCCATGGGCTATAAGCCCTTCTGGCACAACAAGACCCCTCCTGAAAGCATCTGCCAGCTTCTCTCTTGTCATGAGAGAATGATAGCGAGGATGTGACCTTGGGATATGCATACTTCCAGATGCTGGTTTATGTTTTAAAGCCTTTCCTGAACAAATTTGTCAAGTATCTCTCCAAGCTCCTTTCCAAGAGGAAAGGTTTTGTCTGAGATCTTGTAACCGTTTTCAGTTTTTTCAAGGATGTCTATCTCGAAAAATCTCCATTTTGCCTTTTTTAGCTTTAACGCAATCACAGGCTTGGCTCCAAAAAGGTTGGAGAACATGACGAGCTCTCTCAGCTTTTCACCTGAGATGTAAAGTGGAAGCCTCTCTCTTACCTTTGCTTCTATTGCAATCGTGGTTTTGCCGTTACTTGCAATTATGTCTGGAGAGGGATACGAGGATGAACCACTACCAGCAGCTCTGACAGCAGCAAACCCCTCATTCCAGAGGGCATGAATCAGATCTCTTTCAAATTTGACACCTTTCCTCTTCACACAATCTGATTGAATCCCATCTTTTTAAATTATGCCATTTTTCTGCTATCTGAAAATATGGCTCTGAGTTTCGGTACCCATTCTGACAAGAGGCTTTGACAGGTGACGTCTGGCAGAGGGGGGGACTTCGTAAAGGCCGGGCTCGATGTCACGCTCAGCTTTAACCTTCACCTTTTCCCTGGCTTTTGTCCTGCACTTCCTGCATCTGAAACCTTTTCCGCTACCCTCGCTCTCCATCCTCCTCCCGCATTTCCAGCATAGCGGATTGAATTCTTCGTAGATGTCTGCAATTCGCTCTATCTTAATTTTTTCAAGGTTGATGGTCTCATCTTTAAATGAGCCATAAACAACCACCCTGTCACCTGTTCTGAGCTTTCTAACAACATTTCGAAACTGCTTTGTAGGCTCGAATGCTGCACATCTGATTTCTCCAAATCTTGTTGAGATCGAAAAGAAAACATGCCCTCCTTCAATCTCAAACGGCTCCTCAACCACATCTCCACCAAGAATGTACGATCTGTTTTCCATGAGCATCTGAATTTCATCCTCGGTGTAGAGATGCATGTCTGTGGCCTGGTTTGTTACAAAAACCTGGTACATGTGGATCTCTTCAGTTTCAATAACCTCGTAAGCTTTCATAACTGCTGCAATGCTTTCTCCTCTTATCCCGAAAAGGACCGGATCCGGAGAGTTTGGGACAGAAATCACAGAATCATTTCCCCAGTCAACAGTGTCAAACGTTTCTGGATAGCTGAGAAGATCTGCAAGGAAAAAGGAATCCGGATTGAATTCCCTTTTTTCCCCGAATCTCTCTCTGTTTCGATATGCCAGAAGTTCAACTGTTGTGTCTCTGAACTCAGCACCTACAGATGCAAGTGCCCCTATGAGTCCCCTTCCTCTCTTGTACTTGAGATGAGGGATAAGATGCTTTCCTATCAGAAAGAGGGCCTCATCCATGCTCGCCACATCCCTTATCACCCTTAGCGAGAATCTGTAAAGAGTTTCCATAAGACTGTCATCTTCCGCGTTTACAAAAACAACACCCGGGTCTGTATTCACATCATCAAGCTCCGCATACTCCAGAACAGTCTCATTTGCAATATCAACCATCTCTGCCAAACTCTCGGTTTCCACAAGAAAAGACACTGCTCCATTTCCTCTTGTTTTGTATGGTATGTTTGGATTCAGTCTTACAAGTCTCGGAAGACCGATTATCTCACCAGAACTCTTCTGAATCCGGTCCATGAGTATCTTTGCCAGATAGGTCGTGCACATCCCGTTCTTGGAGTCTGTATCGTCTATACCAACCCATATCTTCATTGAAGATCAGCAGAACTGTGTGGGTTTATAAGTTAAATCTCTCGGCTGGTTGAAAAATCAGACTGGGTTTTACTGTACCTGGGCTTCCATCTCTGCTTCAATCTCAGATAATCTTCTGTTCAGCTTTCTGATCAGATTCTCAAGTTCTGCTCTCAAAATCTTTAGATCCTCAAGCTTTTCATTTACCTCATTGAGCTTCTCATGTGCAAGTTTTAATGTCAGTTTGATCTGCTCAGGTTCACCCTTGACATCGTACATTTCAAGAATCTGCCTTATTTCATCGAGAGTGAATCCCAGTCTTTTACCTCTTAAAATAATCTTCAACCTTGCTCTGTCTTTTTTAGTAAATATCCTGTGGTTCCCCGGGGTTCTCTGGGGGTTTAAAAGTCCTATTTCCTCATAATACCTTATGGTTCTTGTGCTTATGTCAAGCTGCTCTGCAAGCTCTGATATTGTAAAATACTCCCCGCTGTTCCTCTTTTTGCCATTACCGTTTGACATACGATAACATACAAATCCAATAAATTTTAAATAATTTACTGTTTCTTCCTGATAAAAAATGATAAAAAATGATGGAAAGCTCTGCCAGACTCTTTTAACTCCAGATTCTGAATCGCACGCAATCATCAAAAACATTATAAACTGCATTGAGATTGCAGGAGTGGGCTCCGGTGGTGTAGCCCGGCCAATCATACGGGACTCTCGATCCCGTGACCCGGGTTCAAATCCCGGCCGGAGCATCATCCTTTTTTTACTGACATGCATGCAACTGTAAATGGGGGACTGCTTCAAGCTAACCAGGTCAACCCAATACAAACCCACCATATACAGTTCAGGTTTAGGTTATC
>WAMS01000074.1 GCA_015522195.1 Geoglobus sp. | reverse complement strand
GGATGAGAGTGTTGCCATGTGTGGTGTTGATGTGAGCGGAAGGGGTTACTTTGTTCTTGAAGGAGAGTTCGGAGATGCAGGAATAAAGGAGGAAAACGTCATCCACTTCTTGGACACCTTCTGCAGGAATTCGGGGGTGAATGTCTACATTCAGGTAAAGGGAAGAAATTCTCACCACAAAATTGAGAGTTCTTTTAAGGCTCTTGCCCTTTCATTGAGAGAGGCTTTGAAAAGCTTCGAAGGTGTTAGAAGCACAAAGGGAAAAATAGATTGAAATTTGAAGGTTTTGAATGAATTTACCTCTCAGGCAGACAGGAGCCCGACATCCAGTGGTTCACCCCTGCTCTCGTCCCTTTTCAGAACTATTGCTCCGGACTGACACCGATCAACACAGACTCCACATCCCATGCACATTTCCCGACTAATCTGGCTCACCCCATCACCCATAGAAATTGCATCGAAGGGGCATGAATCCATACAGCTTCCGCATGATGTGCAGAGATCTGAATCAGCTTCCGCCACGTATCCGGAAGATGCAATCATGGGAGCTCTGTGCTTCACCATTGCCTCTATCCCCCCGCAGCAGCACTTGCAGCAGTTGCATATGCTGTAAAATCTATCCAGACATGCGTCCTTGAACCATGCGGAATGGACATGTCCCCTTTCATGTTCTTCCTGAAGTATCCTAAGAGCCTCTTCCTGAGTTATCCGCCGACTTGAATGGGGGTTGTGCTCAAGAACAAAATCAACAAAAGGCTGTCCTATAACCATGCACACCTGTGTTGGATGACAGTGATCTTTTCGAGCATGTCTGCATCCACACTCGTAAAATGCTATGTCAGGAGGGGCTATCAGCACAAGGTCTTTTGCAATTGGATATGGAATTATCTTTTCAAGAGAGTTGAGGTGTATATCCTCTTTAACTGTAACAATTTTCCTCGCATGCTCATGTGTCAGTACTTTGCCATGGTATCTATCAACAAGCCACCTCCTTCCCCTGTCTCCGAGATTGGGGGTGATGTGATTCACAAGCAGGTTTATGTACTGGTTTGTCCACCTTCCGTAGAAATAGCTGTGAAGAACACTCAGGCTTAGAATCCTCCAAAGACCTGCTTCCTTCATGAATTTAAGCGTAGAGGGCCTTATTGGTCTCCATCGCTCACCGTAAAGCCAGAGAATAATTGCCACTCCCGCAACCACAAGAGCAGGTGCCAGCACACTGACCATCTTCCTCACCTCCTGATCCGGAAAGAACAGGTGAGACGCAGCTCATCCGCTCTCTCAGAATAAGGTTCAGAACTATCAACGTTCTCCTTGAACCATTATTAAGTTTTCGCTGTTTTGGAGACAGACTTCCCTAACTTTTCAGTCCATTTTGACAACGCACTTTTCAACTATCCTGTTCCATTCATCTCCATACCCTTTTTCAAATGGAATTATGCATTGAATGGTGAATGTTCCCGGCTCTGTTCCACCGCTTATATATCCCAGAGCTCCAGAATAGGAATTGTCAACTATCATGTAAACTCCAGGAGTAACAGGATTTCCGTAAACGTCCCTTACTCCCTCTCCGATTTCGTAGTAAAGCAGACCTCCCAGAAACTGTTCAAATGCCTCCTTGTTATCTCCTATCTTCACTATGGTGCCGGCATGATCCACAAGTCCGGGATTCTGGGCATCAAGCCCGACAATGTATGCCTCTATTCCATAGTATTTGTAGAAAGCGGCCTCAAGTGTTGCCATATCCTCGCAGTCCCCGGCCCTTTCTGTCAGTGTTTCCAGCGGCGTTTGTCTGTAATCTCCCCCCTCTCTACCGTCACCAATCTCATAGCCAATTATTGGATCCTCTTTATTTTCGTTGTCATATCTGTAGGCTATGTTGTTCTCAACCCAGAAAAAGAATTCCTGGGCCTCACCTATGGACAGCTTACCATTCCCATCTCTATCAAATGTGTCAAAGAATCCCGCAACCTCATCAGGTATCAGTTCCAGTTCCGTTTTAACCGTTTCAGCTCTTATTTCCTTTTCTGCAACAGGCCTGTA
>WAMS01000073.1 GCA_015522195.1 Geoglobus sp. | reverse complement strand
CACACCGAATAACGGCTTTACAAAACAATAAGAGATTTTTTAGTGAATGGAGAAGATCGTGTGGTTTTTGATGTTTAGAAGAGAGAGAGCTTACAGGTAAATCGCTTTATTCATGTTTCTTAGGCAAAAGCTTAGCATTTTATACTCATAAAACTATGTAATGCCACGTCCAAAACTCGGGAAAGTTCGTGTAAGTCTGACAGTTCGCAAAGATGTCCTCGAAGTTTCAAGAGAATATACCCAAACCTGTCTCGGATTTTGGAGAACAGGCTTGTGAAGTTTTTAAAGTTGGTAAACCACCAACTATCGGAGAGTTTCGAGTGGGTCCGCCCGGATTCGAACCGGGGACCTTCGCCTCGTCAAGGCGACGTCATAACCGCTAGACCACGGACCCTCTGCTCTCTCAAAAACTGTCAGATTAATAAAAATTTTGGTTCTGGCTTATTACCTCAGATAATCTTTGATTCCAAGTTTTTTCATGAGTGTTTTTGAGACAATATACTCGTCTTCGGTCTCTCTTTTGGTTCCAACGATAAGATAGTACCTGTTCCCGATCTTCTCAACCTGTCCAGCTGCCTCCAGCACTTCTCCGGAAAAAGCCTGTCCTACGTAGGTGTGAGTGAAGCTGAGAACTGCGTATATTTTTTCATGCTCTACCGGATAGAATGCCGGATAGTCGAAAACATCACTGTCATGTTTCACCTTTGCAACAATTCTATCCTTTCCCATCTTCAATCCGGGATTTTCCGGTATGTCTTTTTGAATTTCATCGTACCCTCTGACGTAAAGAAGGTCAAAATAGGTGCTTCCAATGAATGCCCTGTGAAACTTTCGTCTCTCATGAGCTATGAAGGCATCATAGCTTATGGCTGGTTTCCTTTTTTTGTATATGAACTCCCATGTACCCTCATCAGGCTCGTCAATTTTTCCTCTTTCCAATCCTTTTTTTATCATCTCTCTGCCCCTGAACCAGTCTCTGCCGTAGATGATGAAATCAACATCACTCTCATCTCCCTTAAGTTGGATCAGTCTGGATCCGGTTACACCCATATTTTTTCTGGGGATACCTCTGAAGAAATTCACAACTTTCCTGATATCGGCATCCATGATAAGGTCCAGTCGCTCCTCAGGCTTGAAAATCTCAGTTATCTGCTCGTAGGGAACCCTGAATACTCCCTCTCTTTCACTGAAGTAATCCCTCCCGATTTCCAGTGCTTCATCGTGTGTCAGTTTTCTGTAATTTTTGCCATCCCGGTACCGGTTACCCTCACCGGGAGCATATCTCAGAAAACATTTAATCGCATTGTCATTTCTGTATCCAACAACAGAGAAAAACAGGTCTCCAGCTCTGATAAAATCTCTCAGTCTGATGGGTTTACCTGACAAACTTGGCATATATCCTTCTTATCTCTTTTGCTTTTGCAGTTCTGCCATCTTTTTTAATCAAACCACCGTTTATCAGCTTTATTCTTGTAATTCTGTAGTTTCTGCCCTCAACAGGAAGTATCTCTCCAACGCTGAACTCTGTTTCGCCTGAAGTGAATATCACATAAGGTGTTGTCACAGCCCCCTTGTGAAGGCTTATTCTGACCTTCACCTCTCCAACATCCCTGAGCCACAGAGTTTTGATATCTTCTGCTGAAGCAATTTCAACTCTCTTTCCATTTTCAAGCTCTATTGAAGTGATTTCACCAATTCTGTATCCGCGATCTGTTTCAACGACGATTTCCTGACCTTTTTGAACAACTTCAGATTTTGATAGCTCGACTTTTCCCTTTTCTGATGCATCGTCCATACTGATGATGGCCCTTATCCCCACTTTCTTTTCCGGCAGTGCTTCAGTAACAGAACCACAGTTTTCACATCTGAACAGATTTTTTGATGGGCTTATCTGCTCATGGATTGTCTCTTCCCCACAGGAATCACAGTAGAGATCTCTTCTCATTTTTACAGCTCGTCCATTAGGGTATTCATCTCTTCAGCCTTTGACTTTAATGCTTCAAGAGCTCTTTTTGCTACCTCTCTGACATTCATCTGTCCCACAGATTCCACTTTGAAATGGAAGTCGTCTGTTTCAGATATCTCAATCGCATTTTCCTCACAAACCCTGAGGCAGTCTCTGCAAAGTGTACAGCTGAACCCATCTTCAACTACCACAGTGTTATTTTCAACTGTAAAAACATTCTTTGGACAGATTTCCACGCATTTAAGGCAAGATGAACATGAGTCCTTTATTTTCACATCTGCAAGTATCCTGTACACGCAAACAGATACTGGCTGAAACTTTGCGTGTTCTCTCCCAAAACCCAATCTTGCAACAGCCTCAAGCATCAGCTGCTGTCCCTTGTAAAGCTCGATTATGGGAATGCTATCAAATACAGGTTCTGTTTCAGGATCGTCTGAAACAAAGTCTCCTGAATAGACCGTTCTTGGCCCCTCAACATTCAGTCTTAACGATACCTGACAGTTTGGACAACCTTCTCCACCACAGACACACTCATTCTGCAGATTGAACTTGTCGAGATCTGTTTTGAGAGGGATGAGTCCTATTCTGTGGGCGATAACCTCATCGTAAAGGAAGGATGAATTCATGTAAAAATCAACATAATCAACTGCAAGAACCGGTACAAGGCTTTTCATAGCCCTTCTCCAAGCATTGGCGAAAGCAGGATTTGAATTTTTCAGTATAAATTCTCCATAAAGTCCATCATCTTTCAGTACCTCAACTTTCATACTGTATCACCTGGAAAAAAGAGTATTATGGTATTAAACCCTTCTCCCCCTCTTTCCACCCTTGGGTCTGGTGCCATCATGCGGTATTGGGGTCACATCTTCGATTCTTCCAATCTTGAGTCCAGCTCTCGCAAGTGCTCTAATTGCCGCCTGAGCCCCCGGACCGGGGGTGGTGTGCTTGTTTCCTCCAGGAGCTCTGACCTTGATATGCACACCCTCTATACCCTTTTCCTTTGCAACCTCCGCAACCCTAAGTGCTGCCTGCATTGCCGTGTAAGGATTTCCCTCATCCCTTCCGGCCTTAACAACCATACCTCCGCTTATTCTTGCGATCGTCTCACGTCCCGTTATATCTGTAATAGTTATTATTGTGTTGTTGTAGGATGAATATATGTGGGCGATTCCCCAGACATTTCTTTTTTTCTTTTCAGCCATACTATCCCTCCGCTATCTGTTTTGAAAAGGGTGAGTTGATATAGTATCCTATTTTGCTTTCGAACTCCCTCTCAACAATCAGGCTTGGCGAGGTTACCCTCCTCCCATCGACGGAGATGTGACCATGAACTATCAACTGTCTCGCCTGTTTTACTGTTCTTGCAAGCCCCTGTCTGTAAACAATGGTTTGAAGTCTCCTTTCAAGAAAATCTTCAACCGTCAGATTCAGAATGTCATCAAGAGTCGAGTTCTCGGGGAGTATTCCCATTCTGTTGAGCTTTTTTATAACCTGCTGGGCTTTTGCCTTCGCGAGTTCACCCTCCCTACCCGGAAAATTGACCTTCGCAAGGAGATCTCTTGCAACCCTTCTGTATTTCCTGAGCAGATTCTGGAATCTCCAGAGTTCTCGTTTATTTCTGAGTCCGTATTTGATAACAAGCGGTGTCTCTTTTTCAAGTCTGACCCTGTCCCACGGCTTGGTCGGTGTTGTGTATTTCTTTTTTGGCTTTTTCGGATCACCCATTCACATCACCTCACTTCTTTCTCCTTATGACACCAACAGTTGCACCCTTTCTTCCTGTGGACCTTGTTCTCTGACCTCTGACCTTGTAACCTCTGGCATGCCTCATGCCCCTGTATGCCCTCATCTTGATCATCTTTTCAACATCAAGCATTTTAGCAAAATCTATGTCCTTGTTCAGCAGATGCAGGTCTTTTCCTGTATGGTAATCCTTTCTTCTGTTAAGGAGCCATGAAGGCAGTGTTTCAATCTCTTCCTCTATGAACTTCTTAAGCTTCGATATTGACTCGTCATCCATCTCTCCCAGTTTTCTTTGGGGATCGATGCCAAGAGCGTATACGACTGATCTCGCAAGCCTGAGTCCAACTCCTTTGATCCCTGTCAGGGCGTGAATTACCGGCTTTTTACCATCCAGATCTGTATCTGCAATCCTGACAATGTGCTTGAACCCTTCCTCCATTCCATCACCCTCTGCCACTTGCCTTCAGGAGAAGATATTTAAATATTGCTGAGAGTGATATTTATAAACCCTGCAGGTTGTGCATCCCGTTTTATCTTGAAAAGACATTGCAGGTGTGTCAAATGCTTAGGTTTGAACCTGCAGATGAGAAACAGTACAGCGAATTTTTGCACTTAATGATGAATTTCGCTTCCGATTATCTTGAAGATGCCATGAAACTCATGCATGTATCCTGGGAACGTTTCAATTATCTTTTCAGGACGTTTGGAGAGGTTTACGGAATTTATGTTGATGGGGAACTGGCAGGATTTTACTGGATTGAAAAACGCCAAAATGTTCTGCACCTCCATGCCCTTGTGCTGAGGGAGGAGTT
>WAMS01000072.1 GCA_015522195.1 Geoglobus sp. | reverse complement strand
TTCTCCACATTCTCGCAGGTCTTCTTGCCATAGTGTTGAGGGGTAGGGTAGAGTATTTAAGTTTTAACCTGAATGTCCTGAAGAGATGGATTCGAGAGACTCTTTTGAAATGTTAATAAGATCATCGGGAGTTAGAACCTGAGCAAATTTCGGTGATCTGCTCATCGAATCCTCTGATGGCACGACGATAATCTTCCTGCATTTGAATTTGGATAATCTATCCTCAATTTTTCTCAACTCATTTCCAGAGATGTGCTCTCTCCACTTGACTTCTCCAGCAATTTCGACTTTTTTTGAAATCTGCCAGAGTAATGTCGATCTCAAAATCCGGCATCTCAATTTTGACAGGTCTGAGACCGTAGATCTCTGAGAGGAATGGCTCAACAAACCACTCTACATGCCTTGGAACAAGTGCATTCACAACCTTTCTTATGAATTCCACAGGCGTCTCCAGCTCAGTGTATGAGTATTTGGCCTCAAGATAAAAGTGCAGGTCAAGCAATGGGGAGCAGTGAATGTAAACGAACTTCTTCTTTTCCTTCCCATAAACGAACCTCTTTTCGAGGATCCCTATGTTCACAAGAGTCGTGAGTACTTCTGGAGAACTCCGGGATTGTCCTTTGAGATGAGGCCTCTTGAATACAAAAGCGATGAGAGTTCTGTGCTTGTAAGCTTTCCATCCGACACACCCTTGAGAATTGCCTCGTAAATTTCCGTCATGGTCTTTTCCTCTTCACTGAAAGCTTCACCCACGAGTTCCCCGATCATCACACCAGCAGAGTGCAAGTATGATGAGAGAAACTCTCTGATCGGTGGTTTAAATGGCTGAATCAGGAGTGGTTCTCTGAGATAAACCGCAGACTCGACCAGCTCTTTACCTCTTAATTCCTTATACATCTCAACAAGAATCTCCCGCTCATCAATCAGACCCAATCTTACAGGTGTGACAACGCCAAGAAGGGGACTTCTCCTATCAATCAGCCTCTTTGCAAGTCACAGAGTAGAGGTTAAAAGCAGAACACGTCCCCTACCAGCATGAGAGTGAAGAACATCCAGAAAACTCTCTAACCAGCTCTGCAAAGAATCAAAGGAACTGTTAAACGGAAACCTGTTAAAGAACCTCTTTGTTCTTCCCTTCATCAGAGAAAAGAACCCCTCTACAGCATTTCTCTCTCCAAAGGTTTTCATGCCTGTACTCCAATCCCTTTTTTTCAGAACCCGGAGGATACCGGGAACCTCCGTCTGCAACAACTTTTGGTTTATTCTCGCATAATTTCAAAACCTTTTTGAGAAAGCTGAGAATTCGTTTAATTCTGTGGTAGTAGATTCTTATGGACTCGTGGCTCATTTTCTGGAAAAGGGAGATTAGTTTAATTCCATTCTCTTTCTGTTCCTCCGAAAGACTTTTTTAGCTTTGATTTCTTCAATTATCTGCTGGATTGTGGGCTGCATGGTTTGTATTCTGGTTTTTTATTTTTTAATGTTATTCTTGACAGTGCCACTCAGACATTAAATCCGTAATCGTCTATATCCCTGATACCCACCACAATTTCAAATTCTTCAGGTGAAATCATCCTCCCTGAAAATCTGTTAAAATCATCAAATGTAAGTCTCGGACATGCTGTATTCACATATGTTTCGAACCTGAAATTATCAAGCATTGATGGGGTTATCTCATCCATAAAAATTATCTCGGCTTTCTTTCCTCTTTCAAAGGCGAGTTTCTGTAGCTTAAATGCCAATTCGAGTCTTTTCTGTCCTATTTTTGATGAAACCACTATGCCAAATTTTTCCGAATTCATTGCCTTAGAGATTGCCAGATATCTTTTTTTCAGAAAATCAGATGTATTAACTGTTTTGAACTCTCTTGAAAGTGGGGAGTATGCGTACACTTTTTTCCCCGTTATCAGTGCTGCCCCGATGGGATGGAAATCCCCATCTCCTATAAAAATTACCGCATCTGATTCCAGACCTCTCAGACAGGTGTAGTTGCAGCCAAGAACCTGGCCTGGATATTCCACTCCATTTCCTTTTTTCAGTTCGACAACAAATCCAGCATCTTCAAAATCTCTTTTTATCTCTTCAAATTTCCAGGCATAGGATGCTGTACCTATAACTGATATTTTCCTTTCATCTATGTTTTTTTCAAGTAACTCAGTGTCAATAGTGTAATCAACCTTGTATGGTATGTAGATCACTCTATCCATTTCCACCATCTTTGTATGGGCGAAATGCAGCAGATAATCCACCTCACTGAGAAGGTCCAGGTCAATATCGCAGGCACCGTATGTGGGTTTTCCAGAAACTATTACATTGAAACCTGCATTTCTGAAAAAATCTGAAATATGGCTTGTGTAATATTTCAACCCATCCGGAATCTGAATCCCTACGGTGGTGGCAGTCCTGATTCTGTTGAGAATTGAAGAAAAATCAACCCTATCAAATATGATCGACGATTCTGACACCATTCTTGCTGACCTCAATTTTAACAAGACTCTTTATCCTGTATCCCATTTTCCTGAGCTTCTCAGCACCATCTCCTTTTTCAACAACTGCAATGAAGTCTTTGACTTCAGCTCCCGCCATTTCAAGGGCTTTTAAAGTTGCGAGTGCAGTGCCTCCTGTTGAAATCACGTCATCGACCATGATTACCCTGTCACCATTCTCTATACCATTGATGTAGAGCCTTCCCTTAGAATATCCCGTCTCCTGATCAACGACTATTTCATTTGGGAGCCCATATTCCCTTTTTCTAACAACCACAATTGGAATGCTGACGGCAAGGCTCAGCGCTGTGGCAACTGGAATCCCCATGGCCTCAACTGTGACTATCTTATCCACGTCAAGATCTGCCACCCGTATAATCCCCGATACCGCCTCTCTGATAATATCAGGATGAAGCTCCGGAACGCCATCTGTAAGGGGATGGATGAAGTATGGATATTCTCCTTTCATCACAACCGGGGCATTTTCCAGGCTTTTAATGAGCTTACTTAGCATTGAGACCCCTTAATCCCTCTAAAATGAGCTTCTTCTCAACTCTGGCTATTGTTTCTCTCACAGTCTGGACAGCGTCTGGATTTGCAGATACGCTGTCTATTCCCAGCTTTACAAGCTTTTCAACCACATGTGGATAACTTCCTGCCTGACCGCAGATTGATGTTTTTACTCCCCTTTCTCTGCAAACTTTTATGACATGTTCTATGAGCTTCATGACAGCAGGATGGGTTTCATCGTACATGTATGCCACGTTTTCATTGTTTCTGTCAATTGCCAGAGTGTACTGGGTGAGATCGTTTGTCCCGAAAGAGATGAAGTCTATGCCCACCTCTATGATCTCGTCTATGATTAAAGCAGCAGCGGGGGTTTCGATCATGACTCCAAATTCGATTCTGTCAAGATCAAGACCTTCATCCTGAATTATTTCCCTTGCCCTCTTTACCTCATCTACCCTTGTTACAAGCGGGATCATTATCCCCACGTTTGTGAGCCCCTCATCAACCAGTCTTTTTATTGCTCTTATCTCAGCCCTGAAGTGTATATCTTCAACGAGATCTCTTCTTATACCTCTGAATCCAAGCATGGGATTTGCCTCGATCGGTTCATTTTCCCCGCCTTCCATGGCTCTGAACTCATCAGTCGGAGCATCCAAGGTTCTTATCCACACAGGTTTTGGATAGAATGTCTCAGCTACCTCTTTCATTCCTTCATAAAGTTTCTGGATGTACTCCTCAATTTCACCATCTCTTATGTATTTCATGGGATGCTTTGGAAGACCGAGAACCATATGCTCTATCCTGAACAGTCCAACTCCATCAGCTCCAGTGGCGTATGCTCTTTTTGCACCGTCCGGGATAGATATGTTTACCTTGACCTCAGTTGCAGTTATAACTCCCCCAAGGGATACCCCCTCTACTTTCTCATCTCTGCTCTCAATTTCAACTGCCCCCTCATAAACAAGGCCCTTTTCTCCATCAACGGTAACCACCATTCCGTCTTTCAGGATCTTTGTGGCATCTTTTGTTCCAACAACAGCAGGTACACCAAGCTCTCTGCTAACAATGGCAGCATGACAGGTCATGCCACCCTCATCGGTAACAATTGCTGAGGCCCTTTTCATTGCAGGAACCATATCGGGAGTTGTCATTGTGGTCACAAGAATGTCTCCTTCCTCAACCTTTCCTATCTCTCTTTCACTGTCGATGATCCTCACCTTTCCAGTTCCAATTCCTGGTGAGGCTCCAAGTCCTTTAAGAAGTATTTTTACATCTCCTTTCACACTTTTCTCCTCCTTTCTTTCTTTAATTGTTGTTATTGCTCTTGACTGGAGAATATACACATTCCCCTTTTCAATACCCCACTCAACATCCTGCGGGGTACCATAGTGATTCTCAATCAGTTCGGCAAATTTAACAAGCTCTTCAATTTCACTATCGTTCAAAACTCTCTCTCTGACTTTCTCCGGAGGCAGATCAATCTTTACAGTTTTCCCGTTTTCATCTCTTGTGATCATCAATTTCTTTTCTCCGATGTTAATCTCAGTGAGCTTTTTACCTGTTCTGTCGTACACGTAGGTGTCGGGACTGACTGCACCGCTGACAATTGCCTCCCCAAGACCGAATGCAGCCTCAATTATGCACAGCCTTTCACCAGTTACAGGGTGTGATGTAAACATGACCCCGCTTTTTTCACTGTTGACCATTTTCTGGACGACAACAGCAATACTTACCTCGTCATGCCTGAATCCCTGATGAACTCTGTAATAAATGGCTCTTGGAGTGTAAAGGCTGCTCCAGCATTTTCTCACTTTCTCAACGAGATCGTTCTCTCCTCTAACATTAAGATATGTTTCCTGCTGACCTGCAAAACTTGCCTCAGGAAGATCCTCTGCGGTGGCTGAACTTCTTACCGCAACAAAAACTTCTTCACCCTCTTCATCACAGAGCTTTCTGTATGCAGCTTTTATTTCTTCCTCGATTACCTTTGGGATTTCTGATGATTCGATGATTTCCCTGATCTTTTTTGATGTTTCCTCCAGTTTCTCAGTATCCTCAACATCGAGACCTCTAAGCATGTCGTTAACCTGATAAAGTATTCCTGTTGCCTCCATAAATTCAAGGAATGTCCTGCTATCGACAACAAAACCATTTGGAACTGGAATTTCATTTCTGAGCAGTTCCCCAAGATTCGCACCCTTTCCTCCTGCAAGAGGAATATCATTTTTGTCTATTTCATTCAACCACAGAATACCCATAACAACCACCTGTTTGAAGAAGACAGGGAATAATTAAAAAGATTTTTCATTGGATTGTTAACAGGGTCGGATTGATCTGCAGGGTGTTGCTCCGCCAACCGACCCATGATCACATTTGTCACACGGGCGTGGGAAGCGGAGCACATGTATATCGTTTCTGTCGGTTATTAACTGTTTTGCATCGGTGTATGATCAAATACAATGGCTGATGGAATGGGCCCGCCGGGATTTGAACCCGGGTTGGAGGCTCCGAAGGCCTCCGGGATATCCGCCTACCCCACGAGCCCGCTCAGTCTGATAGTAAATGTTTCAGGTTAATAATTCTTCTTGATGGTCGACCAAAAACTAAAAATATCCATCACAATTACAGAATTGTATCTGCCCGGGTAGCTCAGCTTGGGAGAGCGTGCGGCTGAAGACCGCATAGTCGCCGGTTCAAATCCGGCTCCGGGCATATTTTCCTCTGGTTCAGTTCCTGAACTCTGTCCGGTTTCGATGATGAGAGATATTTACGGGATGGCGAGAGAAAATGACATGGTTCTTACTCTTTAAAATTTTGGAGTTTGGCTCACTCCTGGAGAAAGCTGCTCAGACCCAGTCCCCGCTATGGCAGGGTTACCTGTAACTTTCCTTTTCCAGCTTTTTCACCCTTTTACGCTCCCTTTTCAGACCGACAATTACAGCCACATCGAGCAACACCACAAGCGCAGTAAACCAGTTCATTCCCTCGGCAAGATAGACATACAGCCCCACCGCAGTAACAAATGCGGCTGCCGGAACAGATAAAACAAGGAGCAGTAAGAAAGACGCTCTCCTTTTTTCAGAGCTCGAATCTGCAATTCTGAGGGTGTAGTTGCCGAACTTAGCAGAATACCAGAGAATCACTATCGCAAGAACAAATGGAGGTGCATATTTTTCCGGATTGCTCAGCTCCACCATAAAGTTTAAGGCCTGTATTCTACCGGCCACTGGCACAGGATCTCTGGAAATTTGGAGAAGAAACGCCCAGCCGGCCAGAATCAGAAACAGAGCCATAACCACATATCTGTGCAGACCTTCATGCCTCACTCTGATTTCCATAACTGCCCTGCAGTTCGGGCACTCGAAAAAGCGAAAATGCCTGAGCAGAGACACCAGCTTCCACCATGAGGGCAGGAGTGCTCCACAGTTCGGGCATCTTAACTGCATTGGAGTATTTTATCCTTATTGAAGTTAAAAATTTTTTGATGTTGGTTGATAATGATTAACGAAATTAATGAAGTCTATGATCAAATAGTTTTTCAGATTATGCTTTAAAGGCTTGCCGGGTATGCTGGCAGGCTTTCCAGACGGGAAGGTTAAAATATGTCCCCTGCCACCTCATGTCATGCGAAGCGACACGGTCAAGAAGGGTGTTGACAGAGTTGCTCACAGAGCCCTTTTAAGGGCTTTAGGCCTGACAGATGACGATTTTGACAAGCCTTTCATCGGCATTGCAAATGCGTACAATACAGTCGTTCCGGGCCACATGACCCTTGACAGAATAACCGAGTACGTGAAGCAGGGCATAATTGCAGCAGGCGGAGTTCCATTCGAGTTTGGAGTGATAGGGGTTTGCGACGGCATAGCGATGGGGCATGTCGGGATGAGCTACGCCCTGCCCTCCAGAGAGGTTATAGCGGACTCCATAGAGGTAATGGTCGAGGCCCACAGGTTTGATGGTCTTGTTGTTGTGGGCAGCTGCGACAAGATAGTGCCCGGAATGCTCATGGCGATGCTGAGACTCGACATTCCAGCCATAGCAGTCACAGGCGGCCCGATGATTGCGGAAAAGGTTCATGGTGGGAAAGTAACAATAAAGGATGCGTTTGAGGCTGCTGGCCTTTACAAAGCCGGACAGCTTGACGATGAGGGGCTAAATCTCTACGAGAACTTCTGCGCACCATCATGCGGGAGCTGTCAGGGGCTCTACACTGCCAACACGATGCAGATTCTTACAGAGACGCTCGGTTTGAGTCTGCCCTACACATCCACATCGCCATGCGGATCTTCAAGAAAGCTCAGAATCGCAAAGGAGGCAGGAAAGAGAGTGGTTGAGCTTGTAAAGCAGAACATAAAGCCCTCTGACATTATCAGCGAGAAAAGCTTCGAGAATGCCGTGATCATGGACATGATGATTGGTGGTTCAACAAACACGGTACTGCATCTTCCAGCCATCGCGAGAGAGGCGGGAATAAAGCTGAGCCTCGACGTGTTCGAGGAAGTGAGCAGGAAAACCCCTCACTTAGTGAAGCTCGATCCCGCGAGCAGTGATGTTGTGGCAGATCTGGACGAGAGTGGTGGTGTGCCGATGATATTCAGGAAAGCAAAGCATTACTTCCACAACGAGATGACCGTGAGCGGAATGAGAATTTACGAGATTGCGGAGCTTGCGGTGAGGAGGGGTGTGGACGTAATAAGAAGTCCAGACAGCCCTTACAGCAGTGAAGGAGGCATAGCGATTCTGAGGGGCAACATAGCCGAAAGAGGAGCGGTTGTGAAGGCCGCTGCTGTTGATGAGAACATGAGAGTCTTCGAAGGCGAAGCAAAGGTCTTCGATTCTGAAAAGCTTGCCTTGGATGCCATCCTTGCCGGAGAGATTCAGGAGGGACAGGTTGTGGTTATAAGGTACATGGGGCCCAAGGCTGCGGGAATGCCGGAAATGCTCCTGCCGACAGCAGCAATTGCTGGGATGGGTCTGCAGAGGGTTGCTCTGATCACGGACGGCAGATTCAGCGGAGCCACGAGGGGCCCGGCAATTGGACACATCTCTCCTGAAGCGTTGGCAGGTGGGAACATAGCGCTGGTTGAGGATGGTGATGTTATTGAGATAAACATCTCCGAAAGGAAGCTGAACGTCAGGCTGAGTGAAGATGAGCTCGCTGACAGGAGGGAGAGGTGGAAGCCGAGGGAGATAAAGCATAAAGGATACCTTGCGAAGTACTCCAAACTGGTCAGCGGAGCTGATGAGGGGGCCGTGCTCGAATAAACTATTTTTTAATAAATTTTTTGATGAAAACGGTGTAATGGTAGTATTGCCTTAAATTTGATCTTCTGCAGTCATTTCTAAAAATTCCTCCGGTCTCAGAATCTTAAATCTGTGTTCTTTAATCCGGAAATCCTTACTTTCGTCTCTCAGATCAAGCAAGTCTTTGTCAAGACTTATCAGAAATTTTGCCTTTGAAGCGTAGACTGCATTCAGGAACTTGTTATCACCTTTATCTCTGCAAAGGTCAAACTGTTCTTCTGGTTCTGTGATTCTGGATCTACTCTCCAGAAAAGCGTAAAACTCTGATAAAGCTTCTATACTGTAGAAATTTGTCATCCTGGTTAGGAGAACCCGAAAATACTCATCTATAATTTCACTGCTAACAATGATCTCAAGCCTGCCATCGGCGAGGTGCGAAATGAGCTTATAAGAACTGCCTTTCTTCGATAACAGTGCTGCTGCAATGACTGACGTATCAATTACAACCTTTTCCACTCTTCTCTGACCTCCTTAACGATCCTGACAACGTCTTCATCTGATAAAAGCTGGGCTTCGTACTTTTTCCTGAGTTCGCCGATCTTTTCAACAATTTTTTTTCCTTCGATTTTTTTTATTACGAGGTAATCTCCAATCTTCCAGACAATTACCTTCTCATTTGGATCTATAATCTTCCGAGCTTCCACTACCTGAGCTTCCATACGAAAATGTAGCTTTTAAAGTTAATAAAGATATCCTAATCGTGCTCTGATCTTGTAACAGTGACTGGAATCCTCACCATTAACTCCTTTATCAGGGAAGCTCTTGATTACCGTGAGAAAAACCTAAATTCGTTGTTGATGGTAAATCCTTACCAGATGTTTGGAAGACTGGATCCTTGTTGGAAGTGAAGCAGTGGATTACGAAATTTCGAAAATTCCGGATGATGAGAGATGAAAGAAAGTTGAAGTTCTGGCATCAATTTCAAAGGAGAAAGCTATCATTGATGATGAGGTTGTCAAAAGAGCTTTAGAGTTTGAAAAAATGGTTTTGAGGGGAATTGACGCTCTGCATTTGGCCTGTGCGGAAAAATCTATTTAGAACCCTGGGAAGCAGAACCTGTTCTTTAAGCTTTTTGTGTTTTATTGACATCATCTGGAGGTGATTAAGTGGACAGGACCAGTCATGCATGCAAAAATCATTAAAAAGATTGAGTGAGTATATTGGGTTGGATGAAGACAGACCTAACTGGACTGCCTGAAAATAAGAGGAAGGCAATTAGCGAATTTATCAGGATTCTCAGAGATTCATTTGGCGAAAGGGTATCGAAGGTGATCTTATTTGGTTCCGTTGCAAGGGGCGATTTTGATGACGAGAGTGACATTGATGTGCTGGTTGTAGGCGATGTAAGACTTGAGGATGTGTCAAGAATAACCTCGCAAATTCTTTTGAAATATGGAGAGGTAATATCTGCAATGGTTAGATCGGAAGAGGAGGTAATGAGCAGAAAATCGTTCTCCTTTTACAGAAGTATCTTGAGGGAAGGTGTGGAAATTGCATGACGAGATAGCCGAGCAGATTGCCAGTAAATAAGTAAGGTTAACACCCTGCTCTTTCGTCATGACCTGAATTTGCAGAACAGCATGATTTTTATTTTTCCACATCCGATTATTACCCATGACAGTCATAGACACCCACATCCATTCTGAGGGCAGGAGCGTTGAGGACCTGAGGTTCATGGCTGAAAATGGAATAAGGAAGGCGATAACCTGCGCCTTCTACCCTCTGCCGCCAAAATTTCAGGAAACGCTGATTGACCTGGCAAGGAAGCTGACGGAGTTTGAGCCAAGGAGGGGAGAGAGGGCCGGCATGGAGATTTTTTCGGCGATTGGCATTCATCCGAGGTGCATCCCGCCAGACTGGCAGAAGGTTCTGGATTTTGTTGAGAGCTACTCTGGATACGTGGCAGTCGGGGAAATAGGACTTGAGGATGGAACAGATGAGGAAAGAGAAGTTTTAAAGTCTCAGCTCCTTCTCGCCAAGAAGCTCGACATCCCGGCAATCATCCACACTCCCAGAAAGAACAAGGTTGCAATTCTCGAGAAGACGCTCGAAATACTCGACAGCGTTTCATTTCCGGAGGACCTTGCCCTGATAGACCACAATTCCGTTGAAACTGTGAAGGTTGTGCTTGAGAGAGGCTACTGGGCGGGAATAACAGTCCAGCCAGGAAAGCTGAGCGTTGAGGAGGCTGTGAAGGTTGTGGAGGAGTTCGGAGATGAAAGGCTTGTGGCAAACAGCGACACAGGCTTCAGCGAATCGGACATGCTTGCCGTGAAGAAGTTCTACGATGCATGCA
>WAMS01000071.1 GCA_015522195.1 Geoglobus sp. | reverse complement strand
TTTCACTCATGGGTCTTGTTTACATTGTCTATTACTTTGCTGTGCTCCAGAAAGGGCTCAATCTTAACATAGTGAACTTCACGTTCCTGTTTATAGGACTTCTGCTTTACCTGAGACCCATAAGGTACCTGAGAGCATTCTACAATGCCATACCCTCTTCAGCAGGCATCGTTCTCCAGTTCCCGTTCTATGCAGGAATCATGGGAATGATAAAGTACTCAGGACTCGGTAAGATAATGGCAGGATGGCTCATAAACATCTCCACTCCAGCAACATTCCCGATAGTTGCGTGGCTTGTTGCCGGGTTCGTGAATCTCTTTGTACCATCAGGCGGTGGAGAGTGGGCTGTTGTTGGTGAAACCATTTCAAGGGCTGCAATGGAGCTTGGGGTTCCTGTTGGAAAGGCCATAATTGCTTATGGTGCTGGAGATCAGTGGACAAATCTCTTCCAGCCGTTCTGGGCGATACCGCTCCTTGGAATCTGTTCCGTCAGGGCGAGAGATGTCTTTGGATACACAATAACCCTGATGCTGTTTGCGGCAGTATTCTATGCGATCTTTCTGACGGTCATACCGTACTGATTTCTTATTTTTTCAAACCATACACAACGGTTATAATCAGCCTTGCATTCAGGTTCCTGATGAAGAGGGTTGTTGCAACAGGTACGTTTGACATAATCCATCCCGGACACATAAGATTCCTTCAGGAAGCGAAGAAGCTTGGAGATCATCTAACAGTTATAGTGGCAAGGGAAAAGAATGTCAGGCACAAGCCAAAACCTTTCATTCCTGAAGATCAGAGGTTGAAGGTTGTTCAGGCTTTAAAACCAGTAGATGAGGCTGTTCTTGGAGATCCCGACGATATTTTCAAACCCATAGAAAGAATAAAACCCGATATTATCGTTCTCGGACATGATCAGCATTTCAGTGAAGAATGGATCGAGAGAGAGCTTGAAAGGAGAGGAATCAGAGCAAAGGTTGTGAGAATTAAAGCAGTTGAGAAATGTGAGCTGTGCAGCTCGGGAAAAATTGCTGAAAGAATAGTCAGTCTTGTTTCAGCCCGTTCAGAGCAGAAATAACAGGCTTCACATTCATGAAAAAGTCATCAACCGCATTCACAAGAGCTCCCATTTTTGGTGTTTCAATTTCTATCACAAGCTTTCCCTCTCTGAAACCCGATCTTGCCCACTCAGTATCATCAGGCTCAAGAGATCTGGCAATTATCTCTGCCTCATCAAGACTCAGCTCGAGCTTAAGTGAATACAGCATAGTCTGTCCACCTCTCTTAAAAATTCATCAACAGATTCAGCATTTATGTTTGCGCCTGCAGCAACAACATGTCCACCTCCCCTCCCCCCGACCTTTTCGGCAGACCGCCTCATGACCTCAGATAGATCTATTTTATCTGCCAGCCCTCTGTTGCATCTGGCAGAGACTTTGACTCTTCCATCTCTCTTGATGTTCAGAGCTACAAACGGTTTGTCTGAAAAGAGATACCTGGAAAAAACAGATGCGATGGGTCCTGTTGATGTACCGTTTTCCATTATGAGGTATCTCACGCATTCTCCCTCAGTCACCTGATCTCTTCTTTTTTCTATTTCCTGATGGACTTCTTCAGTGAATTTTCTCCAGAGCTCGTAACCCCTGTCCAGATAACCTTCATCTCTCATGCAAATCCCGAATCCAACTGACTGGGAGGCTTTTCTGCCTGTTGCATTTATCACCTCGCTCAGCATGACAGCATTCTTTATAAGCTCATCTCTCAGATAGAATTTTCTGCCGGAAATATCCTCAAAAACACCCGGATAGGAGTTCATCTTCAGAATTCTGATGGCAATTGCATTTGCAAGTTTTCTCTCCTCATCTCTTGTGAGTTCATCCACCTCCCTGTCTCCATCAATACCAAATCTGTCCAAAAAATCATCAAGCTCGTCCTCCTTGGAGTAAAAATCAAGATAGGGTTCAAGGCTAAGTCTCAGCACATCTCTGATCTTGCCTGAGATCAGCCTGATTCCATCTCTCTCCTCTATGCAACCACTATCCACACCTCTCCTGATAACCTCCAGATTTCCACCTGTAATTTTCTGCTTGTCTCCTATTATTCCCACGAGAGCTGTGGATGAGAGATCTCTGTTGTTACCAATCTCTTCAGCCAGCACATATGCTGTTCCGCTCGCAGAAAGTTCAAACGATCCATCAATACCCGCAAGATGTGGATTTATGTGGGCGAAATTCCTTTTTGGTTCAATACGACCAGCAGGAAAGTGATGATCAACCACAATTATATCCGACTCAAGAGATGAAAGGATATCAGGATAACCACTTCCCATGTCTGCAAAGATCACCAGCTCGTCTTCCTCCACACCCTCATTCAAACCGCTCAAAAACGAAACGTGAACAGATTTTCCGTGTCTCATTAAAGCCAGTGCAACAATGGCTCCGGAGGAGATTCCATCTGCATCATAGTGAGTGTAAATTCTCGCAAACTCATGCTTTTCAATAATTTCAATGGCTTTTTTTGCCTCAACTCTGAGCATCTCAAACATGTGGCAAAGGTGATAAAAAAGTGTTAAAAAAATTGTCTAAGTTTATTCCCTGAATGCAGGAATTATCTCCTTGCCTATGAGCTGAATTGATTTCTTCTTGTCAGGCCCGATTGGTGATCCTGCAACAACCTGCGTCACTCCGGACTTTGAGAGCTCTCTTATCCTCTCAATAACCATGTCAGGTGAACCGCTGATGCTGAAGCACTCAATCATTTCATCAGTAACAGCCCTGCTAACACCCGGCCAGTCGCCCTTTGTGAATGCGTTGTTAAGTGCTTCTCTCACCTTGCTTACATCATCCATGCTTATTCCGTGTCTTTCAAATATCACATCAGGAGACCCTGCCACAATAAACGCAACCACGATTTTCGCCGAGTTCTTTGCTTTTTCGGCATCCTTGTCAACGCTCATTGACGCATATGCAACAGTATCAAAACCATCTCTGCCCTTTCCTGCCTTGCTCAATCCTGCATCAATGTTTTCTTTTGCTGATTCAAAATCTCTTGGATGTGAGGCATTTATAAGCACGCCATCTCCCAGCTCTGCTGCAAGCTGGAGCATCTTTGGACCCTGTGCACCTATGTAGACTGGAATGTTTCCTGACTTGAAATCAAGCCTTGCTCCATTGAATTTGAATATCTCTCCATCGTAACTTACAGATTTTCCACCATGAAGGGCTCTTATTATTTCAACAGCTTCCCTCATTCTCTTGAGGGGTTTTGTCCATCCTATGCCAATTCTGTCAAATGTTACCTTATCACCTGCTCCAATGCCGAGCACAGCTCTTCCATTGCTGAGTTCGTTGATTGTTGCTATTGCTGATGCTGTCAGGGCAGGAGAGATGTGGTATGGATTTGTAACGCCAGGACCAAGCTTGATGCTGCTGGTTTTCAGGGCGAGTATGCTCAGCATCGAGTAAACATTTCTGTTGTTGTAGTGGTCAGTTATCCAGGTGTACTCAAAACCGCTGTCCTCTGCAAGCTTTACGTAATACTCCAGCTCGTAGTATTTCATGTTTGGCACAAATTCGATTCCGAACTTCATAGATCGGCTAATCTGTATAGCCGTATAATCTTTTCGATTTTTTCTGAATTCAGTCTATCTGATCCACTTTCTCCCGCCAGAGTGAGTTTATCTGGGATGCCACTTTCGGATTTTTAAAACCTTTCAGAAGAGTGAAATCTTTCGGATACCCTATGAACGGGTCAATTGACATCTGATCAACATTTATCACCCATATCTTCATACCGGCATCGCTTACTCTATCAGAGTTTTTTCTGAAAAACCTCAGGAAAGGGAAAATCTCTGTTTCGGTGGTTACAGCCACCACATACTCGCCATCAAAATTTCTGGAAAAGTCCTCATGAATATCAAGAAACCGTTCCACATCATCAATCAGTGAGTAAAAAACACCGTATCTGAATTTATTTTTTGTATAGATTCTTACGAGTCCATCTTCAACACCATATCCTGAGAAAAATCTGTCTGTGACTGATTTCATTCTGTCAAGAGAGTCGAAAAGTCTCTTTGACTTCAGATACTCATCATAAGCCTCCCCCACCAGGTCTCCAGTAGGTGAACACGTGTGGGTGTGTCTGAACTCTATACCACCGAGATCAATCTTTTCAGAGTAAAAGAGACTGTTAATAGTTTCAGGCTCACTGCACATGCTGTTTGTTACTCTGTCAGCTATTTCCTCAAAATCAAGTTCAGGATGCTCTGAATAAAATGGAAGCAGGACATGCATGCATATTCTTCTTATCTCCTCAACAGTCACAACCTCTCTCCCAGCCAGTTGATGGGAAACTCGTTTTATCGTTTCAGCGAGCACGTTCATCGATTAGCAGTATTCTGGAATTTTTTAAGGATTGGGGGTTATTGAGTTGATTGGCAAAACACATCTCCAGCAGTA
>WAMS01000070.1 GCA_015522195.1 Geoglobus sp. | reverse complement strand
ATGAGGGAGTTCATGTTTCAGGTGAAACTCGATCTTCAGGTGATTGAACCTTTTCAGAATAAATGAGAAAGAGTTGTAGGGAGATCACTGCTGTTTTTCAGATGAGAGGATGCTGTATAGCTCTTTCAGCATTGGTATTTCCCTGATCTTTTCTGGATCCAGTACATTGGCAATTATTCCGGGAGGTCTCTTTGATGGGCTGCCTATCTCAACAACACGATCCGGTGTGATGATACAGTTGAGAGAGACATCATGAATGCCCTGCGGGATGGGTGTGTTCACGATCTGAATCTGGTGAACCGTGGTTACGACTGGGATTTTTCCGTCAATAAGCTCCAGCTCAGAGAGCATTCCAAACTCTAAATCCCCGTACCCCGCGCCCTTCCCCAGTCTCTGACCGAGGTTATTTACGGCAACACTCCCCTCAACAATGAAATCAACTTTCTCCAGTTTCATAAGCTTCTGAACAGAGTCAAGTTTAACTCCAAACCTGAAGGCACCTTTTATGGTTGACGCAGAATCAAGCTTCGATTCTGACAGTCTTTCAGGATCCACAAGCAAAAATCCTTCTCTTATTCTGGGAGTTGGCATCAGAAGCTTTTTCCCCTCTTTCAGTGCCCTCAGTCTCACACTTTTTTGAGGGCTGTCGGGATTGATCTTCACAATTTCAGCATTTTTCCAGTTTTTTAGCCCATCAAAATGGATCGCACATTTTTCGGATCCATGGAAATTGGGAATTCTTCCGTGAGGTGGGAAGGGAAATCTTGCTATTTTTCTTTCGACCATGAGGTCCCATATTTTCCTTCTGATCTCATTCTTTTTCATCTTTATTTTTCCATAATCTTTTTTCATGGCATTTCTCCTCTCCGTATCTTTTTTATCTGTGGAATACTTCTCCAAAGTCTTTATAAACCCACATGGTGAATGGTGGAAAGATTTAAAATCTAACCGGCAAAGGCTGTGAGCCGATGAATGATGAACCCTTAGGTGAAGGAGGTGGATGAAATGGTGTATGTCAGGTTTGATGTTCCTGAGGATTTGCAGAATGAGGCTCTTGTACTGCTTCAGAAGGCAAAGGAGACGGGAAAGGTGAAAAAGGGAACCAACGAGACAACAAAATCTGTGGAGAGAGGTCTGGCAAAGCTTGTGTACATTGCCATGGATGTTGATCCCCCGGAGGTTGTTGCACATCTTCCGCTGCTGTGTGAGGAGAAAAACATACCCTACGTGTACGTCAGAAGTAAAAATGATCTGGGCAAGTCAGTCGGAATTCAGGTGTCATGTGCAGCAGCAGCGATTTTGAGCGAGGGAGATGCAAAGAAGGAGCTTGAGACTGTTGTTTCGAAGGTAAGCGGGCTGAAAAAGTAATTTTTTGAGGTGATCTTATATGGCTGATGATGAAGACATCCAACCAGCCGAGGTTGTTGAGATTGTCGGCAGGACAGGTATGCATGGCGAGGCAACTCAGGTTAAGGTCAGGGTTCTCGGTGGGGAAAACAAGGGCAGAATAATCACGAGAAATGTCTTTGGCCCTGTGAAGGTTGGAGACGTTCTGATGATCAAGGAAACTGCAAGAGAGGCAAAGAAGCTTGCAGTGAGGTGATGTCATGGTACTTGAGAAAAGAGTATGCTCGTTCTGCGGTGAGGAGATAGAGCCGGGCACAGGAAAAATCTACGTGAGAAAGGATGGTAAAATTCTCCATTTCTGTTCAAGAAAGTGTGAAAAAAACATGGTTGTGCTGAAAAGGAACCCCAGAAAGCTCAAATGGACAAAATACTATGCAGGGAGGAAGTGATATGGAGCGGACATTTGTTATGGTAAAGCCAGATGGTGTTCAGAGAGGATTTATTGGAGAGATTGTATCGAGAATTGAGAGAAAGGGACTCAAGATAGTTGGAATGAAAATGCTCAGCATCGATGAAGGGGTGGCAGAAAGACATTACGCCGAGCACAGGGAAAAACCCTTTTTCAGATCTCTTGTGGATTATATCACTTCCGGGCCGGTGGTTGCAATGGTTGTTGAGGGCAGGGATGCGGTATCTGTTGTCAGGAGGCTTGTTGGTAAGACAGATCCTGCAGAGGCAGATCCGGGGACGATAAGAGGAGATCTTGCAATGGATATTGGCAGAAATGTGGTTCATGCCTCCGACTCGCATGAATCTGCAAAAAGAGAGATAGGAATTTTCTTTTCAAGAGATGAAATTATTGATTACAGGAAGTTTGATGAAGGTTGGGTATACGAGCAATGAAAAATCTGAGAACACCCATAGTTGCAGTTCTCGGACATGTCGATCATGGTAAAACAACCCTACTTGACAGAATCAGAAGAAGTAACGTCACTGCAAGGGAGGCTGGAGGTATAACACAGCACATCGGTGCAACTGAGGTTCCATTAGCTACCATTGAGGAGATCTGCAGGGAAATATGGAATGTGAACATAATTCTTCCGGGACTTCTCTTCATTGATACCCCTGGCCATAAAGCATTCACAAACCTCAGGAGAAGAGGTGGAGCTCTTGCAGACCTTGCTGTGCTCATAGTGGACATAAACGAGGGGTTCAAACCCCAGACAGAGGAGGCTCTGCTGATACTGAGAACCTTTAAAACCCCGTTTGTTGTTGCTGCAAACAAAATTGACAGGATTCCGGGATGGCAGAGTGTTGAGGGAAACCCTTTCATGAAAAGCTATGCAGAGCAGGATGATCTGGTCAGACAGAGACTTGATAACAGAATTTATGAACTCATAGGCGAGCTTTATCAGCGTGGCTTCTCAGCAGACAGGTTTGACAGAATATCTGATTTCACAAAGAATGTTGCCATTGTTCCGATTTCTGCCCTGACAGGTGAGGGCATACCAGAGCTTCTCATGCTTCTTGTTGGTCTTGCCCAGAGGTTTCTTGAAGACAGTCTCAGACTTCACGTTGAAGGCAGGGCAAGGGGCACGGTACTTGAGGTGAAGGAGGAGAAGGGTCTCGGTCTTACTTTTGATGCAATTCTTTACGATGGAACGCTTCATGTTGGGGACAGAATTGCCATAGGGGGTAAGGATGGAGTAATCGTCACTCACGTGAGGGGTATTCTCAGACCTCGTCCATCACGGGAGATGAGGCTTGAATCCAGATTCAGGAATGTGGACAGCATTACCGCAGCAGCAGGAATCAAGATTGTCGCTCCTGATATAGAGGGTGTTCTCGCAGGCAGTGAATTTGAGACAGTTGAGAGTGATGAGGATTTGAAGAGATTTGAGAAGAGAATTGCAAGAGAATATCAGGAGCTAACGATTGAAACAGATGAGGAGGGCATTGTGATAAAAACAGACACTCTCGGCTCCCTTGAGGCTCTGATAAATGAGTTCAGGGCACTTGATGTTCCGATAAAAAGGGCAGATGTAGGCGACATAACCAAGAAGGATGTTGTTGAAGCATCTGCAAACAGGGATGACCTCAACAGAGTAATCGTGGGATTCAACGTGAAGGTTCTGCCGGGAGTTGAAGAGGAGTGCATCAAGTACGGTGTCAGGGTTTTCACAGATCAGATAATCTACAGCCTTATCGACAGCTTCATTCAGTGGAGGGATGAGGAGAAGAGGCTGAGAGAGAGACAGAAGATAGAGTCGATAATCCTGCCTGGGAAAATTCAGCTCCTTAAAAATTACATTTTCAGGAGAAGCAAGCCGGCTGTGGTGGGTGTTAAGGTGCTGGCTGGAGAACTGAGAAAAGATGTCAGGCTTGTAAAGCCTGATGGAACACCTGCAGGTATAGTGAGGAGCATGCAGAAAGCTGGAGATTATGTTTCAATTGCAAAGGAAGGTGATGAGCTTGCAGTTGCAATTGATGGTGTCACCATAGGAAGACAGCTCAGCGGTGATGAGGTGCTGTACGTTGATGTGCCTGAGAGGCATGCAAGGGTTGTTGAAAGGGAGCTTTTTGACACCCTGACTGATGAGACAAAGGAAGCTTTCAGGGAATTTCTTGAATTGAAAAGAAAAGATAATTCGTTCTGGGGAAGGTGATCGCCGCAATTTATATTAACACCTTCTCAGCTGGATAAAAGGTGTTCAGGCTCACATCATAAAAGAGGTGGTGCAGTATGGAGTTCAAGGTCGTGATATCTGATCCTGAGACAGGAAAGGCATATCAGAGGATCATAAGCGGTGCAAACGCCAACAAGCTTATTGGCAGGGAAGTGGGAGACACGGTCAACGGAACTGTTGTTGAACTCCCACCGGATTACGAGCTTCAGATAACGGGAGGGAGTGACAAGGATGGATTCCCCATAAGACCTGATATTCCAGGACCTGTGAGAAAAAGAATTCTCCTCTCAGGTGGTGTTGGTTATAGACCCAGAGAGAGAGGAATAAGGAAGAAAAAAATGGTCAGAGGGAAGACAATAACAAGGGATATAGTTCAGATAAACATGAAGGTGGTCAAGCACGGGAAGGTGCCGCTTGAAGAGTACTTCAGGCAGTCTCAGGAGTGAATCATGGGATTGCTTGAGGACAAGGTGAGGGCAAGAATTTTTTACAGGTATTTTTCCAGAATATATGACTTTGTCAATCCTTTTTTTTATGCAGATGAGATGAGACAGACTGTTGTTGAGATGGCAAAGATTGCTAAGGGAGATCTTGTTCTTGAAGTCGGGTGTGGAACCGGATTCACAACACAGGAGATCGTTTCAAAAGTTGGAGAGGAGAATGTTGTTGCAGTTGACCTCACCCCGGAACAGATGATAAAGGCAGTAAGGAGGTTCAGAAAATCCATTTTTATAAGGGGAGATGCTGAAAATCTTCCGTTCAAGGACTGTACATTTGACGCCTCGATTTCAGCAGGAAGCATTGAGTACTGGCCAAATCCCTCAAAGGGTGTCCAGGAAATGGCAAGAGTCACGAAAGATGGTGGAAGAGTTGTGATTCTGGCTCCAAGAAAACCGGACAACATAATTGTAAGAAAATTTGCTGAAAGAATAATGCTCTTCCCATCTACCCAGCAGATGGTTTTGTGGATGGAAAAGGCAGGTCTGGATGACATCAGGTATGTTGAAACGGGCCCTTACTCATTCTGGAGCAGGCTTGTCATCATCATTTCGGGAAGAAAAGCCTGAGGTGGGATTGTGGACACGCCAAACGATTTCAGGATTGGACTTGCTGAAAAAGGTCTTGAGGAACTGGAGAAATCTCTAATCAACATCAGGCTGCATAGAAGAAAGGAACTTGTAAATGAGGTTTCAAGAATGAAAAGTGAAATTCAGATTATCAAGTACTCTTACATGCCTTTTGAAGAACTTTCTGAATTTGAATCCGTTGTCAGGATTTCCAGAATTGCCAGAGCTGCTATGGAGAAGGTCCATGAAGCTGAGAGGGATTTTCATCAGGTGAATTCCAGATTCTGGCTTGATTATCTTGCTTCTCTCCCTGAATTGTTCAGGAGAGGAGAGATATCGAGGGTATACGAAGCTGTGAGATACTTTTCAGGCGAGATAGTTCACTCGGTCAGAATGGAAGAAAATCTCTGGCTCTGTTCTTTTGACTGTGGACACAGGATGGATGTGGTGACAAACTCTCAGGAATTTAAAGCAGGAAACATGGCTGTTGTATGCTATCTGCCACCAAGACGGTTTGGAGATGCAATAAGTGAGGGGATGTTCGTTCCATGTCAGCCTGAAAAAAGGGGAGAACTCAGCCACAGGGAAATTCTTGAGATTAAGGACAGACTTGGTGAGGTTGAGGCAGTTCTTCTCGGAATTCTGTGATTGATGTCTTCTTCCCTTCTGAGTTTCTCCATGAATGCTGTCAGAGCGGAATCCTGTAAAATTGACTAAAAATTATAAATATTTGGATGCTTAGATTGTTTGGGGGATGAAAATGGAGAGGGATGCGATATTAGCCGGACTGATGGTTATCTCGTCGGTGACTCTCACTTGGAAGTGGCTTTCCCTTTATGACAACGTCGACTCTGTGGTCATTTTTTCGGCCTTTCTTCTGACACTCTCGCTGAGTCTTCTGCTTCTGAGCATGGAATACAGAATGCAGAAGATGAAGGAGGAGTTTGAGAGTGTTAAAAGGGCTGTGGCAATAAATTCAGCTGATCTTGAGGAAAAGATGGAGGGAAAGCTGAGAGCGTACATGGAGTCCATAGAATTCAGGCTTGACAGAATTGAAAAAAGACTTTACAGATAATTTATAATATATCAAAGCCAGTATTTTTGACATGGGAAGCGATATCGGGGACATACTTCAGAAACAGCAGGTGGACATGGATCACTTTTCGGGGAAAAAAATTGCAATAGATGCTTTTAACACGATTTATCAGTTTATAACCACAATAAGACAGCCGGATGGCACTCCATTAAAGGATTCTCATGACAGAATCACTTCCCACCTCTCAGGGCTGCTTTACAGAAATGCAAATCTGATAGAAAATGGGGTAAAGCCAGTTTATGTTTTTGATGGCGATCCACCATCCTTTAAATCAAAGGAAATTGAAGAGAGGAGAGAGAAAAAGAGAGAGGCTGAGGAAAAATGGATGATTGCAGTTGAGAGAGGAGAGGATGCCAAAAAATATGCCATGATGTCTGCAAAAATTGATGATTACATTGTGCACTCTTCAAAAAAACTTCTTGAACTTCTCGGAATTCCTGTTGTTGATGCACCCAGTGAAGGTGAGGCCCAGGCATCATTCATGACCTCTCGTGGGGACACTGATTTCACTGGAAGTCAGGATTACGACTCCCTCCTCTTTGGTTCTCCTTTTTTGGCAAGAAATCTCACAATAACAGGGAAAAGGAAGCTCCCCGGAAAAAATATATACATAGATGTAAGGCCAGAGGTTATCTCACTTGAGGAAAATCTGAATTTGCTTGGAATAACAAGGGAGCAGCTCATTGACATAGCAATTCTTGTTGGCACAGACTACAATGAAGGTATCAGGGGCATCGGAGCCAAGAAGGCATTGAGATACATAAAATCATACGGAGATGTGTTCAAGGCCATGAAAGCCCTGAAGGTTGAGATAGATAATGCTGAGGAAATAAGGGAGTTCTTTCTCAATCCACCGGTTATCGAGGATTACCAGCTGAATTTCAGAGAGCCTGAGGTTGAGGATGTGGTGGAATATTTATGTGAGGAACATGATTTTAGCAGGGATCGGGTGGAGAAGGCTGTTGAAAAAATAAGGGGAAACATATCAGCCTCACAATCAACTCTTGACAGGTGGTTCTGATGCATGAAGGTGTTAAAGATTTCAGGGCAGGAATAATCACAGTTTCAACATCCAGATTCAGGAAATACGGACACGTAAGTGGAGTTGAAAAAATTCCGGAAGATGACGGCTCCGGGAGAATGATCCTGAAAATGATGGGTGACAGGGCTGTGTTTTACAGGCTTGTACCAGATGATATTCAGGAAATAAGAAAGGCTCTGTATGAATTTTCAGGAGACCTTCTGGTTATAACTGGCGGAACGGGGCTCAGTCCCAGAGATGTGACGGTTGAAGCTCTTGAACCGCTTTTTCAGAAAAGAATTGATGGGTTTGGAGAAATATTCAGGGCTGAGAGTATGGGACAGATTGGATACGGAGCAGTGCTCTCAAGAGCTGTGGCAGGGGTTGTGGATGGGAAGATTGTATTTGCTCTTCCGGGCTCACCCGGGGCTGTTCAGCTTGGAATGAAAATAGTTCTTGACATCGCTGGTCATGTGCTTGCCCATGTGAAGGGAGAGAGATGATTGTAAGGTATGAGGTTTTCGATGAGGACTATATTCCGGATGAGATCCTTTTCAGGGACAGTCAGATGAACAGAATAGCATTCTGTCTGAAACCCGCTGAGCACGGCAGCAGACCAGTCAACATGCTGTGTCTCGGTCCGCCAGCCACAGGAAAGACAACCGTAATGAGATACATGGTGACGCATGCCATGGAAAGTCTGAAGGGGATTTATGTGAACTGCCAGATTCACCAGACAAAACAGCAGATATTCTTCAAAATCTTTGAGAACTTATATGGCTATGTTCCCCCACCTGGAATCTCATTTCAGAAGCTTTACAGCTCAATTCTTAAAAAAGGAGTTGAAAGAGGGGAAATCCTTTTTGTGGTTCTCGATGACATCAACCTTCTGCCAGAGAAGCTGATGAATGAGGTGATTTATCTTCTGCTTAAGGGTCATGAGGAGCTTATGGGATTCAAGGTGGGAATTTCATGCATTTCGACCGATTCCAAGATATCTGCTCAGTTTGATTCAAAAATTGTCTCTGTGTTCCACCCTGAAGAAATACTGTTTCCCGTTTACGACCTTGAAGAAATGTACGAAATTCTGAAGAAAAGGGCTGAAACTGGAATCATCGGTGGAAAAGTTGCAGAAGACGCTCTTTACCTGATTGCAGAGAAGTCATTTGAGTACCTGGATCTGAGATTTGGCATAAATCTGCTGAAGACTTCTGTGATGGCTGCAGACAGGAAGGGGAAGGATGTGGTTGCTGTAGAGGATGTTGAGGAGGTGATTGAGGACAGCAGATCTGTGTTTTTCAGAAAAATGATTTCAGCTCTTTCAGGCGATGAGATCGATGTCCTGCTCCACATATACACTTCAGAATCCAGATTCACAGGTGACATTTACAGAGAAATGAAAACTAAGATGGGATACACAAAGTTCTTCAAGATACTGAGAAAGCTTGAGGATCTGAGACTCATAGATACCGCTGTCAGGTATGAAAAGGGGTTGAGAAGGTATGTTGTCAGGAAATTCAAAAGCGATGACGTGATCAGGGCTGTTGATGAATACGCAAAAAGATCTCTCTGATCACATCAATTTCTGCATCGGTCTTGAATGAGGTTCCGGAAAATCGCGTTCTTGAGGCAAGGTATCCACGATCTCTCAGGGCATCTATAATCTCCGAAATTGAGGGAGGGGAAATTCCCAGATTTTTGCAGAGAGCATGAACATCATAATGGGTGACTGTTTGAATTTCGCGGGAAATTCTCTCAAAAAGCTCTCCGGTTTCACCGTTTCTGCTGAGGGAGGATACAAATTCCGGATCATGAAGCTCTCCAAGCCAGAGGGGACCATACATTCTGAATTTCATTCCGCATTTGCAGAACATCTCAGGAGTCTCAAAAACATCAATCCAGGTTCTGTTTCCGCACTTCCAGCAGTGGAGTATGTATCCGATCTTTTCATAGATCTTTCCTGCACCTCTGCTTGTTTTACGAAGTCTGAAGTGGATCCTGTAGTGGTGTTCTCTTGTCCATGATACTATAACCTCACAGCTCTTGTCATATTTTGTAATTTCTCTGACAATCTTTCCTGCAAGCATTCTCAGTCCTGTTTCGTGGTAGTATTCTGTTTTTTCAGCAAACGAGCTGTATTTTCTAAGTCCCGATATTGGTGAACTTCCACAGAGAGCAGAAGTGTCTGTTGCTGTTATGCTCAGATACTTTCTGGCTGATTTTGCTGCAGAATCCATGAATTCGGAAGGAGATCCAAATGGATCTATATCAACGTGGTGGTATGAGATCTCTCTCATAAGGGCAGATGCGTCCCTGTTGTGAACGGTAGCTCTTATGCTGTTCATCTCCAGATTTCTCCTGATAAGTTCACACGCCTCTTTGCTTATATCATTGAATTCAACATGCCTGAATCCGGCTTCAAGAATTGCCCTTATCCCTCTGATTCCTGTGGCTGAAAGAGCATCCAAGTAAGTTCGGCTTTTGAACATTCTGAATATTTCCATGTCAGCATCTCTGCAGAATTTCATTCTTGGATTGTAAAAAACGCTACTTGCAGTCTCTATTTTTGCTCTTCCCTCACAGATCAAATTCCATCACCACATCCTCTGCAATTCTGTCTCTGTTTTCCTCTGTCAGTGTGATGAGCTTAAATTCTCTTCTTATTCTTTCAGCCAGAGGATGGGAGGATCTGTAATGGACGGTGAAAATCAGGCTGCTGTCAGAATCAATGAGACCATCCACTGCCTCAACAAATTT
>WAMS01000069.1 GCA_015522195.1 Geoglobus sp. | reverse complement strand
TTTGTGTTGTTTGATGTAACCCTCACAACAATTGGGAACTGCTCCCATAGATCATTGCTCACCTCAAATACCTCATCAAAGTTGTACTCGCTTGCAGGGCTGATCCCGTCTCCGTATCCGGGATAGTTGGGATTGTTTGGTGAGAAGTCAACAACCAGAATCCCGTCATCGCCTATGTAAGCATAGGGCTGTATCGGTGTAAGATCAATGATCTCGGTGTCATCTGTAACTACTGTCCAGTGGACGCTCCTATCAGCGTTGTAGTCGCTGAAGTTTGCACCCACACCGAGAACAATTGCCAGAGTGGCTATCATTCCCAGCAATCCAAATCTAAGTTTGTTCATCTTTTCAACTCCTTTTTTCTTTGAACCTCACTTGGATTCAGGGTACTATGTTAATCCCTGCTTAATCGCTCATGAAAACCGATCTGAAAGTTTCCAGGAAAATAACAAGATCGGAAAAAAGCTTTGAATTGTTAACAAAAACCATATCCCTCTCTAATCTAACAAAACCTTCTCTTTCAAGTAATGGGATGTGAGTCTGGGATAGGCTTACATAAACGCTTTTACGATACCTGTGACCATTTTTTTGCTTTTTTGCGACGATGTATTCTGCTATCTCTCTGACAGAGCCCTGGCCACCATTTTCAATAAGATAGACTATCATTAACATCCTTCTCTCATTACCCAGTATTTCAGATAAATTTGCCATTAACCTTAACATATGAGATATTACATATAGTTATTTGCATGGCCCGGATGATATGAATGATTATAATATGGCCTCATCCGCATCATATTTATTCAATGGTTTGAAAAGACATAAATTGTGCTGCTTGGAATCGCTCTTGCAATACTTTCGGCAGTTTTCTGGGGAGTGGGTGGGGTTATCTTTAAGCTTGGATTGAGGGGGGAAAGTGAGCTTTCCGGGAATCTCCTTAGGAGCATTTTTGCCGTACTTTTTCTGTCTCCGGTGATTTTAATAAAAGGAATTGAACCCCTTACTGCTGAACTCGTGGCTCTGGTTATATTTTCAGCTTTTTTCGCCTTTTTTCTTGGAGATTTTCTTTACTTCAGGGCTTTAAAGGAATCAGCTGTCAGCTATGCCTTACCCCTTGCATCCACCTATCCTGTTTATGTTGCCATTCTCGGTCTCATCGTGTATGGATATCCCCTAACGCTGAATGTTGTTCTCGCATCCTTTCTTACAGTTCTTGCTGTTGTCACAATCCCGAAGGAAACAGGGAAATTTACTTTTAAAAGTATTATTGCTGTGTTTGCAGCTCTATCATGGTCCATATCAATGGTCACACTGGACTATCTAACGATTTATCTATCTCCGGTAAGCCTCGCATTTCTCAGACTTGTCATAAATTCTGCAATGATCTACGCTGTTGTAAGGGAGGTAAAAGTATCCAGAAATACACTGATTTTCATGGGATTTCTGGGAGGTTTCATATCTGTTGCCGGAATTCTGTCATTTGTAACCTCCGTTAAACTTATAGGGAGCAACTTAGTAGCTCCGATAACAGCATCTTCCCCTGTAATCGGGAGTCTGGCCGGAAAGGTGCTGCTCAAGGAAAAGCTCAGCTCAAGACATGTACTTGCACTGGTGTTTGTGTTCATTGCAGTGATTGCTATATCCCAGCCCTCTGTGATGATTACTCCCGCCTCTGAAGGATGATGAGAGGTCGCCAATCTGAGGGGGCTAACCTTATAAATCTGCTTTCCTTTTTTGCTCCATGGAATGGTTTGAGGAAGATTATGGTAGTGTTTCTCTGAAAATAAGAATTAAGAGGGTTATTGCAGATTTTCACAGCAAATATCAGAGAATTCAGCTTTTTGAGACATACAGCTTCGGGAAGATGCTTGTTCTTGATGGAAAGATTCAGCTCACCGAAAGAGATGAGGCATTTTACCATGAGATGCTTGTACATGTCCCGATGTTCACCCACGAGAGTCCCAGGAAAGTCCTCATAATAGGCGGTGGAGATGGCGGAAGTTTGAGGGAAGTGCTAAAGCACGATCCTGATGAGATTGTAATGGTTGAGCTTGACAGGGATGTTATAGATGTTTGCAGAAAACACCTGAGAATGGATGGGGGAGCTTTTGATGACCCCCGTATTTCAATTTTGGTGGAGGACGGTATGGACTATGTTATATCAGCAGAGGAAAAATTCGATGTGATCATTGTTGACGGCACAGATCCAAACCCGTTCAGCATGCACATATCAAACACTGAATTCTACCATGCCTGCAAAAAAATATCTGACGTTTTCGCAACTCAGAGCCAGTCACCCTTTGCCCAGCCTGACTACTTTAAAACAATTCTTGAGAACATGGCTGAGGTAATGGATTTCAGGGTTTACATAAACTACGTTCCAGCTTACCCTCTTGGACTGTGGAGCTATGTCATTCATGCTGAAAGCTATCCGGGATTTGATGAAATCAAAAGGAGATCGAGTGAAAGGAAAATAGAGACAGTTCATTACAATCCGGAAATTCACCATGCAAGCTTTTCACTTCCTGAATGGATAAAGAGAATTGTTGAAGAAGCTCGAAGAAATGTGCAGTAATCAGTATATCTTTCTGCCCATTGTTATATACCCTGTGTGAAAGATACCGACCCGCGGTCTTGTTCCAACCATCTTGAATTCCAGATCAACCTTCACGAGCTCAAATGATTCAACATCTCTGAATCCCGTTTTTACCATCTCCTCATAAACAGCCTTGGTCTGCTCCATGTAGGGATTGTAGACGGCAAGAAATCCTGAGTTCTTCAGCATTTGAAAGGCTTTTGGTACCATGGCAACATCATCTTTCATGTCCAAGAAAACAAGGTCGAATTCTTTTTTGAATGAGTCTCCTATTTCAACCGCGTTGCCGATAATCTGGTCTATGTTCCTCAATCCTGCCATTCTGAAATTTTCCATGGCAATCCTGGCAAATTCAGGTCTTTTCTCTACTGTAACAACCTCTCCGTATTTGTTGAAGTAGGCAAAATACGCAGCAGTAACTCCGCTTCCCGTGCCAGCATCAAAAATGAGAGAGTCAGGCTGAAGTCCTGAATATGCAATAACAGCTCCAATATCCTTTGGCATAACAGGTGTTGGTGCTTTCCTGAAAAGTCTGAAGAAGTCAGCAGCATTGAAAGGAAGGATTCTGAACTCAACACCCAGATGTGTTTTTACCGAATCTCCGAAAGTTTTGGTTTTTAACTCTTCAAGCTGCACTATTCCCTTATGAGTATGAAGCTCACCGCTGAATTCATTAACAAGATACAAGTTTTTTCCAGATTTCAGAACCACTGGCGGCTTCATTCTTCTGTCAGCTTCAAAAGAGCCTCAGCAATATCTCCCTTTGCATCTTCAAGAGCCTTTCTTGCTTCATCTTCGCTGACACCGGCCTCCTCCATCACAAGTCTCACATCATCCTCGCTGATAACAAGCCTCTCCCTGACCTCATACCCTCCGGAGATCTGGAAAGTTTCAACACCCTTTGCGGTTACCCTGACAACAGATGGATTTTTGAAAACCCATTCCTCTCCTTTTGTTATTATTATTACCTCCTCAGCTTCAATTTCATCCATTTCAATGCCCATCTGCTTCATCATTTTCTTCATCTGCTTGGGGTTCATTGGCATCATTGGCATAGATACGCCCGCCTGTGATATAAAAATTATCCACCACCAAAGTTACAGTTTCAGGAAATTTTAAATACCTGAATTTATAATTCAGAACTTAATCCAGCAGTTCGGTAAAGCAGTTTATTGTGGGTGAGGTGAAAACATGAAAAAGGTGGAATTTCTGTTGGTGCTGGTTGCACTGTTTTTTACAGCAACTGTTCCAGCGGTTGCAGCTGTACTCCCAAATGATGGACAGGCAAACGAAATTCAAGTATATGCAATGTCTAACGAAGAAACAGCCATTGTTTCTGTGGCCAAGGGTGAATATGATATATTTCTGTTTTCAAGACCGTCTGGAGCATACAAGGATCTGGATCCATCAATACTTGACAACCTTGAACTGATCAGATCTGCATCGGTTTATGCGGAGCTCACACTGAATCCCGTACATGACGAGGGAGATCTTCCGATCATAACCGTTGGTGATAAGGTATATCTCAATCCCTTTGCAATAAGAGAGGTAAGATACGCTGTCAACTGGCTTGTTAACAGAGAGTACATAGTACAGAACATCTATCAGGGTTCTGGGGCAGTCCAATACGGTGCGTTCAACACGTTCTACCCATTCAACGAGAGGATGAAAGACCTCTACAACGCACTTGGTCTTGTTCCTGAAGGAAATGAAGAGCTGGCAATTCAGATGATTGATGACGCAATGAACAAAATGGCTCAGAAGCTCGCTGATGCAGGATACACACTTGAAAAGAAGGATGGTAAATGGTACTTCAATGGAGAGCCTGTTGTCATAAAGGGAATCTCCAGAGTGGAGGATGAGAGAAAGGACGTTGGAACGTACTTTGCATCTGTTCTTGAAAAGGCAGGATTCACAGTGGAGAACAACATCTGGGACAGGAAAAAGGCAATCAAAGCAGTTTACCTGACCGATCCCAAGAACTACGAATGGAACTACTACACCGGAGGATGGGTGGCTGAAGCTGCACAGGCCTGGCCTGAAACAGAGTTGCCACAGTTCTACTCCTCATGGTACTGGGGACTTCCAGGGATTATTGGTTGGCAGCACACACCAACTGTAACGGTTAGAGATCTTTTTGACACAATTGGAGGTGCTGACGAGATCGAACTCACATACTACACCGGAGATAAGCTCAATGAGATACTTGATTTCACAGTCGATGATATAACCCAGCTTCTTGTTAACGGCAAGCTTGAAAAGGACGAAAAGACCTACACGCTTGAAAACGTTGATCAGTACTGGGATCTCCAGAAGCTCGGGCTTGGACTGGGTATAATGGACTCTGTAAGGGTTTTCACAATCTCTCAGACAGAGTTCTTCCCGGTGAACAAAAATAGAGTTGATGTGGATGCAATGATGGTCGATCCTGTCAGCGGTCTTTACACAAGAAATGCTCTCCTTACTGCAGAGACACCTGACAGAATTCTGAAGGTCATAGAATTTTCATCAACGGGCGCGCTCTTCATGAGTGCATTCAACCCCATCGGAAGCGATGACATCTATGCGATGCTCATCTGGAGACTTGTGACGTCACCACCACTCTGGATCGACCAGAACGGAGTGTATCAGCCTGTTGTTTATGAATACAGGGTTGAAAAAGGAGAGTTCCAGGTTCCTGATGGTGCGGTTGTTTACAATTCAACAACAGATCAGTGGGAGCCCGGACAGGGAACAGCAAAGGTCAGGGTAACATACAGGGTTCTTGACTGGGGCAAATGGCACAACGGTGAGCCCATCACACCTGCAGATCTGAAGTATTTCCTGGCTTTTGAAAAGGAGTGGAGCACACAGGACGGTGAAGACGATCCATATTATGATGAGAGTCTTGAGGCAAATGCTGAGATCTTCAAGAACATAAAGGGTATCGTCTTTACAGATGACGGCTACACAGTTTATGGAGACTATGCTCACGTTGTTGCAGATGACCTGACAGCAAGCTATTACGCATTCTTCCCGGACCTTCCATGGGAGCTCTGGTATGTTATGGGTGAGATGGTTGCAAATGGATACGCGGACCAGAAGTGGTCATTCAGTGAGGCAACGGAAGGCGTAAACCAGATTGACATGCTTCTCAGAGATCATGTGAATCAGATAAAGAATGCCCTTGAGGAGATGAAGGGCAACATACCTTCGGCCATCAAAGACGATGTTTCGCCAGATGAGGCAGCAAGGAGGTATGATGCCAACATCAAGTTCATAGAGACTTACGGGCATGCAGTCATAAGCAATGGTCCTTACTACATCGTGAAATATGACCCAGAATCGCTCTACATAGAACTGAAAAGCATGAATCCAAAACCTGTGACAACACCAACCCCTGAGAAAACACCAACCAAAGCTCCGGCTCCTGAAAAAACGGCTACTCCAACTCCAACCAAGCAGCCAGAAAAAACAGAGACACCAGCCCCGGAGAAAGAGGAGAAGGGTGCACCAGGATTTGAGGCAGTGATTGCCCTTATTGGTCTGCTTGCTGTTGCATACGTGCTGAGAAGAAAATAACAAAATTTTTAATTTTTTAATTTTATCAAAACCTGCTCTGGCCCTTCCATTCCGTCAAAAACTTTAAAAACAATCTGAAAAGAAGGGATGGGCAATGAGTTTTGCCAGATATCTTGGAATCAGGATTTTCAACGCTTTGTTAGTGTTAGCATTTGTCACATTCGTGGTATCAATTCTGTTTGTCAAGGTAGCAGAGGATGACGCAAGAACAAGAATCGCCGAGATAATTAACGGAGAGGCGAGAAATCCGGCGATACTGAGATTGAAGGCAAGTGATCCGGAAGCCTTTGAAAAATGGAAAAGAAACAGAGAGGAACAGCTCAGAAGAGAGTTCGAGCTGGATAAGCCATTCTGGGAAAGAGTGATTTCAAAAACAAAAAATACACTTCTTCTTGACTTTGGAAATGCACGAAGTCCGGTGTTTGGTGAGATAAAAGTCTCTAAAATCATTGAAAAGGCCATTCCAAGGACGGTACTCCTTTTTACAACTGCCCAGATAATCATCACATTCATCGGATTATTGCTTGGTATCAAGGCTGCACAGAAAGCTGGTAAAGCTGTAGATAAGGTTCTCTCGGTTCTTGCAATGCTCACGGCCAGTCTACCTATGTGGTGGGTTGGTATGGTTTTTATCCTGATCTTTGCATTTCAGCTTGGAATTTTTCCAGCTTCGAGCCTTCCAAATCCGAATCTTGAAGGAATTCAGTATTACAGAGATCTGCTCTGGAGAATGATGCTTCCTCTTGTAACTGTTGTATTCGTCAGCTTTGGTGGATGGGCATACACAACCAGAAATATCATGATAACAACGATGCATGAGGATTTCATAACCGTTGCAAGGGCAAAGGGAGTTCCTGAACGGAAGGTTATTTACGGCCATGCCCTTAGAGCAGCATCACCACCCATTGTGACAAATGTGATAATCGGACTGCTTGGATCACTGGGTGGAGCAATAATCACCGAGGCCGTGTTCAACTGGCCCGGAATGGGGAGACTTTACTGGGTTGCACTGCAGCAAAGTGAGGTAAATCTCCTCATGGGAGTTACCTATGTAACCGTCGCACTGTTTCTTGCCTCCATGATTATTGCAGACGTCATTTACGGATACCTCGATCCAAGAGTGAGGGTTGGAAGGTGAGATTCAATGAGGCTTGAAGACGTCAGAGAAAGTGTGAAGGATTTTGCCCATGAATTCAGGTATCAGAAAGGTGGAATAATTGGACTGATCCTCCTGATAATCCTTGTTTCGGCCGCAGTCCTCGCACCTCAGATTACCTCTCCTGACGTTGCCAAGAGGTGGTCAAAGGAATTCTGGGTTGAAAATCCACCAAATGTCCCGCCAACATGGATAAATTATTTTTCATCCAAAAAACTGGCACCTCATCAGGTTTACTCAATCAATGATCTGGAAATTTTAGATGGAGGTGATGGTGAAAAAATTCTCAGAATAGTTTATGAAAGCAATTATGACGTCCCCCCAAAGGACATAGTTCTTCAGGGTTTCAAGGTTTCGTCTCATGACGTTAAGAACAAACCGAGAATGACTGTTGTGCTGAAAAGACCTGATGGACTTGAGGTCAAACTGATTGAAGACAGAATGATCTCATCCAACACTGTTATTCAGATTGCAACAAATACTGAGGTGAAAAACAACGTTTTTAAATGGTCCAAAGAGGTTTCAGATATAGAACTGAAACCTGTTGAAGAAATAAAGCTTCAGGCTCTTATGGATACCATGAAAATACTGTTCGGGAAGATAGACGAGAACATATTCAAACAGCCAACCCCCCTTCACGGTAAATACGTGCTGGAGATAAGGATAAAAACGGTAGATGACGGAGATGTTCTGGATCTATCGGGATTCAGTGTCATTTTTTCAGGAAGAACATTCGGTTTGATGGGCACTGACAGTAAAGGAAGAGATATCTGGGCCGGACTTGTTTGGGGAACAAGAGTTTCCTTAGCGGTTGGAATTGCTGTTGCAGTGCTGAGTGTTCTCATAGGGATTGTGTATGGTGTTGCAAGCGCCTATTTTGGTGGATGGAAGGACGAAACAATGCAGAGATTCAACGAGTTCATGTTTTCACTGCCTGTTCTCCCCATACTGATCCTTCTGGGAGCGTATTTCAAGGGACACGTTGATCTGTTCCAGATTGTTCTTCTTCTTGTTCTTTTTGGCTGGGTTGGTGTTGCAAAGGTGGCAAGAAGCATGGCTTTGCAGATTAAGGAACAGACATTTGTGGAGGCAGCAAGAGCACTCGGAGCAGGTTCAGGGAGAATTGTTTTCAAGCACATAATGCCACAGATAATGCCCTACGCTTTCTCACAGATGGCTCTTTCGGTGCCATACGCTGTCATGACTGAGGCTGCACTGAGTTTTCTCGGTCTTGGCGATCCCACAGCTGTTACCTGGGGTCAGATGCTTTACGATGCTCAAAATGCCGGGGCCACCATAAATGGATACTGGTGGTGGGTTGTACCACCCGGACTGGCAATTGCTTTAGTAGGGCTTGCTTTTGTTCTGCTTGGTGTTGCACTTGACAGGATCTTGAATCCAAGAATGAGGACACTCTGAGGTGCTGAAAATGCTGATGAAGGTTACAGATCTCAAAACACACTTCTTTACAACAAGGGGAGTTGTAAGGGGAGTTGATGGTGTCACCTTTACTCTTGGTAAGGGTGAGGTTTTGGGTCTTGCTGGAGAAAGCGGATGTGGAAAGTCCACTCTCGGGTACTCACTCATGAGACTTGTTCCCCCACCGGGAAGGATTGTTGAGGGGTCAATCCAGCTTGGCGATCTGGAACTTACCTCGATGGATGAAAGCACCTTCAGGAGAGAGATAAGATGGAAAAGAATTTCCATGATATTTCAGGGAGCAATGAATGCTCTGAATCCTGTTTACACCATAGGTTATCAGATGATGGAGCCATTCAAGTATCACACCGAAATCTCTGAAGAGGATGCAAGGGAAAGGATTGCCAGACAGCTTGAACTTGTCGGTCTGGACCCTGAAATAACCTCCAGATATCCGCATGAACTCAGTGGAGGGATGAAGCAGAGAGTTATGATCGCCATGTCCCTTCTGCTCCACCCGGATCTTGTCATTGCCGATGAGCCAACCACAGCTCTTGATGTTATCGTTCAGGCACAGATCATCAATCTTCTGAAAAAACTGAAAAAAGAACTGGTTTTATCCCTGATTTTCATAACCCATGATCTGAGCATTCTTGCAGAAATTTCAGACAGAATTGCAGTGATGTACGCCGGTAAAATGATAGAAATCGGAGACAGTAAAAGGATTTATGAAGATCCAAAACATCCCTACACCCAGAAGCTTCTTTCTGCAATTCCAAAAGTTCATGAAAAAGTTGAAAGACTTGAGTTCATTCCGGGTGCACCACCCAATCTGGCAAACCCCCCGGCAGGATGCAGATTTCATCCCAGATGTCCGTACGCCACAAAAATCTGCATGGAAAAAGAGCCTGAAAGAACAGTTTTGGACGGTTCAAGAGAGGTTTTCTGCCACAACATTCCAGGGTGATTGCAATGATGGAGGATATCGAACTCAGGGTTGAAGGTCTTAAAAAATACTTTCCCATAAAAAGGAGTATTAAGAGCGTTCTAAAAAGAGAGCCGCCAAGGTTTGTAAAAGCGGTTGATGAAATCTCATTTCAGATCAGAAAGAAACAGATTTTTGCACTTGTAGGTGAGTCCGGATGCGGTAAAACAACAACTGGAAAGCTCATTATGAAACTAATGGAACCCACAGAGGGGAAGATATTTCTGAGAGGTCAGGATGTTTCCCATCTGAAATCCAAGGAAGAAAATCTGAAATACCGGAAAATGGTCCAGATGATATATCAGGACCCGTTTTCATCAATCAATCCACGATTCAGAGTGTATGATGTCCTTGAAGAACCTCTGATAATACACAGAATTGGAGAAAGCAGAGCAGAAAGGGAAGAGATGATATACCATGCCTTGGAGCTGGTCAGGCTGACACCTCCCGAAGAGTTTGTAAGCAGATTTCCCCACATGCTGAGCGGGGGGCAGAGGCAGAGGGTTGCAATAGCGAGAACAATGATACTGAATCCTGAATTTGTCGTGGCAGATGAGCCCGTGTCGATGCTTGATGTCTCTATAAGGGCAGAGATTCTGGAACTGCTCAGAAAACTGAGAGACGATCTGGGCCTGACCTATCTGTATATCACCCACGATCTCTCAACAGCGAGATACTTTTCTGACTGGATCGGTGTGATGTATCTGGGGAGAATAGTCGAGATGGGAGAAGTCGACAGAGTCATTGATAACCCACTCCATCCATATACCAGGGCCTTGCTTGAAGCCGTGCCTGAGCCTGAACCTGATCGAAAAGATGTGATAAAATCAATACCCATACGGGGAGAGGTTCCGAGTGCTGTTAACATACCTGAAGGTTGCAGATTCCATCCAAGATGTATTTACGCCAAGGAAGGGGTGTGCAACACCTCACATCCCAAAATGACTGAACTGGAAAAGGATCACCATGCAGAATGTCACTTCGCAGGTAAGATATGAGAGCTGTCGAAAAAGGACAAGGCATTTTTAAATTCAGAGAAATAAAATTCGGTCTTCTGATGCTGATTCTCGCTTTAATCTTCTCCCTTATCTCCATGTACCCCTCTCAGAAAAAATTCTCTCAATCCGGAATTCTGTATCAGGAAGAACAGATTGACATTCATGAACTGCTTCCATCAGAGGAACTGATAAATGGAAGCATCACTCTCAAATCTGACGATTCAGAAGTGATTGTCACATCAAACAAAAACACATCAGTAAAAACAGTGGATGGAGAGATGAGTTTCAAACTGGTAAAATCCGGAATGAGCTTCAGAGTTCTTAAAGGAAGTCTTAAATACGAGATAGATGCTTACCTTACAGCATACCCATTTTCAGGCCTCGGCTATTTAGCCCTGCTTTTCATGATCTCTGGATCCATAATTGTGAACATTGGGCTCCTGAAAATGTTCTCGGAAATGTGAATTACCGCTTAAGGTGTAAAAATCACAGTGCTGAAGCTGTGCTTTCCATTTTTTCGGTCTGCCTGACCACAGGTCTGTTCCAGTTACCGAACATTATCCACCAAAGTGCAAGAGAACCGGTGATGTAATTGCTGATTGCCATCCCAGTCCATAGTCCCTTTACTCCAAGTCCTGCAGAAATGGCAAACCAGTAGGCAAGTACATTCCTCAAAACCCAGAGTCTGAGAAGTCCGAAAACCATCACTGGTTTTGTGTGCCCTGATCCTCTTGCAACTGCCCTTGATGCAAGATATATCGTGAAAAATACTATGGAGGGCCCCATTATGAGTATAAAATCGGCAACCTCCCTGATTAATTCATCATCACCGGGAGCAAAGAATGCGGCTATCTGGTATCTCAAGGGTATCAGAACCAGAAGGCCGAATCCCATTATCATGGAGCCATAAAGGGTCATTTTCTTGGCAATGATTCTTGCCCTCTGTGGAATTCCAGCTCCCAAGCTCTGTCCTATCATCGTAGAGGTTGCACCCAGCATCCCGGCTATAAAAACATGAAATATCCCGAGAACCCTGTCTGCAATTCCCCATGCTGCCAGTGGCGTGGGTCCGAGAAGGCTTATTACATGAACCAGTATCAAAAAACCGCTTGCTTCACCAACCATTAGAGCGGAAATCGGATATCCAATTCTCAAAATGTCTCTGAAAAAATTGATATCCGGCAGGAGAGATTCAAGTGTTATGATGTGCCCGTCAACACCACGGAATGCAATGTATATCAGAGACATGATGGCTACAGCAAACTGACTTACCACAGTTGCAATGGCTGCACCCTCAATTCCAAGAGGAGGGAATCCAAAATAGCCGAAGATGAGTACTGGATCGAGAACGACATTGATCAAAACACCAGCACTCCGCATTTTCAATGGGGTAATTGAATCGCCTGATGCAACATAAATTGCAGAAAAACTCTCGTAAATCGCTATGAAAGGAATTCCAAGAGCAAGTATTCTCGCATAATCTGAAGCATAGTCGATTACCGATTCCGGGACACCAACAAGGGAAATGAAATATCCAGAGACAAGGTAACCGAGCACTGCGAGAGGTGCGCCAAACAGCACAGAGAGAATTATAAGCTGACCTCCAGCCTTTGTTGCTCTTCTGAAGTCATTCATACCCCAGAACTGAGATATTATGGCCATACCAGCTGCAAAAACACCTGCACCAGCAGAAACTATAAGCCATATAACAGGCCATGATGCGCTCACAGATGCAAGAGCTTCTCTGCCAACCCTTCCAAGCCAGTACATATCTACCATTGTGTATACAATGTTCAGAGCTTCACCCATCGCAATTGGTGTTCCAAGCTTTACCATAACTTTGAGAATGTTCTCTTCAATGATCCAGTTATTTCTGCTACTGCTTTTTTCTGAAATTTTTCCATCCACACCTGCAAAAAATGCTCTGAGATTAAATTTATTTTGAAATGATCCTTTAAAGGTACAACTATTTCCTTAGATGGCATCAGGTAAGAAAAACAGATAATTATGATAAATCATAAAAAAATTACTTTGCCCTAACGGCAGTCGATTTTATTGCATTAACAGGGCACACCTGAACGCAAACACCGCACCCAGCACACATCGCCTCATCTATCCATATGTTTTCTCCATCGTACATTATTGCAGGACATGCGAATGATGTAACGCATTTCAGGCACTGTACGCAGTCCTCTGTTATTCTGAACGGAATTATTTTCACTCCTTTTCTTTTTCTCTCCCTGTTCCATAGAATCGCACAGAGCTGCCTTGCCACTATCACGGAAACCCCTTCATGATTCAGTGCATCCTGTATCGCCTTTTCCATTCTCTTCAGGTTGTACGGATTGACAACCTCAACAAACTCCACTCCAAGTCCCTTGGCAACGTCCTCTATCCTTACAGAATTGGTTGTCTCACCACATCCCCTCTTGTCCATCCCCGGATGAGGTTGATGCCCCGTCATTGCTGTGGAAGAATTGTCAAGAACAATGAACAGCACGTTTGCTCTGTTGTAGATTGCATTTATCAGAGGTGGAATGCAGGCATGGAAGAAAGTCGAATCCCCAGCTGTAGCGATCACCTTGTTCTTTACAACCCTTGACAGTCCGTTTGCAGTTCCGAAACCACCACCCATGCAGAGGGTGATGTCAACCGTTTCGAAGGGCTTGTTAACTCCCAGAGTGTAGCAGCCTATATCGCTTGGAAGAGCTTCATCTCCCGCTACGTTCTTCAAAGCGTAGAAGCTGGCTGCATGTGGACATCCGGGACAGAAAACAGGGGGTCTTGGTGGAGCCAGTGTTGAGGTCTCGGCAACTCTTTTTAAAGCCAAATCGTAATCAAATGTCGTGTTTTTTCCAAGCATCCTGGCAATTCCCTTTTCTGCAACAGCCACATTGTATTCGTAGTTCATGGGAAAGTATCCGTTCTCCTTTCCAAGGATTTCAACACCGTAATCTTTTGCCAGAGCCTTAACATGAAGCTCAACGAAGGGATCAAGTTCCTCAACCACGGCAACTCTTTCGAGGTTGCTTATGAAGTCTTCGAGAAGTCTGTTTGGAAGAGGAAATGTTGTTGAGAGCTTCAGCAGTGGCATATCAGATCCAATTCTCCTCAGAGCCTCTCTTGCATATCTGTAACCAACACCACTGGCAATAACTCCGCTTTTTCCATCCCCTCCCTCGATCCAGTTGAGATCTGATCTTGTGAAGAACTCCTCTATCTTTTTGAGTTTTTCAAGGAGGATCGGCTTTCTCCTTCTCGCATTGGCCGGAACCATAACAAACTGCTGGGCATTTTTATCCCAGTCTATCTTTTCAAGCTTCTTTTCAGGAATTTCTCCAAGTTCCACAATCCCACTTGCATGATTGAGTCTCGTTACAGTTCTGAAAATCACGGGAACCTCAAATTTTTCAGAAATTTCAAAGGCCCTTGCAACATACTCTTTCGCCTCCTGAGGACTTGTTGGCTCGATTACAGGAACTTTTGCTGCTTTGCCATACCATCTGTTATCCTGTTCGTTCTGGCTTGAGTGCATGCTCGGATCATCAGCAGATAGAAGCACAAAACCTCCCTTTGCCCCAATGTAGGCGAAGCTGAAAAGGGCATCTGCCGCAACGTTGACGCCAACATGTTTCATTCCGCACATTCCTCTCTTTCCCGCCATAGATGCCCCAGCAGCAACCTCAAAGGCAACCTTCTCATTTACAGAGTATTCGAGATAAAATTCCATTCTGTTCTTTAAAAGCTTGCACACCTCACTGAGAGTGTCAACAACCTCTGATGAAGGAGTGCCGGGATATGCAGCATAAACGTCAATTCCTGCCTCGATTGCACCTCTTGCAATGGCTTCGTTTCCCAGCAGAAATACCTTCTCTCCGGGGGAATCCCTGACAACATCCTGCAGCATGTTCTAACATTGTTCGATGAAACTATAAAAATTTTTGGATATTGTAAAGCTCTTTTAAATACCGCTATCAATTTCAGTAAAATTCATATAATTTAAAGTGGAACTCTGGAAAGATGAGCGAAACCAATGTGCTGCTTGTGGGTGTTGGTGGACAGGGAATTCTCACAACTTCGGCAATACTGGCAAGGTCAGCATTAAAGGCTGGTGTTAATGTTGTCACTGCTGAGACCCATGGAATGGCCCAGAGAGGAGGAAGTGTTGAGGTCCATGTACGATTCGGGAATGTGGATTCACCTCTTATCCCTTTTGGGGCGGCGAATATTGTGGTGAGTCTTGAGCCAGTTGAAATTTTGAGATACACACAGTATTTAAATGATGACACCAAAGTGATCCTGAACACGAGGTCCATAATCCCCCCAACAGTTTCATCAGGAATCGGCAAATATCCTGAACTTGAGGAGATCCTCAAAACTGTGAAAAAAATTACCCACGATGTCAGTGTTGTGAATGCATCTGATGTTGCCGAAAAACACGCAGGAACTGTCCAGGCAACAAATGTGGTCGTTATAGGGATGCTTGCAAAGAAAATTGAACTTCCGTTTAGCTTTGAGACAATTCAGGAAACTATAAAGGAGTTCTTCCCTGAGAGACTTGTTGAGCCGAATCTAAAGGCATTGAAGGCTGGTTATGAGTACTGGGATTGAGGGGTGAGAGTTATGGAGGTAAGAAAAATTTGTGTTCTTGGAGCAGGAGCGATGGGGCATGCAATTGCCGAGCTTGCTGCAGTCTCAGGTTTTGAGGTAACGCTGAGAGACATAAAGGAGGAATTTGTTCAGAGAGGTTATGAAAAGATAAGGGAAGGACTTGAGAGGGACAAGAGAAAGGGCAGATTGAAGGAAGAGGTAGAGGAGATTCTTGCAAGAATAAAGCCCGTTGTTGATTTGGAGGAGGCTGTCAGGGATGCGGATCTCATCATAGAGGCAATCCCTGAAATAATGGAGTTAAAAGGTAAGGTATTTCAGGAGGTCGAGAGCTACTGCAGGGAAGATGCGATAATAGCAACAAACACCTCATCTCTGAGCATAACAAAGCTCTCTGAATACCTCAAGGATCCATCCAGATTTGTCGGAATGCACTTCTTCAACCCGCCAAAAGTTATGCGACTGCTTGAAATAGTCTACGGAGAGCACACAGGTGAGAAAGCAATCAAAGTTGTTGAAGAGGTTTCAAGGAGGATGAATCGAGTCATAATCCATGTCAGAAAGGATGTGCCGGGGTTTGTTGTTAACAGGATTTTTGTCACGATGGCAAATGAGGCTGCGTGGGCACTCGAGAACAGAGAGGGGACGGTTGAGGAAATAGATTCTGCTGTCAAGTACAAGATGGGGCTACCAATGGGGCTGTTTGAGCTCCACGATCTGCTTGGGGGTGGATGCATTGATGTTAGCTATCATGTGCTCGAATACTACCGCGAGACTTTGGGCGAATCATACAGGCCAGCTCCACCCTTTGAAAGGCTGTTCAGGGCTGGACATCTCGGAAGGAAGAGCGGTAAGGGTTTCTATGACTGGAGTGAAGGAAAGAGGAATGAGGTTCCTTTGAAGGCTGGAGCGGATTTTGATACTATGAGACTTCTCGCTCCCGCTGTGAACGAGGCGGCATGGCTTATTGAAAGAGAAGTAGCTACTGCAGAGGAGATTGATCTTGGGGTTATACACGGACTGAACTATCCAAGAGGACTGCTGAGAATGGCAGATGATGCTGGGATAGACAGAATCGTCAAAACCCTAGAAGAGCTTTACTCAAAGTACGGGGAGGAAAGATACAGACCAAATCCCGTGCTTATAGAGATGATTGAGTCAGGAAAGCTTGGGAGAAAGGCTGGAGAGGGGTTTTACAGGT
>WAMS01000068.1 GCA_015522195.1 Geoglobus sp. | reverse complement strand
TTATGAGTATAAAATGCTAAGCTTTTGCCTAAGAAACATGAATAAAGCGATTTACCTGTAAGCTCTCTCTCTTCTAAACATCAAAAACCACACGATCTTCTCCATTCACTAAAAAATCTCTTATTGTTTTGTAAAGCCGTTATTCGGTGTGGTGAATAAAATCCACGAGGTTCCTTAGATTCACACCCTCAAGCACAAGGTTAACACTCCCCCACTTCTCCATGTATTGCTGATAGATCTCAGTGGGGAGTTTCCCATCATAGCTCAGAACGTCTAAACTGCCAGTGTTGTGTGCCATGATGTAATCTCTGAGTCCTGGGTGGACCATAAGGACGTTATTGCACATCTGCTCGAAGAACTTCCTGAAATGAGATGGTTGGATTCTCATTCCTGTGTGATGTGCTTTGATGTCCAGATCGATCAGCACAATTCTAAGGGAGTTGTAGGGGAAGACTGGATCACCGTCCTTGGCATTGAGTGGATCCCTTTTCAGGGCTTTTTCAAAATCTTCAAGGGTTAGCCTGTCAGTTGTGGACTGGGTCCTCTGACCTGTGTAGGTCAAAAACAGGGTGTTTGCTATGTGCTTAATCCTGAAATATGCATACTTCCAGGGTGCGTCATATAGAGATTTTGGAGTGTTACAGATCCCCTTTACCACATTCTCCATATCTACAGGTCTTATGATGATTTTGTTCAGTTTCTTTGATGGTCTTTGCGGTCTGTCAGCTCTCTGAAGGTAGTATCTCCAGTTTCCCTGTAAAGATATTCAAGGAAAGCTCTGGTGTTGTCATAAAACTTTTTCTGGGATTCATACCCAAAATTACGCATATACCATGACTGAAACCTAAGGAGGGATTCTCTGGTAATTTTTCCACCTGTATGTTCCAGAGATTTCTCCAGTGCTTTCCCTATCCAGATCTTTGATCGCTCAGATTTCACCTCAGAGAACCTGAAATCAGCCTATCAGTTTTCAACAGGATGATCCGTTTCGATAAATGGTACTCTCCACGTCTTAAAGTCTGTTGAATATATTAAAGATTTTAATGGCCTCTGCATTCAATCAGGAATTTCTTGCAAGCCACTGAAAGAATTCAAGGGAGATGTGGTGCTGTTGCAGAAATTAAAAACCATCAGCAGTTCCAGAAAACCATGGACAACTAACCATCCATGTATCGGGAATCTCGATGGTTGGGGTTATATACTGTTTGCATCTCATCAAACTGAGGTGCTTAAAATGGAGCTGGTTGAACTGCTGAGAGAGCTTACATCCATTCCAGGGATTTCCGGATATGAAGACCGCGTCAGGGAAAGGCTTAAAAAGTGGCTGAAACCGTATGTGGAATTTCACGAAGATGACATGGGAAACCTCATTATCGAGATTGGTGATGGGGAAGAAAAAGCCATTTTCATGGCTCATATGGATGAGATAGGAATGATAATAACAGGTATTGCCGATGATGGAACGCTTACTTTCAGAAAAACTGGAGGAATTGATGACAGGCTGCTTTTTGGAAGACATGTTGATGTGATTACTGAAAGCGGGAAGGTTGATGGAGTTATAGGAGCAATTCCACCCCATCTCAACATAGAGGGCAAGACAGAGACAGTTCCCTGGCACAGGCTGAGCATTGATGTGGGTGCAGAGAGCAGGGATGAGGCTGTTGAGCTTGGCATTAAACCCCTTGATTTTGCCGTGTTTAAAAAGCACTTTGCAGTCTTGAACAGCAGATTTGTTTCATGCCGTTCCTTAGATGACAGATTTGGTGCTGCAGTGCTGCTGGAAGTCATAAAGCATGTTGCTGAAGTTGGAATAGAAGATAGCATTGATGGAAAGCTCATCTTTGCCTTTACCGTTCAGGAGGAGAATGGGCTGAAAGGAGCCAGATTTCTGTCAAATAGCTTCTCCCCCAGATATGCCATTGCAATAGACTCCTTTGGATGCTGCAATATTCTGACAGGAGATGTGAAGCCTGGAAATGGACCGGTGATAAGGGCTGTGGATAATTCAGCAATATACTCAAGGAGGTTGACAAGAAAAGTGGTGGATATAGCCGAAAAAGCTGGAATCGATGTGCAAATTGGAACCACAGGTGGAGGAACAGATTCTTCCGCATTTGAGCACAAGAGTGAAATTCTAACTCTCAGCGTTCCGATCAGATATCTGCACAGCGAGGTGGAGATGATTCACATTGAAGATGTCAAGGCACTGGTGGAGCTTCTGATAAAAGTTATCAGAAAGCTCTGATAAATGCACCGCCACAGCACTCAACCTCAATAAAAATATTTTTAATTTACTCTGAGTTAATCTCTATCGCAGACAGACCAGTTATAGTCTCCTTATTCTGGCAGAAATTAACCCAATGGCCCCATCTACGATGCTGTGCCTGATAAAAAGTCCTACCATCCAAACGAAACTGTCAGAATAACATTAATATTCAAGAATAAGAAAAACGAGACGATTTACCTGCATCCATTCCTCCAAGATTGAGATTCGGAGCAGAACAGACTGGGATCTCGTTAAAACCTTCCTTTCAGGCAGCGGAACTGTAGCTCTTTTACCTGGCAAGAACACGTCGACTGTAATCGTGTGGAAGAACTTGCATACTTTCCTCCACCGGATTATCATAATTCGGGATACTCAATCCCAACGGAAATTTAAGG
>WAMS01000067.1 GCA_015522195.1 Geoglobus sp. | reverse complement strand
CCCACCGTCTGATGTCAACGGTTACAGAGGGGCAGAGGCTTACATCCACCTTGATGAAGACGGGCTTGTTTTTCCAGAAACCGAAGTTGGGCCTGATGACGTGCTCATAGGTAAAACCTCACCTCCAAGATTTCTTGAAGAGCCAACAGAGCTCGGGATATCACCACAGAAAAGAAGGGAGACATCGATTACAATGAGAAGCAATGAGAAGGGTATTGTGGATGCGGTTTTCCTGACCCTTTCCGAAAACGGACAGAAGCTTGCCAAGGTCAGAGTCAGAGATCAGAGAATCCCAGAGCTCGGAGACAAATTTGCATCAAGACATGGTCAGAAAGGTGTTATCGGGCTCATCGTTCCTGAAGAAAACATGCCATTCAGCGAGTCCGGCATTGTGCCTGATATGATAATCAACCCCCACGCTATTCCATCAAGAATGACCGTAGGGCATGTGCTTGAGATGATAGGGGGAAAGGTTGGAAGTCTTGAGGCAAGGAGAGTTGATGGAACTCCATTCCATGGTGAAAGAGAAGATGATTTAAGATCAACACTGAAAAAATTCGGTTTCTCCCACACAGGAAAGGAGGTCATGTACGATGGCATTAATGGAAAAAAAATAGTTGCAGACATATTTGTAGGTGTGATATATTACCAGAAGCTCTATCACATGGTGTCAAGCAAGATCCATGCACGAAGCAGAGGACCCGTGCAGATCCTGACAAGACAGCCAACTGAAGGCAGAGCAAGAAAAGGCGGACTCAGATTTGGAGAGATGGAGAGAGATGTGCTTATCGGACATGGTGCTGCCCTGTTACTTAAAGACAGACTTCTCGATGAGTCAGACAAGGTTGAGGTGTGGGTATGCAACAAATGTGGGCATGTTGCCAACTATGATTTCAGGAGGAGAATACCCTACTGCACCATCTGTGATGACGACAGCGACATACACAGGATTGAGATGAGCTACGCCTTCAAACTCCTGCTGGATGAGATGAAGTCAATGTTTGTTGTTCCGAGGCTTGTTCTCGGAGATAAAGCATGAGGTGAGGTTATGATTCCGAAAAGAATTGCAGGTATAAGATTTGAGGTTTTAAGCCCAAGAGAGATAAGAAAGATGAGTGTTGTCAAGATCATCACTCCTGAAACCTACGATGACGATGGTTTTCCAATTGAATTTGGCCTGATGGACCCGAGGCTTGGCGTCATTGATCCAGGTTTGAAATGCAAGACATGTGGGGGAAAAGCTGGAGAATGTCCTGGACATTTCGGACATATAGAGCTTGCAGCCCCGGTAATCCATGTGGGATACGCAAAACTCATTGCAAGACTTCTGAATGCCACGTGCAATGAATGCGGAAGAATCCTGATAAAAAATGAGAGAAGGGATAAGTTTGTCCAGAGGATTGAGGAGAGGAGAAAGCTCGGGCAGGATTACGAGGACATAGTGAAAGAGGTATTCAGGGTGACAAAAGGTGTAAAGAAATGCCCGCACTGTGAGGCAGATCAGATGGAGATAAAATTTGAAAAACCCACTTTCTATTACGAGAACGAGCACAGGTTAACGCCCAAGGATGTCAGGGAAAGGCTTGAGAGGATACCAGATGAGGATCTTCCAGCCTTTGGAATGGATCCCCACTCAGTCAGACCGGAATGGATGGTTCTCACGGTTTTGCCTGTTCCTCCGGTAACTGTCAGACCCTCAATCATACTTGAAACAGGTCAGAGAAGCGAAGATGATTTAACGCATAAGCTTGTTGACATCATCAGAATAAATCAGAGGTTCATGGAAAACAAGGAGGCTGGAGCTCCCCAGCTCATTCTTGAGGATCTGTGGGAATTGCTGCAGTACCATGTAACAACCTATCTGGACAATGAGGTTTCAGGCATTCCACCAGCAAGGCATAGAAGTGGAAGGCCTCTTAAAACTCTTGCTCAAAGATTGAAAGGAAAGGAAGGCAGATTCAGAGGTAGCCTTTCAGGAAAGAGGGTTAATTTTTCAGCCAGAACTGTAATAAGCCCTGATCCGAACCTGAGCATAAATGAGGTGGGAGTACCGCAGGAAATAGCTGAGGAGCTGACTGTTCCAATATTTGTCACCGATAAAAACATCGAAGAGGCAAGGGAATTCATACTGAGAGATGAGCATCCAAAGGCAAATTATGTCATAAGAGAAGATGGAAGAAGGATCAGAGTTATTGACACCAACAAGGATGAACTTGCTGAAAAACTTGAACCGGGCTGGGTTGTTGAGAGACAGGTTATGGATGGGGACATAGTCCTGTTCAACAGACAGCCATCCCTTCACAGAATGAGCATAATGGCTCATTACGTGAAAGTACTACCATACAAGACATTCAGATTGAATCCCGCTGTCTGTCCACCTTACAACGCTGATTTTGACGGAGATGAGATGAATCTGCATGTCCCGCAGAGCCTTGAAGCTCAGGCTGAGGCAAAGATTCTGATGGCCGTCCAGGAGCACATTCTTTCACCGAGATTTGGCGGCCCCATCATAGGCGGAATTCATGACCACATATCTGGTCTTTATCTGCTAACGAGGGGTAAGAAGCTCTTCAGCAAGGCAGAGGTTATGGAAATTGTACGATCTCTTGATGTTGTAAAGCTACCTGAACCAGAGCACGATGGCAAGTGGAGTGGAAAGCAGATATTCAGCATGATTTTACCTGAGATAACCATAGAGTTCAAGGCAGAAATATGTCAGGGATGCAGGGAGTGCAAGGGAGTTGAATGCGAAAATGACGCCTACGTTTGCATAAAGGATGGGGAGATTTTGACAGGAACAATAGATGAGAAAGCAGTGGGTGCGTTCAAGGGAATAATAATCGATGAGATAATAAGAAAGTACGGAAACGAGGAGACAAGAAAGTTCATAGACAACATGACAAAACTCGCCATCAAGGCGATAATGTACACGGGCTTCACAGTCGGAATCGATGATGTTGACATCCCGAGAGAGGCGAGGGAACAGATCGAACAGGTCATACTCGAGGCTGAGGAGAGGGCATGGAAGCTTATCGAGGCATACAGACAGGGTAACCTTGAACCCATGCCTGGAAGGAGTATTGAGGAGACCCTTGAGATGAAAATAATGCAGGAGCTTGGAAGAGCAAGGGATATGGCAGGCAAGATTGCCGGAAAGTATCTGGGCATGGACAATGCAGCGGTCATAATGGCCGTTAGCGGTGCAAGGGGCTCGATGCTCAATCTAACCCAGATGGCCGCATGCATAGGTCAGCAGTCTGTGAGAGGGGAAAGGATCAGAAGGGGGTACACATATACAAACAGAACCCTCTCTCACTTCAAGCCAGGAGATCTCGGTCCTGAAGCAAGAGGATTTGTTAAGAGCAGCTACAAGGACGGTCTAAATCCTATAGAATTCTTCTTCCACGCTGTTGGTGGCAGAGAGGGTCTGGTTGATACGGCTGTGAGGACCTCACAATCTGGTTACCTGCAGAGAAGACTGATCAATGCTCTCCAGGATTTGAAGGTAGATTATGACGGGACGGTTAAAGAACAAACAAGTGGATTGCTCGTACAGTTCAGATACGGACAGGATGGTGTTGACCCAATGAAGAGCTACAGAGGCAAACCGGTCGACGTTGACAGAATAATTAAGGAAGTCACGGGAGAGTGAGACCATGGAGGATAAATACCTGAAGTTGGTGGAGGAGTATCCATTTCCGGAGTATCTCAAAAGGGATATTGTTGAGAAACTGAGTAAAATTAACGCAGATGAGGAGACTGCAAAGAGGGTGATTGAACGATGTCATGAAGCGTATCTGAGGAATCTTGTTGAACCTGGTGAGGCAGCAGGAATAGTTGCTGCTCAGTCCATAGGCGAGCCCGGCACCCAGATGACTATGAGAACATTCCACTACGCCGGTGTCGCTGAGATAAACGTTACCCTTGGATTGCCAAGACTCATTGAGATCCTGGATGTGAGAAAAAATCCATCAACACCCATGATGACAATTAAACTCCTTCCAGAATACGCAGGAGATAGAGAAAAAGCAAAAGAGATAGCAAACAGGCTTGAGGCCACATACATAACAGATGTAGCTGAAATTATAACTGATCTGAGGTACATGAGGGTCATTGTTAGACCTGATGAAAAGGCTCTGGAAAGAAAGGGTCTTGACAGAGAAAAGCTGAAGAAGAAGATTGAAAAAAGTCTGAAGGTTGAAATTGAAAAGCAGAATGGAGATTTCATAATTCAGATCGATGATCCGTCTTACAAAAAACTGATGGATACATTCGACAAACTTAGAAGACTGGTTGTCTCAGGAATAAAGGAAATCAAAAGAGTGATCATCAGAAAGGAGGGGGATGAATACGTGCTCTACACTGAAGGTTCAAACTTCAAGAGGGTTATAAAGGAAAAGGGTGTTGACTTCAGCAGAACAGTCACAAATAATATATATGAGATATATGAGGTGCTTGGAATCGAGGCGGCGAGAAATGCTGTGATAAATGAAGCGGTATCAACACTCGAAGAACAGGGTCTTGAGGTAGACAGGAGGCACATAATGCTTGTGGCAGATGTCATGACTGCTGATGGTGAACTGAAGCAGATTGGAAGGCATGGAATCGCTGGAGAGAAGCAGAGCATACTTGCAAGAGCGGCTTTTGAGATGACCGTAAACAATCTGCTTGATGCAGCAGTTAAGGGGGAATTTGATAAACTAAACGGTATAACTGAAAACATAATTGTTGGTCAGCCAATAAAGCTCGGAACGGGAGATGTGGAGTTAAGGGTAAAGCTGTTTACGGGGGGAGATAGATGAGGGTGGATCTTAACAAGGCTCTTAGAAGAGCCATGAGAACAGGAGAGGTTTATATCGGTAGCAAAAGAACAATTAAGGCATTAAAAGATGGGAAAGCCAAAATGGTTATTGTAGCAAAGAACTGTCCTGAAGAGGTTCTTGAAGAAATAGAGAGATACAGCGTAAAAAAGATCACATACAGCGGCACAAATATGGAGCTCGGAGCAATTTGCGGAAAGCCGTTCAGTGTTGCAGCACTTGCAATAGTGAATGAGGGTGAATCAGAAATTCTGAATGCTGAATGAAGGCTGGGAGTTGCTTCAAATATTTTTGAGGGGATAACATGGGAGTCAAGCTTTCTACTGAAAGTATCAGGTACATTGCTCTTTTTGAAAGTCTTACAGGAGCAAATGTCAAGGACTGCCTGATTTACGATGACAAGATTGTGTTTCTTGTAAGAAAGGGAGATATGGGAATTGCGATAGGTAAAGGCGGGATCAATGTTGAAAAAGCAAAGGAGATAATCGGAAAAAGGGTTGAGATTCTTGAACACAGTGATGAGCCTGTTGAGTTCCTCCAGAATCTCTTCAGACCTGTAAAGGTCAAGGTAAATATTGTTGAGAAAGATGAGAGAAGAATAGCCTACGTTCAGGCTCCAGCCCAGTACAAGGGGCTTGTAATTGGCAAGGGCGGAAAAAATATAAACAAAGTCAAGGAGCTTGTGAGGAGGCATCACGATATCGAGGATGTAATAGTTAAATGAGGTGATAGAGAATGGGTAAAGGGCTATTCGCTGCAAGAAAGCTCATGGAGAACAGAAAGAAGTTCAGATGGAGTGATAAAAGATTTGTAAGGAGAGTGCTGGATCTCAAGGTAAAGGCTGACCCGCTCGAAGGTGCACCGCAGGCAAGGGGGATAGTGCTTGAGAAGCTGGGAATTGAGGCAAGACAGCCAAATTCGGCAATCAGAAAGGCTGTGAGGGTTCAGCTCATAAAGAACGGAAAGCAGGTAACAGCATTCACTCCGGGAGATGGTGCAATCAACTTCATTGACGAGCACGATGAGGTCATAATAGAGGGCATTGGAGGAAGAATGGGAAGGAGCATGGGAGACATTCCTGGAGTGAGATACAAGGTTGTTAAGGTTAACAACACAAGCCTTAAAGAGCTCTGGAAGGGCAAGAAGGAAAAGAGACTGAGGTGATTCAATGAAATACGGCCTTACAAAGGAGGATCTGCTTGTCTTTGGGAAGTATGATGCAAGTGAGGTTGAGGTCAGCGACCCTGCACTGCAGAATTACATCAATCTGAATCCGAGAGTTGTTCCTCACACTCACGGAAGGCACGCAAACACCCCATTCGGAAAGAGAAACGTGTTCATTGTTGAAAGATTGATAAACAAGGTTATGAGAAAGGAGCACAACACGGGCAAGAAGATGCTTGCCTACAGCATAGTCAGGGAGGCCTTTGAGATAATAGAGAAGAAGACGAAGAAAAACCCCATTCAGGTTCTCGTTGATGCCATCATAAATGCAGGGCCAAGGGAGGAGGTTGTGAGGCTCAAGTATGGTGGCATTGCAGTTCCAAAATCTGTTGACACGTCAAGCTCAAGAAGGGTTGATATAGCTCTGAGAAACATTGCTGAAGGAGCGAGAAGAGCTTCATTCAAATCAAAGAGGAGCATTGCCTCATGTCTGGCAGATGAGATCATTGCCGCTGCAAACAACGAGAGCAGGAGTTTTGCTGTATCCAAGAAGGAGGAAGTTGAGAGAGTCGCCAAATCTGCAAGGTGATGAGGAATGACAAGAGCGAAGAAGATGGTTGACAGAATCAGAGAGCTCATGCACCGGCCAGACAGGATCAGAAACATGGGCATTGTGGCCCACATCGATCACGGAAAGACAACCCTCTCAGATAACCTTTTGGCTGGAGCTGGAATGATCAGTGAGGAATTAGCTGGAAGGCAGCTTTATCTCGACTTTGATTCTCAGGAGCAGGAGAGAGGCATAACAATCAACTCGGCCAGCGTTTCAATGGTTCATGAGTACAAGGGAGAGGATTATCTGATCAATCTCATTGACACTCCTGGGCATGTGGACTTCGGAGGAGAAGTGACAAGGGCGATGAGGGCTGTCGATGGTGTCATAGTTGTGGTTGATGCTGTCGAGGGCATAATGCCGCAGACAGAGACAGTTCTGAGACAGGCTCTGAAGGAGAACGTAAAGCCTGTCCTCTTTGTCAACAAGGTCGACAGACTGATAAGGGAGCTTGAGGTCACACCTGAGGAGATGCAGAAGAGGTTTGTAAAGGTTATCTCAGATGTTAACAAGTTCATAAAAGCCGTTAATCCCAAAAAATACGAGGAGTGGAAGCTTGACGTGGCAAATGGAAGTGTAGCCTTTGGCTCGGCTCTGTACAACTGGGCCGTCAGCGTTCCATCAATGAAGGAGACAGGAGTGGGGTTCAAGGAAGTATACGACTATCTCAAGGCAGACAACTCAAAGGAGCTCGCAAAGAAAAGTCCTCTGTTCAAAGTTGTACTTGACATGGTCATAAGGCATCTGCCATCACCGACTGAGGCTCAGAAAAGAAGGATCTCGACAATATGGAGAGGTGACCTTGAGTCTGCAGTTGGAAAGGCAATGCTTAACTGCGATCCAGAGGGCCCTGTAGCATTGATGATCACGAAAATAGTCACAGATCCTCATGCTGGGGAGATCGCGGTTGGAAGGCTCTTCAGCGGAACTCTGAAAGCCGGAACAGAGCTCCACATTCTTGACAGGAAGGCAAAGAATCGTGCCCAGACAGTGGGCCTTTTCATGGGACCGAGGAGAGTTGAGGTTGAGGAGATTCCTGCTGGGAACATAGTTGCTATTGTAGGCTTAAAGGATGCATCAGCAGGATCAACATGCTCCACCGTCGAGGACATGGAGCCATTTGAGAGCATAAAGCACTACAGTGAGCCTGTTGTGACAATGGCAATAGAGGCAAAGAACCCGAGGGATCTGCCAAAGCTTATTGAGGTGCTGAGAAAGCTTGCAAAGGAAGATCCAACCCTGCAGGTTACTTTGAATGAAGAAACGGGGGAGCATCTGATAAGCGGTATGGGTGAGCTGCACCTCGAAGTTAAGGTTGAAAGGATAAGAAGAGATTTTGGTTTAGAAGTAAACACGTCCCCGCCGATTGTCGTGTTCAGGGAAACGGTAACAGCAGTATCGCCTTCTGTTGAAGGAAAATCTCCAAACAAGCACAACAGGTTCTATATTGTAGTTGAACCATGCCCTGAAGAGGTTGTCAGAAGGTTTAAGGAAGGCGAAATTGACATGAGAATGGAAAAGAAAGAGAGGAGAAGGCTTTTACAGGAAGCAGGACTCCCCGGAGAGGAGGCTGCAGGAATCCAGGAGTTCTTTGAAGGAAACATATTTGTCGACATCACAAAGGGAATTCAGTACCTCAATGAAACAATGGAGCTGATTCTTGAGGGGTTCAGAGAGGCGATGCAGGCCGGGCCGGTTGCAAGAGAGCCCGTACACGGGCTCAAGGTAAAGCTTGTGGACTGCAAGCTTCACGAGGATGCTGTGCACAGAGGACCAGCTCAGGTCATTCCTGCTGTGAGATCGGCCATATTTGCTGCAATGCTTCAGGCAAAGCCAGCTTTGCTTGAACCAATGCAGAAGGTTTACATCACAGTTCCTCAGGAGATGATGGGAGCGGTGACAAGAGAGATTCAGGGAAGAAGGGGTCAGATACTTGAAATCGAGTCTGAAGGAGATGCCGTAACTGTGATAGCCAAAGCACCAGTCAAGGAGATGTTCGGATTCGCTGGAGCGATAAGAGGAGCAACCTCAGGAAAGGCAATATGGAGTGTTGAGTTTGCAGGCTTCGAGCATGTCCCGCAAAATCTGTTTGAGCAGTTCGTTATGGAAGTCAGGCAGAGAAAGGGCCTGAAGCTTGAGATACCAAAGCCTGAAGATTTCGTGGGGTGAAAGTTTTATAAACCCTCTAATTTTCTAAGTCTGAGAAGGAGGTGGATAAATATGGCAAAGGAGAAGGAACATATTAACGTTGCAATGATCGGACATGTGGACCACGGAAAGTCCACTCTGATTGGAAGATTGCTGTACGATGCTGGAGAGATCCCAGAGCACATAATTGAGAAATACAGAAAAGAGGCTCAGGAGAAGGGTAAGGCTACATTCGAGTT
>WAMS01000066.1 GCA_015522195.1 Geoglobus sp. | reverse complement strand
GTCGAGATCTTCAAAATAATTCCTCCTGTCCTCGTAAACTCTCTTCAGGAATGCCACAGCAAATCCCTCAGTTTCCTGTAAAACTCTAAACCCTCCTCAAACTGCGGGTTTTTTCAAAATAACCTGTCAAATCCAGAAGTTTTGCTTTTATTACAGGCTGAGAAGCCTGATCAATATGGAACATTGCCAAATCGCAGTCCTCTCTGTTCAAATCCACCAATGCATCTTAATGAAACCTTCAGCTCTTCTGAGAAGAATTTCTATCTCTCTCTTCATCAAGAGAACAAGGTGATGAAAAGATAAAAATATTCCTCTGCAAAGCCTGTGCAATCCTGAAACTTTTGATCTTCCAAACCTTTATACAGCATCTCTCTCCAAAAGTTTCATGCCCGTATTTCAATTCCATTCTTTTCAGAGCCTATCTGTCCCAGAGTCTCATGTCAAAAACCACTTCTGGATTATTTTCGAAGTATCTGAGAACTTCTTTAAGGAATTCGTAGCTGAAAGCTGGACCTTCTTTCTGTTGCCAATACTGCTAAGCATTTCTCGGCATCAATATCAGCCGCATCACAGATGGAGGCAAACTTGTTATCGTTACTTGCTTACAAATCACAGACAGATTTTTTCAACTGTCTTATGTTTGCTTTTACTCACTAACTTTCCTCATGACTTTTTTAGAAGTAAAGTCAAACAGGGATGCAGTCTTTCATCAGGCATCTGCAAAAACATATTAAATCCCGATAAACATACCTTCATCCCGTGATGTTCAGCTTAAGAAAACTGCTTGCCGATGTTAATTCAGACACTTCGTTGATTGTGAAAGTCAGAAACATCAGGTATGTTTTGCTTTGGTACGTGATACAGCATCTGATTGAAGTAAAAAATAGGCGAGAAAAAATCAATATACTTGACGTTGGAGGGACACCTGTTTTCTGGAGGAAGTTTAATGATGTATCACTTAGCAAATTCAATTACCCGATACTTGACAACAGGAACCTGAATATCAGCATTTTAAATCTAACGAAGTTCTCCAGTGAAGAACGCATGGGAGATAATGTTGATCTGATAACGGGCGATGGACTGAACATTCCATTCCGTGATGGTGTTTTTGATTTGGTTGTGTGTCATTCAGTAATTGAACACGTTGGAAATTTCAGAAATCAAAAGAAACTGGCTCATGAAATTGTCCGGGTGAGTAAATGTTTTTTCGTTCAAACACCTTCATACTACATCCCTCTTGAACCCCATTTTCTCATACCCTACTTTCAGATTCTTCCCAGAAAAATTAAGGTCAGGATTGTAATGAAAACCAGAAAAATTGAAGATTACGTCGCAGCAGAGAAAGTGGTGGACTCTATCAGGCTCCTAAAAAAACCGGAATTGCTGAAAATGTTTCCGAACAGCATTATACTCACTGAAAAATTATTTTTCTTTCCGATGTCCTATATACTAATTGGAGGCCTGACCAATTCCAGAAATGTTATGACTAACTTCTACAGAGAAATCAACACTGATACCAATCTGAGAAATACCACAAAAATATTTAAATTCATAGTCGATCAGCAAACGCCATGAGTACAAACGTACCGTCAAGGTTCTGGCATATACCTCTACTGATCGCAGCGGTTTTGCTTGGATTGTATCTGAGAATAGCCAATCCATGGAATGCGATATTTGTTCCCTGGATGGAGGGTGCAAGACTCAGCGGAAATGATCCCTGGTATTATTTCAGACTGATTGAGTCAGGCATCTATAATTTTCCGGATAGAATATGGTTTGATGCATTCACCAGCTATCCTCAGGGCACGTATACTTCATTTGGCCCATTTGTTGTTTACTTGGGTGCAATCCTCTCCATTGTATCCGGAGCAACAACTTCTGCAGAGATACGATCAGTGGTCGCTTTTGTTCCGGCACTTGGGGGAGCTCTTTTAGCAGTACCAACATACATCCTGACAAAAGAGGTATTCGGAAAGAGAGCAGGAGTTATTGCATCATTCACGATTGTTCTCATTCCCGGACAACTCATGTCGAGAAGTGTCTTGGGTTTTAACGATCACCATATATGGGAAGTATTCTGGCAGATTTTTGCTCTTGGCACATTTATAATGGCATACAATAGATGGAAGGGCAGAGAGTATATGAGGAACTTGAAAGATAGGAACCAACTGGTATACCCGATTATCACGGGGATTTCCATTGGACTTTATCTGCTGGCGTGGGCTCCCGGATTCATCTCCGCACTGCTCATACTCGTGTTCGTTTTCCTTTCGTTCCTGCTTAAGGATATCATAAATGCTGATACAAAAAATCTCCCTTTTGTAGCTGTAATTGCATTTATCGTTTCAGCTATCATATATCTTCCTTTTGCATTCAAATATCCGGAATACAGTACAAACAGATACTCACCATTCCAGCTCTTTATACTTTCAGGATCAGCGTTTCTTGTGATATCATTCCATGTTATTGAGAGACATGTTGAAAAGGGAACATTTGACAGATTGGGTATGGGCAGAAAGTACGCCTTTCCGGCTGTAATTTTTGGGCTGGGAATAGTGGTCATAGCCTTGATCTTTATTTTAGCTCCTGATTTTGCAAGAAACATTCAGTACATTTTCAGAGTTGTCCAGCCAAAAGGCGGTCAACTCACAATCGCAGAAGTCCAGCCCTTCTTCTTCATGGGTGGCAGATTCAGTTTAAGCCCGGCATGGCAGAACTTCAGCATCACCTTCTTCTTTGCGATTCCGGCAATGATCTATTACCTCTACAAACTAATAAAAACCAGAGATGAAAGACTGCTTTTCATTCTGATCTGGGGTTTTGCACTATTCGTTGCCTTGATAGGGCAAAATCGATTTGCATATTATTTTGGAGTTGTTTCAGCAGTATTTGCCTCGGCAATAATCAGCGAAATTCTTGAGAAAGTAAAGTTCTACGATTACATTTCCGCTGCACTGAACGGCGATAAAAAAGCAATGAAAAAGATAGGGGCAAAATCACTGATTGCAGGGGTGCTTCTGCTTTTTGTGCTCATCTATCCCACATTTTCACAGGCTAACTTCTACAGCAAATACTCTGCGGGAGGCATCAACAAGCAGTGGTATGACACGCTTGTGTGGATGGGGGAGAACACTCCCGGAAAAGAGGTTTACGATCAGTTCTACTATCAGCTCTACAAACCTCCTGAGGACCCCAGAGAACCCTATCCATATTACCCAGAAGGAGTTTACAGCATCATAAGCTGGTGGGATTACGGACACTGGATAGAGGCTATAGCTCACCGCATTCCCGTTGCAAATCCGTTCCAGCAGGGCATAGGCAACAAGTACAACAACGTGCCTGGAGCAGCACCATTCTTCACAGCATTCAATGAAAGCTATGCTGACAGAATTGCAGACTTCTTTGATGTGAAATATGTTGTCAGCGATGTGGAAATGGCAACTGGAAAGTTCTATGCAATGGCTGTCTGGGCTGAGGGGAGCCTTGAAAAGGCTGGAAGGCAGTACTTTGCCGGCACAGGCATAGTTTATGTCGACCCATCAGGAAATCTCGGTCTATCATTGACCGGAAGACTTCCCTTTGGTGCCAAACGCCTCGCAACCATTAACATACCCAGTGAAAATTACTACAGGACGATGGAGGCAAAATTCCATATTTTTGATGGAAGCGGTCTCAAGCACTACAGGATGGTGTATGAGAGCGGATCCAGCAGAAACAGCTATCCGGGATTTCAGGAGTTGATGTACAGAAAGGTTTACAACTCCATGTATTCAAACAAACTCGGATACGGAAAGGTTCAGGAGCTCTCAAGTGGATATGTCAAGGTGTTTGAGTATGTAAAAGGTGCTGTTGTTAAAGGAAAGGCAAACGGCGATGAGGTTGTGGCGAAGATCATGATCAAAACAAATCAGGGCAGAATGTTCCAGTACACACAGAAGGTCAAGGTGATTGATGGTGAGTATGAGCTTGTTCTGCCTTATGCCCAGAACACAGATTATCCTGTCAAGCCTGCCTCAGAGTACATAATTGAAAGCGGTGGAATCAGCAAAAAGCTCGTTATAAGCGAGGAACAGGTTCAGAAAGGAGATGTTATCAATTTAGACCTTACCTGAGAATTTTTAAAATTACAGCATTTTATTTAAAAAATTGTAACGTGATGCATGAATGCCAAGGCATCTGTTCTGACTGAAACATTCGCTCCATCCAAAAAGATTTTTTAGGTTCGCACATGAATATGAGACCGAGGCGAAGGGTTAAAATATCAAAAGTGTTTGATTTAAAATCAAATTAATTTGATGGTGGTGATATGGAGCTGAACGGAACTGCAAAGGTTGTTCTTGAGAAGAGGTATCTGCTGAAAAACGAGAAAGGAGAGCCTGTCGAAACACCTGATGAAATGCTGTGGCGAGTTGCAAATGCAATTGCAGAGGCAGAACTCAATTATAGTGGCGATCCCGATGTATGGGGCAGAAAATTCTACGAAATTATGGACAGGCAGGAGGTCATGCCAAATTCCCCCACCCTCATGAACGCAGGCACACCCTTGGGACAGCTCTCTGCATGCTTTGTAATTCCCGTTGATGACAGCATTGATGGAATCTTCAAGGCTCTGTGGGACATGGCAAGGGTTCAGAAAAGCGGAGGTGGTACTGGATTCAGCTTTTCAAGAATAAGACCAAAGGGAGACATAGTCAAATCAACAATGGGAGTTGCAAGCGGGCCTGTTAGCTTCATGAAAATATTCGATTCAGCAACAGAGCAGATAAAGCAGGGAGGGAAGAGAAGGGGAGCCAACATGGGTGTTCTGAATGTCCACCATCCGGACATTGAGGAGTTCATAACTGCAAAATGGGAAGAGGGTGTCCTCAGGAATTTCAACATAAGTGTGGCGGTTACAGATAAATTCATGTCAGCACTGATTAACGATGAGGACTACGAGCTGATAAATCCGAGAACTGGAGAGATCATGAAGAGGATTCCCGCAAGAAAAATTTTCAACCTGATGGTGGAGGGGTCATGGAGGAACGGTGAGCCGGGAATTGTTTTTATCGACGAAATAAACAGAGCCAATCCAACTCCCCATATCGGAGTCATCGAGGCGACAAATCCGTGTGTTACTGCAGAGACCTGGATAATGACTTCAGAAGGTGCAAGACAGGTTAGGGATCTCTTAGACAGAAAATTTACTGCTGTAATTAACGGAAAAAGGTTTTCAAGCTCTGAAAGAGGATTTTTCTCCACGGGAATAAAGAGAGTGTACCGAATCAAAACAAGGGAGGGGTATGAGCTCAGATTGACAGAGGACCATCCCGTTCTAAGGGCAAGCAGAATAACAGGGCACAATGTGTATTCAGAATGGTGTGATGCCCGTGAACTCAAAAAAGGTGACAGGATAGTTCTGAACAACCACGGAGATCTGAGCTGGGATGGTAAATACACAGAGACTGAAGGTTATCTGATCGGTCTTTTGCTGGGTGACGGAACCATTAAAGGAGATAGAACGGTGCTTTCATCGTGGAGAGGTTGTAAGGGTGTAAGACCTGTAAGGAATTCAGCACATCAATATACATCCAGAATGCCCAGAAGATCTGATTTTTCAGGATGGATAAGGATTAAAGGACGAAATGAATACAGGATGTCATTTTCTCAGCTTAAAAAACTCTCCATAAGGCTTGGACTGAAAGAGGGAGAGAAGAGAATTACTGAGGAAATGGAGAAAGCCTCGTCCAGCTTCTACATTGGATTGCTGAAAGGCTTATTCGATGCTGAAGGTTGCGTTTTACAGGAAGAAGGTAAAAACGCAAGTGTAAGACTCTCTCAGAGCAGTGATGAGTTTCTGAAAGCAGTGCAGAGGATGCTTTTAAGGCTCGGGATATTTTCGAAAATACATCTCAAAAGAGAACCGGGGAAAAAGCCAGTGCCGGATGAGAGAGGGGACATGAAAGAGTGCAGGCATATCAGCCAGTACGAGCTTGTCATCTCAAATGACAGCCTTGTCAGGTTTTACCACAGAATAGGGTTCAATGATGCTGAAAAAATGGAAAGTCTGAGAAATGTTATCGAGAGCTTCAAAAGAAGGCCAAGCAGAGACAGATTTGTTGCAACAGTCGATGAAATAATCCCGGATGGAGAGGAAGAGGTGTTTGACGCAGAAGTACCGGGAATAAATGCATTCGATGCAAATGGATTTATCGTCCATAACTGCGGTGAACAGCCTCTTCTGCCCTACGAATCATGCAATCTCGGATCGATAAATCTCTCAAGTTTCGTCGACGAGGGGAAAAAGGACTTCAACTGGGAAAGACTGAGAGAGGTTGTTTGGATCGCAACAAGATTTCTCGATAACGTGATTGATGTGAACACCTACCCGATACCGGAAATCGAGGAAATGACCAAGAAAAACAGAAAAATTGGCCTTGGCGTGATGGGATGGGCCGATGCTCTTTTCAAACTCGGTGTCCCTTACGACAGCCCTCAGGCCATCGAGCTTGCTGAAAAGGTCATGAAATTCATTCAGGAGGAGAGTCACAAAGCCTCGCAGAGTCTTGCTGAAGAGAGAGGAGTTTTCCCCAACTGGGAGGGCAGTGTCTGGGAAAAGAGTGGTATCAAGATGCGAAACGCAACAACAACCACCATCGCTCCTACCGGGACAATAAGCATAATTGCCGGATGCAGCAGCGGAATTGAGCCCGTGTTTGCCTTAGCTTACAGAAGGGCAAACATTCTCGATGGAGAGGAGTTCTTTGAGGTCAATCCAGTATTTGAAAGAATGCTGAGAGCTCTTGACCTCTACACAGACGAAATTCTCAACAGGGTTGTGGAGGAGGGAAGCATTCAGGAGATTGACGATATTCCAGAGGAGATAAGGAGGATTTTCAAATGTGCTCTTGACATCGCTCCTGAATGGCATGTGAGAATGCAGGCGGCATTTCAGAAATTTACAGACAATGCAGTCAGCAAAACCATAAACCTGCCAAACCATGCCACAAAAACTGATGTTGAGAGGGCATTTCTCCTTGCCTTCGAACTGGGATGCAAGGGGATAACTGTCTACAGAGATGGCAGCAGGGAGGAACAGGTTCTCTCAGTTAAAAAGACCGAGAAAAAGAAGGAAGAAGAAAAAGCAAGACCTCCTGCAAGGCTTAACAGGCCCAGACCGAGACCGAGAATAACAAAAGGTACCACAGTTGAGACGAAGACAGGATGCGGAAGTCTTTATGTCACAATAAATGAGGACGAGTATGGAATTGCAGAGGTTTTTGTTCAGCTTGGAAAGAGCGGAGGATGCGCCGCTTCCCAGACAGAGGCAATAGGAAGACTTTTGAGCGTAGCATTGAGGAGCTGGGTCGATCCTGAGGCTCTGATAAGGCAGCTCAAGGGAATAAGATGCCCATCCATAGGATTCGACAATGGAGAGATAGTAACAAGCTGTGCTGATGGTGTTGCAAAGATTCTTGAAAAGCACCTCAAGGGAGAATTCAGGAAGATAAAGCTCGATGTAAAGGGTGTAAAACCACTGACCGAATTTACAGAGGAAGTTGGAGAAGAGAAACATGAAGAGCAGAGAACAAGGATGATAGGCGGAATGTGTCCGGAATGCGGAAATATTCTCGAGTATGGAGAAGGCTGTATGACATGCAGAATGTGCGGATTTACAAAATGCGGATGACACCCATCCAATTTTTTCATTACCGCAGATCAATCTTCGAGAGATTTCAGTGGTTGTGAGGGTGTGATGAAAAACCTGAACTGAGTTAAATCAGAGCCCGGATATGTTTGTCGGAGATAAAAATGGGGCTGATAGACAGAATGTCTGGAAGATTAAAAGAGGCAAAACCGGTTTATGCAAGCTCTGAGAACTTTGATAACCTTCTGTCATCCTGCAGATACGTTATCGTTGATTTCTGGAGCAGACATTGTCCACCATGCATTTCTGTTTTTTGAAAATGGTAAGCTCAGAGAGAGAAGAGTTGGGGCAATGCCTGATGAAGTGTTCAGAAAATGGATTCACGGCCTCATTTCTGGGAAAAAATAATAATCTCTCCATTTAAACCTAATCAGCCTCTGAACTTCTGATTTTTATTTCTGGAAGGTTATCGCTTACCGTAAACTCATCACCCAGCTCTCTGTTTACCTGATGGACCATGTACTGGATGCAGTACATGCTCTTGTCTGTTTCTATTCCAGCAATGTGAGATGGACATCCAAATTCTTCGAAAAAATGCTCAAGTCTTTCAAGAAAGCGCTCAGCCGACAGCCCATGAAATTCAATTGTAACTTCTGCTGGATTTTGCGGGTCATTACCTGTACCCTTAATCCTGATCCAGTCCGGATAGGATTTGTGCTTAACCTCAATGATCCATTCCATCCTTAATTTCTGTATCTCATACTTATATAAACTCTCTCCTGAAGTGAAGTGAAATTCGAAAAAATGGAAGCCTGTCAGTTGAAGCACATGCTCTTTCACCAAACCTTAATCAATCCAGCCCCAAAAGAGGAATCATGCACTCAATTGCACTGAATGATGTGCTCTGCCATATAAACGGAGAATTTAAAAGAGCATCCATTGGAATTGATGAAAATAAAATCTCGGTGATTTCAAGGGAGAGGCTGAAAGGTGAAATCACGTTTGATGGAGAGGATCTCATTGCAATTCCAGCATTCTTCAACGCTCACACACATACTGCCATGACTCTGCTGAGGGGAATTGCTGAGGACCTCGAGTTGAATAAATGGCTTGAAAATGTATGGAGAATTGAGAAAAATCTTGGTAAGCATGAAATCTACTGGGGAACGATGCTTGGAATCACCGAAATGATCAGAAGCGGTACTGCCGGTTTCAGCGATCTTTACATCCACATGGAAGAGGTTGCGAGGGCTGCTGGCGAAAGCGGATTGAAAGCGGTGCTCTGTTATGGTATGGCAGACAGAGGTGATGAGGAGAAGGCAAAAAGAGAGCTTGAAATTGGTGAAAAGTTCATAAAAGACTGGAACAATACCTATGATGGTAGAATTAAAGCCATATTTGGACCTCACGCCCCGTACACCTGCACTCCAGAATTCCTTACAGCAGTGAAGGAGAGGGCAGATGAGCTTGGCACAATGATTCACATTCACGTTTCTGAGACAGAGTGGGAAGTGAATGAAATCAGAAACAGATACGGAAAAACTCCGGTTGAGCTTCTAAACGACATTGGAATTCTTGATGAAAAGGTGATAATGGCCCATGCTGTCTGGCTAAGTGACAGAGAAATTCAAATTCTGAAAAAGAGAAACGTGAGCGTCGTTAACAATCCAACCAGCAACATGAAACTCTCATCAGGAATTGCAAGGGTCAGAGACATGATTGAACACGGGATAAATGTTGCTCTCGGAACTGATGGTGCGGCAAGCAACAACAACTACAACATGTTCTTTGAGATGAAAATCGCATCTCTCTGCCAGAAAATAAAGTACATGAGAGCAGATGCCATCAGAGCTGAGGATGTCTTCAGAATGGCAACTGAAAATGCTTACTCAGCCTACAGAGTGAAAGGTGGAAGGATAGAGGAGGGTTTTCCGGCGGACATTGCACTTCTATCAAAATCCGCATCATTCTATCCAGTTTACCACCCTCTCCACAGCATTGTCTATGCTGCAAGTGGTGAGGAAGTGCAGCATCTGATTGTTGATGGTGAGCTGATAATGGAGGACAGAGAGATTCTCACATTCAACGAGGAAAGAGTTTACAGAAAGGTTGAAAAGCTGAAAGATAAACTGTATGGATGAACTTTCTGAAAATCTACCTTCTGATTGCTGATTCTATCAGGTCTCCTACAAAGGCTCCAACCACAAAAACAATTCCAAAGTAAAGACCCATGAAAACACCTGCAAAAATGCTCACGATTCCTCCAAGAAATGGAATGAATGGAACAAATATCCATGCCGGAACCGTGAAGATGAAAAACAGAACAGTGAAAACCAGAGTGATGAGCACACCTACAACAATGGCTTTCTTGAGAAGATTCAGCTTGTCCTCCTTCCCTGGATTGATTATTCCGTATATCAGTCCGACAACAAATACAAGGAATGTGAGATTCATGAAAGAAATTTGTGAAGGGCTTATTTAAACCTACTCCTCTACTTCCATTTTTGTTGCCAGATATATGAAAGGAGTATCAAACACTGCAACAATGAGCTTCATGATGTATGAGGTTATGAATATTTCCGCAATACCATCCCATCCTATCTCTGCAAATATCTCAGGATTGAAGACAACAAAGAAGAGCAGAGTGAAGGTTGCATTGTCAATCAGCTGAGAGACCATTGTTGATGCATTGTTTCTGAGCCACAAAAATCGTCCCTGAGTTCTCTGCTTCCAGAAGTGAAATGCCCAGATGTCATGAAGCTGAGAGATCAGATATGCGGTCAGGCTTGCAACTGTTACATCTGGCATGAAACCGAATATCTGCTGCAACGCCGGGTCCAGAGTGTCTTCCGGTGCGGGAGTGAATGCCAGGGTGATCTGCATTATAACTGTCACCGATATTAGTACGAAAAATCCAATGAAAACCCCTTTCCTCGCCTCCCTCTTTCCGTACTTCTCTGTCAGAATGTCAGTAGCAAGGAAGGTGGAGCCATAAATTATGTTTCCCATTGCAGTAAGCAGACCAAAGAACTCGATCATCTTTGCAACCTGAATGTTTGCAAGAATTATTGCCATCCCGATCCAGACGTAAAGGCCTGTTCTTCCGAAGAATCTGTAGGCGAGGGTGATGCCGGTGAAGCTTGCAATCATCAGAATCAGCCACAGCACTTCATTGTTCAGCATGTCCCAAATGCGAAGGGCTTTTAATAAAAAATTTTTTCCGTAAAACATGGACTTCATAGCATTTGCAGTTACAACAGTGATGGTGTCAATGAGCGGTATACTGATGCCAGGACCGATGTTTGCGGTAACAATTGCTGAGGGGAAGAAGAACAGACTGGCAGGATTTGAGATCTCAGCCGGACATGCGGCAATTGAGATCCCCATAATAATTCTGCTCTTTCTTTCAGGAGCTCTGCTTGATGTTGGAAACACAAGGTACATTCTTTTTCTGGCAGGTGGGCTGGTAATGCTCTATCTTGCATATTCTGAGCTGAAAAAAGAACATACAGAGATTAAAATAAAAGGTCTCCTTTCTGGTGTGCTTTTATCGGCACTCAATCCCTATTTCATCATGTGGTGGCTTACAGTTGGTTTCTCGCTTGTCATTCTTGCATCCCAGTTTGGAGTTATTGGCATTCTGGCATTCACAATCATCCACATTTCCTGTGATTTTGGATGGTACGGATTTCTCTCGCTCTCCTCAGGAAAGATCTCCGAATCCGAAAAAGCGAAAAGAAGCCTGAGCTACATATCATCTGGAATTCTGATAGTCTTTGGCATCTACTTCATTTACCTTGCAGCAGAGCCATTACTTTTATATTTCTGAGGCGGAAATGGGAGTTATGTCATTCAGTGAAAAGAACATAACAAGAGTAATTGTAAAGGAAGCTGCAAAGGACTGGGAAAAGATAACTGAAACAGATGTGGTTGTTGTTGGTGCCGGTCCTGCAGGATTAACCGCTGCCATCTACCTGAGAGATTTTGGTTTTGATGTTGTTGTTTTTGAGAGGAGACTGAGCTTTGGAGGCGGAATTGGTGGAGGAGGGATGCTTTTCCACAAGATTGTAATTGAAGAGGAGGCAAAGGAGATTGCTGAAGAGTTCGGAATGAGACTTGAGGAGGTTGAAAGTGGCCTTTATGCAGTAGATACTGCCGACTTCCTTGCAAAGCTTTCCTATTCGGCTGTTGAAAGCGGTGCAAAGATTCTTTTTGGAGTTACTGTTGATGATGTTGTTTTCAGACCAGACCCCCTCAGAATTACAGGTGTGCTTATTCAATGGAGTGCAGTTCAGATCTCGGGTTTGCATGTTGATCCCCTCATGATTGAATGCAAGGCTGTTGTTGATGCAACAGGTCATGATACTGAGGTGATAAGCGTTGCCTCAAGAAAGATCCCTGAACTTGACATATTTGTTCATGGGGAAAAATCAGCTTACAGCGAAATGAGTGAGAAGCTGGTTGTTGAGAAAACAGGAAAGGTTGCTGAAGG
>WAMS01000065.1 GCA_015522195.1 Geoglobus sp. | reverse complement strand
TGAACATCCAGTGCAGGTCGCATTCTGGCTAATTTAGGATTTGGAGGTATATTCACAGAGATCTCAGAATGACATCTCTCAAGGAGCGATATGTAAAAATGGGCAGGATTGTTGTTTGCTGCACCATGGCAAAATAGCTATCACTTGTGCAACAAAACCACCAGTACTTGCAGATTAAAGAGCAACTGCAGGAAAAGCTCAAGACATTTGGTGATCGCATAACATTCCAGCGTGCTGGGAAGTATCGTGAAGTTGTGAAAGTCTCACCATCCGGCAAACTTAGGCTTGTCAGAAAGAAGATCAAACGCAACATAACCATCTCAACAGAAAAATATGCAGACATGCTTGCAAGGACTGCAACAAAAAAAGCATACGCTCTGGGGCACATTGAAGCATACAAAGCAGGAAATATAAGAAAGTGGAGATATACTGCTGTTGCAGATGAGAGAACCCGTCCTCACCACCTTGCTTTGCATGGCAAGGTCTTCGAGGTTGGAAGTCAGGAGGAACAGCTTGCATTGAAAGTCATGGGCGAGCCAAACTGCAGGTGTCGCCCCATTCCATTCTTCGACGATCCCAGTTTTGATACGCCAGATTATGTTTATGAGCAGGAAAAGAAGGAATGGGCAACCAAAGCCTTAGATGAAATTAAAAATAAAGAATCTAAGAAAGCAAAATATCTCAGAAAGCTGGCAGGGATCAGGACACCATCAGTCCCAGTAGAAAAAAGACTTGAGGAGCACATCAGAAAAGCATGGGAGGCAACAGAAAAAGATGGCTTCGAGAGAGCCATTGGGGTGATTGGAGACAGGATAATTACATGGAGAGGCAGAAAGAAAGATGTTGGGAGAAGATGGATATCTTTCTTGAAAGGGGTAAAGAATGAGGACTTCAAGTTCTATCACACACATCCATCGTGGGACTCTCCACTAAGCCCAGAAGACATCTGGAACTTTTTAAAGCTCGAAAACTGTAAAGAGTTGGTGGCAATAACTAAAAAACACAAATACAGGATAGTGAAAACAGATGACACCATTCACATCAAATACGTTTCAGCCCAAGAATTCAGAGAGGAGTTTTACAAGGAAGCAGAGAAGTACTATGATAAGTTTATCAACGAGGGGCTGGATAGGGTGGAGGCGTGGAGAAAAGCATTAATAACTGTAGGGAGAGAATATAGTAAGCAGTTTAAGTTCAGGTATGTTGTCGAGGAGAGGAAATAAAATGAAAAATGAAACCCATCCTCCGGATGATTCATACGTGTTTGAGGTTTTTGAAGCACTGCACAAGCTCGAACATGAGCCAAACAAACTTACAAAGAAAGAGATCTCCATTTTGAAAAGACTCGGACATGCAGATGAGCTGAGGAAACTTGGTTTAATTGAATAGCCTGACTTTTCTTTATATTGTCTCTTTAAGCAGATTAACTCATGCAGGATGTAACACTGGATCTGACAGCAACAGCAATTGAGGCAGAGCCTGCTTTCAATTTTGAGTCATCAGCAACAACCGAACAGCCATTGAGGAGAAGAATCATAGCTGTCTCTGAAGGAATACACAACGGCATAAACTTCAGCGGAGAAGAGATCAGAAGGATGGTTCAGACAGCTATTGAGCTGAAGGAGAAGGAAGGCAGAGACTATTTCGCTGCTCCTCTCGTCCTCGATCACTCTGGCAGATTTCTGGACAAAGTTGGTTCAACATACAATCTGTTCTATGATGAAGAACTGAAGGCTGCGGTGGCTGATGTTGAATTCTGGACTTACACGCCAATGCTGAAAGAGTCCTCCATTTTACTTATGGCAGGATTGGTAACTCTCCCTACGGCTACAGCTTAATCCATCAGGTTTATGACCTGCTTAAGCTGAAGCAGAAGATTGAGCTGATGGCTGCTGTGCTCGTTTACAAGATGGGGCATCCCCTGATTCATGCAAAAGTCAAGAACCCAATGATGATCCCCAAGGTTGAGGAAGTTCTAAAGCAGAGAATTCAGGGCAACCCGGATGCAACGAATGTTGAGGACTACATCACAATTCTGAACCAGATTGTAACAGATGAGGGTGTAACGCTTGATGTTCTCGACAGCAAGCTGAATCTCTCAGGCTTGATTGACATAATCCAGCACCTGCAGAACCAGATAGACAAAGCCCTGAAGGTTCCAAGAGTGTTTTATGGAGAACCTGAAGGAAGCAACAGAGCCACAAGTTACAACCAGCTCAAAACATTCAGCCTCTTTCTGGATTCAATAAGATCAACAGTCAAGGAGGAGCTTGAGAACAAGCTTTTCCCGCTGCTCAATGTGGATGTTGAGATTGTCTTTGATGAGATTGTGATTGAGGATGAGATGATCTGGGGAGAGCTTGCTGTTCAGCTGTATCAAGCTGGAATAATTGATACTAATGAGGCGAGAGATCTCATTGGCTATCCTCCGCTTGAAGAACAATGACTGACGACCCAACCAGAACCAAAACTATAAGAGATGAATTTGCTCGGGTTTTGAGAAAACTACCAGATAATGTTCGCAAACAAGTTGAAGAGATTCTACAGACTGCTTATAGCATTGATGAATCGATTATCGAGCAAGTAAAGCAGGTAGTCGAGAAAGAAATGGGATCTAAAGCAGCTGAGAAAATAATAGACCGCTATACATGGCTTTTTTGGCAGAGAGGGGCTGAATTTGCATCAAGACAACTAAAAAGATTTGGTATCCAAATAGTAATACCTCCTGTGTTCAGCATTTTGGATGAGTCTGTGGTAGAACAGCTGAAAAACATGCAACTTGAACTCATTAAGGGTTTAAGCGACGAAACAAAGAAAGCCCTGGCTTTTCAATTGAGGGAAGGATTGCTGAGAGGTGAATCGGTCAAAGAGTTAACGAAGAGAGTTCAAAAAGTTACAGACGATGCGAAGTGGAAAGCTGAAAGAATTGCAAGGACTGAAGCTACAAGAGTTTTCAATCAAGCAGCGATAGATCGTTATCAAAAAGTTGGTGTTAAAAAATACAAGATCTTGGAAGCTGGGGATGAGAGAACTTGTAGAACCTGCATGCTTTACCACAACAGAATTTTTAGGTTTGACAATCAGGCATCTCCTAAACCACCGTTCCATCCTAATTGCAGGGGGACTGTAATCCCTGTAATAGTGGAGGACATTAATGTGAAAAAATCAATAAGAGAGGAATCGAAAGAAATAGCTTTCGAGAAAGCGACGAAAATAATAGGTAGAATAGAGCCAGGAAAGTTCGTGCCAGATGAGGAAAACACGTTAAAGCTCACATCACTACTTAAAAAAGATGCAAGATTCAGAGAGTTGTTTAGTGATAAAGTTGATGAGGTTGCTGAAAAGTTGGCGAAAGAAACTATAACTATCTTTAAGAGAAACTTCACGCATCATGCAATAATCCAAGCTTACGAGCGAGGGAAAAAAGAGGGATATAGTTTGGTAGATGTTCTAAATGTAAAGAAGAGAGGAAAAATTGTGGAAGATCTTGAAAAAGAAGTTCACAAAGCCGGTAAATCTCGGGGAATATACTTATATATTGTTGAGTCGAAAAAAGATGATAGAGTGATAACGCATTGGAAAATAAGTGAGAATAAATACCGTAAATTGGTGAAGAGAAATGAAATTTAGAGTCAAGGAAATGTTCATCAAGGCTGCCAAGCTGAATGAGGGTGTGTACTTTGCCAAAGTAGTTGGAAATGTCAAACTTGAAATAGTGAGTAGCAAATCAAAAGATGGTTTAATCCCTATATTGGTTAGAAGAGAAAAGAATCATTACATTGTTGATATCCCAGATGGAATAGTCGAGAAATTAAAGCACAGAGAAGGATCTGAAATAGATATGGTTCCGGACGGGAGCATATACATTCTGTAAGTGTATTTACCAATTTTTAAAGTCTGCTATTCTCCAGTAGTTCATGCAACTGATAGTAAAAAGCCTTCAGGTCAGCGACAGCGATAAGAATGTCTATGTTGAGGGCTACGCTTCAGCAGCTGTCAAGGATCTCGACGATGAGGTGATTACAGATGAAGCTCTGCAAATTGCAGCTGAGGAACTGAAGCAGGAGCCATACAACAAGGTCTTTGTGAACCACGATTACAGAGATATTCCAATCGGGAAAATCATTGATGCTGCAGTTAAAACAGTGGATGGGGTCAAGAAACTCTGGATAAAGCTTGTTCTCAATAAAGCACATCCGAATTTTGAGACAGTTTACAAATCTCTCAAGGATGGATTTCTCGATGCCTTCTCAATAGGCTTCAAGGTTCTGGAGAGAGCTGGAAACAAGATCAAGAGACTGAAGATCCTTGAAGTATCTCTGGTCGGAATTCCAGCCAACCCGGAAGCTATTGTTGACACAGTCTATGAAAAGATGTTCAATCCTACTGAAGACGACATTCTCACCAAGGGAGTTGTTCCTGGGCATCCATGGAAGTATAGCAAGGATGCTGAATCTGGATGGAGCAAACCATCTCTGAGTGACTTCACAGACAAAAGCTGGGATGAGCTGAACGAATCAGAGAAAAGAAGCATAGCAGGACACTTTGCTTGGTCTCCGAAGAATCCTCCAGAGAGGTTCACAGACCTCAAACTGCCACATCACAATCCAAAGACTCACGCTGTTGTATGGAGAGGTGTTGTTGCAGCTATGGCAGCTTTATTTGGGGCAAGAGGAGGAGTGAACATACCGGCATCAGACAGAAGAAAAGTTTACAACCACCTCGCATCTCACTATCGTGAATTTGACAAAACTCCACCCAACTTTGAAGCTCTTGAGGAAGCTTTCCAGTTGATAAGAGTGCTTCAGGATGCAGATTCTGACTTTGATTTAAATAATCACAAAAAAACAGATCCAGACATGGAGACAGATCTTCAGAAGAAGGTGGAGGAGCTTGAGAGGGAAAAAGCTGAACTGGAAGCAAAGCTCAAAGACCTCACAGAGAAGATCAAAGAGGCGGATGAAAAAATCATGCTCATGGCTGAAATCCTTGCCATCGATAACTAGGTTGACAGGGAATTCCTGAAGTCGCTGAGCAAGGAACAACTTGAGAAGTACGGGAGCAAAATAGCCATCACTTGTGCCACAAAACCACCAGTCATGACCTAACACCTCGCCAAGACAACATCCAGTAAATTCAAATTTTGCGGATTTTCACAACAAACAGAAAAAGTATTATCAACTGATTGCAGAATTTAATCTGAATGAGAGAGCTTAAGGATCTTTACTGTGCGAGATGTGGAAGTGAATTTGATTTGATCGTTATCAAATCCACAGGCTATAGCGGACCGATGCATTTACCGAATCT
>WAMS01000064.1 GCA_015522195.1 Geoglobus sp. | reverse complement strand
CTTCTCTTATGAATGGGAAACTTCAGGAATTCCCAGTAGCAATTTGATGTCGTGTACTTTGCCGTTCCACTTTTTGAACATGCAGGTTAGGACTGGGGTTGGATATCCTATCAGATTGGATCGGCTTACCATTATTTTTTGGATACCATCTTAACTCAGAAAAATTAATATATAATGTCGATCATTAAATTTTGATTTAATGAATAAGAAAGTCCGAGTGTCCACATACATCTCACCAGGACATGACAAAATTCTGAGAGAAGAAGCAAGGCAAAAAAGAAAAACTTTTGGAAGCATTATCGAAGATGCTCTTGAACACCTCAATAATCACAGCAACCAAGAAAAACCGTACTTCAGAAATGCAGTTATTCTCGACAGGCCAATTCTGAAAATGGTGTTGATGGGCGAGAGAGACGAAACTATCCTTATGGACTACGTAGAATACGCAATAAGCTCAATCGCAGAGAAACCAGTTAATAATTTGGATCAACACGAGTACCTGATCTACCTGGAATCATTCGTGCTGGATTCTGGTTTTTTTGATCATCTGACCTATAGAATGAAAAATGAGTCTCTGGAGATAATGGCTTATCACAGCATGGGGAAAGAGTACTCAGAATTCTTTGCATGGATACTGGAGGCAATTTTGAAGAGATTGTATGGTTCGGGATTCGATGTGGAGCCGTTCAGAAATTATATTTTCTGCAGGGTTACTTCCTCCACCTCAGAGCTGAAAGAATAGCTGTAACCTTTAAATGTGCTGTTGTCATTTACCCGCTTTCTCAGAACACCGGTATTTAAAAAGTAACTGGCTGCTACATCTCCAGCACTCTAAAACAATATTGGCACAAAGACTGGAAGAGATGTAAAGCAGAGCACCGATACGGGTTCAATTATGCGTCCCTTCCACTTTTTTCTTGTCATCCGATTTTTTCGCCGGTTGCCAGCCACTCTCTGTCAATCTGTATCTCAAACCAGAAGGATGGGGTTTATATCGAGGTAGCCCAATTTTACCAATTTTTTGACTCTACTTTTTTATCATTCCGTGCAGATACCTTAAAGAATTCACCACAAACGAACTCATTGGGAAATAGGCTTTTTCATATCCCCTGTATATCGCTACAATGATTACTTTGTCGAATTCTGCAAGTTCTATCCACTGAGATGTTTTCTGTGTTAATTTATATACTATGCATTGATAAAATTCCTAAAATATTGTGGGTGTAGCCTAAAGCTTGGATAAGCTTAGTTAAACGGCCAAGCCTGAATTGACACATTCCCGAGGTGTCTTAAATGCTGGAGTTGCAGAGAATGTACACTGAAGAGCTCATTTATGGATCCGCGACCAAAAATAGCGGTTTAAGCGTGTATGAGCTATCCAAAAGACCCGGGTGGAGTCTTGGAAAAGATAATAATCAGATTACTCGAAAAAATGAGATTGACAAAAACTTCCCTTGAAGTTGAAGAGGAGAGAATTGAAAGGAAAGTTTATCCACTTTCATGGGTTGAGCTTTTGCCTGAAGATGTGAAGTCCTGAGTCAGTGCTATAAATATAACCTTTCTCCCAATTTGGCAAGATGCATACGGGTACTTGAATGATCCCCTATTCTCGGGCTTCTTCCAGCGTTAACACACTACTGAATTTTCCTCAGAAAACAATGTTAGAATTGAAGACTCCTGAAAATGGAGATTGAAAAACAATCCTTTGACCCTATAGCCAATTTTTTCAATAAATGCTTCGATGACAGTCCGCCGAATCTCGGCCCTGGAATGCTAAGATTAATTCATCTGAGCCGGAGCAAAATTTGAATATGATAAAAGTGTTAAAAATCTTTTCTGACTCTGAAGATCATGTTATTCAGACCCGATAATAAACCTCACAGCATCTCCCCAATTCCAGCAATCTGAATTTTTCAACAATAGCATAAAACGAAAATTGATCAGAGCAGAGCTTCAACTACGGTTTGGACCTTTATTTTGATTTCTGGAACCTGAGGTGATGGTGTTGGAAGAATTTGTCAGCCTGAAATAAATTTCTTCAAGCCTCGGAATTTTTGTTTCGATCCTCACAACTTCTCTGCCATCCTGAACGGTTTCCTTTATTATCCTGTTCACTTCCTCAACACTATCTGTTATGAATTCTTTCTCCTTTCCATTGTAATCAACAACAACCACGTATTTCTTCATCATTTCCCTGAGATCATCTATTGTCCCTGAGTAAAGCACCTCACCGCCTTTGATGATGAGAAGGTGATCGCAGGCAGTCTCTATGTAAAACATGTTATGGGCTGAGAACACAACAGCCTTTCCATTCTTTCCCTGTTCCTTTATGAACTCAGACACAGCAAGGGATGTTGCAGGATCAAGACCGCTTGTCGGTTCATCGTAAATCAGATAATCCGGATCATGGACAAGAGTTCTTGCAATTGAAAGCTTCCTTTTCATGCCTTTTGAAAAATTACCTATCTCTCTGTTCGGTGGTAGATTGAGAGAATCAAGAAGATCATGAATTCTTCTTTCAGCCAGATCTACATCAACACCGTAAATCTCAGCAAACATCTTCAGATAGCTCACTGCATCAAGATTGTCGTAGAGAGAATCATACTCAGGTAAATAGCCTATTTTTCTTTTTATTTTCCTGAGGTTCTCAAAGAGGTTTATGGCCTCGTACAGCACCTCACCACTGTCTGGTTTAAGCAAGCCCGATATTATTCTGAGGGTTGTTGATTTTCCCGCCCCGTTCTCACCTATCACTCCAAGTACGTATCCCTTTTCAAGGTTGAATGAGATGTTTTTCACCGCAGAAATCTTGCCAAAGCTCTTCTCTATGTTCCTCACTTCCAGCATCAGACAAAGTCCAAAAAAGAAATATATTAAGATTTGGAAAGGCCATTTGTGCTGCCATTGCTGAAGGCTGAGCTTAAAAAATCTGCAAGAAAGATGACGACAGGATTCAGAATTTTTCTTGTTATCCTGAGTATCGGAGCAATTGCTGTTTCTTACATATCCTTCTCTCACGGATTTTCATCAGATTCAGGGATTTACATTTCGGCGAGTGATCAGTACATAATCCAGAGCAGGGTCTTCCATCATTTCACAGTTGAAAGCTTTCAAAGTGGCATCGAGCTGCTGAAAAATGGTGAAATTGATGTTTTCATCTCTGAAAGAGAGGTTTTTGTCAGAGATGATTTAAAATCCATGTCTGCCGGAGAAGAGATGAAAAGGTTTCTTGAAAATGAGTTCTCAAAATGGCTTTACGACAACTACGGCGATAGAGCATTTCCCGTTCTGATAAGAGCAGAATACCTGAAAAGAGAGATAAAGCCAGAGTTCACACCAAAACCAGTTTCCATTGAGGAGATCAAAAAAATTCAGGAAAGAATTCCATCTCAGGAAAAAATCGAGCCCGAAATGCGAGAAGATGTGATAAAAAGAGCCATAGAGCAAAAACCGCTTGGTGAAGAGGTTGTTGGAATTAAAAGGGAGACAGCAGAGTTCTTCACTCCCGACACATTTTCACCACCATCTCTGATTTCAAAGATGGTTCAGGCCTTTCTCTTCCTGATACCATCCTTTTTTGCAATGCAGCTCTTCTCATCATCCGTAGCGGAAGATGTCAGACTCAAAAGAGTTGAAATTCTTCTTGCATCACCTATCGGCAGCACAGATTATCTTTTACAGAAGATGCTTCCCTACTTCATCCTGTCTCTTATTTTTGCACTGATTCCATCCTTAATCTTTGCATCGAAGGGTATTGTTTATGTTCTTCCTGCATTTGTTCTTCTGTTTTCAGCCCAGGCGTTCATTGCAGTAAACTCAAGGTCATACCGGGAGCTTACATTTCTCATTCTCGTTGTAAACCTCTTAGTTCTTGTGTATCTCGTGATACCCTCGATATTTTCGGGGCTCCCGCTTTCGGATATATCCCCAGTTACATTTCTGCTTAGAGACCTTGCAAATGAGGAATTTTCGCCTGGAGATTTTGTTATCAGCGCAATTCCCCTTTTCTTCATGGGTCTCACGCTCATATATCTCACATCGGAGTCCATGACCGTTGAAAACATCCAGAGTTACAGCTCTCCTTTCAAAAAATTTGCAGATGTCTTGTCCTTCTCTGCAAAAAATGATGCCCTCGCATTTGTACTTGCAGCCATGACTGTTTTCTTTGCATTTTTCCTTGAGTTCTTTCTCATATTTTTCAGCCTTTCTGTTCCACTTCTGCCTTCCTTTGCCGTCCTGATGCTTGGAGTTGCGGTCATTGAAGAGTTCTTCAAATCCGTGCTCATTTACCCTGAAAGAACAATCAGAAGAGTCTTTGCTGTTGCAGGCGGATTTTTCCTGGCTGAAAAGTCTCTTCTTTTTGCAAAGGTGTTCAGCGATTACAGCATAGTTTTGCCAGGCCAGTTCCTGCTGTTTCCATTTCTGCTCCATTTCACCGCATCTTTCATCTTTGCAGTTCTGTCCGGAAAAGACTGGAGAATTGGCTACGCTGCTGCTGTTGCCGTACATTTTGCCTACAACTTCATGGCGGTGAGCATGACATGAGGGCAATGATTGTGAAGGATCTGAGAATGATTGCAAGAGAGAGAACAATAATGTCAGCGATGGCAATACTCATATTCATTGCCTCATTTTCATCAATAATCACGTTCGGGCTTCTCGTGCTCTACAAGCCGGATTTTATAGCTCTTTCTGGGGTCAAGGTTGGAGTTGCAGGAGAGTGTCCTGTTCTTAAAATGTCAGGAGCAGATGTCAGATACCAGAGCTTGGAGGATGGATTGAATGATTTTTACAGAGGAGAGATTGACGCCCTTATATATCTCCCCCGGGAAAATACCTCTTCAGTAAATTTTGTAACCGTCTACCTTCCCAAGGATGAGATAACAGGGATAATAGCCTCCTCCAAGGTTAAGGAAATACTTAAAGAATACCAGAAAAGACTCAGAGAGAGAAACGGCATCCCTCCAGATCACGGATTCAGGTTTTATGATGATGAGTTCAGAAGGTCAGAGATCAAAGAGGGATCATCCATCACCTTCAGATTTATTTATGCTGTCCTGATACCTCTGCTAATTATAACAACAGCGATAATCTCTGGAGGACTTGCAATTGACCTTATAAGCGAGGAGTATGAGACAAAAACATACGAGATCATTATTTCAACTCCTTTGAGCAGCACTGAGTTCATATCATCAAAGATATCTGTTTCACTGCTCATCTCCTCAGTTCTCTCGGCAATCTGGATCGCTCTTCTTTATCTGAATGTTGGGATCAAAAATCCAGCATTACTCTTCATCTATTCAATCTCACTTTCAATGATATTCTCATCACTCGGATCAATATCATCCCTCATCTTCAGAGACAGAGAAAGAAGTCAGCTGGTATTCTCTCTAATATCCGTTTCCTTTGTTACAGCATCATTCTCATCCAGCTCGATGATGGCTGGAGTTGCGGCAAGAATTTCTGCTGGAAGCTACTACACAGCAACTGAATTTCTTGCATATCCGTTTGCTGGAGCAGTTTTGCTTGTTTCCGCCATTGTTCTCTCAAAAAGGTTGGAGATTATGGATTGAGTCAGAGTTTGTCAAAAATAAAGTCCTCCTCCCTACGCATTTTCATGATTACCTCCATCTGTTTTAGAGCTATCCTCCTCGATTCATCGATGTCGGGCTCCACAATTATTTTTCCGGCTTCCATGTACTTTCTTAGCATGGGATCCATGTTATCTGGAGGTTCATCTTTGAAAAGCCTTACTTCATCCAGAAGCTTTTCCCAGTTCCTGTAAACCTGTTTCATTCCACTCCTCTTCCCTCTTTTAGCACAGAACTCTCCATCCCTCTCCACTATATCCATGGAAAAGTCTATTGGACCTGCGCCGGCAATGCTTGTTCCAACCCCAAAAACATCAACTATGTCTCTCAGGCTGTAGATGTCCTCTATGTCCACACCACCGCTCAGAACTATTCTAACATCCTCCTTCCCCCTTATCCTGAGCTCCCATCTGATTTCTTCAATTATCTTCCTTATGTCACCTCTTCTGCTGCCTGGCGTATCAAGTCTTACAGCATCAACCCTCTCAATATTTTCAACAGCCTTTATCGCCTCGCTTTTCTCATCACAGTATGTGTCAACAAGCATCGTCCTCGGCACACTTTTATCAATCACCTCATGATACGCTCTCCATGCCCTCACCTGATCACCGAAGGAAATTATCAATGCGTGGGGCATTGTTCCGAGACTCTCAATTCCGAGATACTTTTCAGCTGCAAAGTTACTAACACCATCAACACCTGCAATCCATGCTGCCCTTTCGATCATCGCAGCAATAGCAGGATGCTGTCTTCTTGTACCGAAGGACAGCACTCTTTTGTCCCCAGCAGCAAGCTTTGCCCTGAATGCTTTTGTTGAAACTCCTGATGAGTGGCAGATGAATCCGAGCATTGCAGTCTCAAATCTTGCAAAATCAAGGTACTTTCCAGTGACAATCATGACAGGCTCATGAGGAAAAAACAGACTTCCTTCGGGCATTGCATAAATATCAATATCTCTGCCTTCCATCAGCCTTAAAACGTCGCTCAGGCCTGAGAAAATTCCCCATCTTGATGCCGTGAATTCGGCAACAACATGGGGATTGACTCCCTTTTCCTTCAGAATTTTTTCAGTCCATATAAAGTACTTGTCAGTAGTGATTCCTGCCCTTATGTCCTCATCTCTGACAACGAGAAACATCACATCACCTCTTCACATTTACAGGGATTTGAACTGCATTTAATGCAGAGTCCGGGATATTTAGCTTTCACCTCATTCTCGACATCAACATTGCAAAGATTTGCAAGACTGAGAAGCCATGCAAGAACATCTGCAAATTCCTCGCCTGTGTTCTCTCCCGTCTTTATGGCTCTCGCAAGCTCTCCAACCTCCTCAACAAACCAGATGAATGTGTTCTCAATTCCTCTCTTACTGTCTTTTGTGAAATACAGATCCCTTATCAGATTTTGAAATTCCGAGATCTTCACAGCCTGAAATTTGAAAAGCGGTTTAATAATTCTTTGCTCGTATACAACCATCAATTGAGATTCAGACCAGTTAAAAGAGAAGTGAATCAACCAGAACCCCCAAAAAGAGGGCCCCGATGTAAACTCCCGAAAATTTGTAAAGGGTTTTAACATAACCTCCTGTTTTCAGGACACTCAGAGCAAGGTAACCCATAAAAAGACCTGCCAGAATCGAGACAATGAGATAAATAAACCCAAAGCTGAACAGATAAATTGCAAGAGAGAAAGCCAGAAGCAGAAATGCGCTGATAGCTGTGTATTTTCTGGACCCATGCTCATCCATCACTGCAGGAAGCATCGGAATCCCGGCTCTCCTGTAATCTTCTCTGTACATCAACGCAAAGCTCCAGAAGTGGGGTGGCGTCCAGAGAAAAATAAGCAGTGAGAGCAGAATTCCCTGGATGTTCATGTACTCACCGGCAGCTGAAAATCCTGCAAGAACTGAGCAGCTACCTGCAAAACCACCTATCACAATGTTAAGAGGTGTTCTTCTTTTCAGCATGACGGTGTAAACCCAGCTGTATATCAGTGTGCCCGTAAATACAAAGAGTGCCGTAATAAGATTTATCCATGCTGCAAGCAGAAGTCCAGAAATTATCATTAGACTGCCCATTAAAAGAACAGATCTGGGATTTATTTCTCCTGCCGGCAGAGGTCTGGAACTCGTCCTTCTCATGATTCTGTCAATGTCTCTATCCAAGTAATTGTTTAAAGCCGAGGAACCGGAAGCAGAGAGAAATCCGGAGACAACAAGCAGAATTAGGATGTCAATTCTGAATGTATCCCTGCTGGCAATAAGGTAAGATGCCCCTGCAACAAAAAGTAAAAGAAATACAATTTTGAGCTTAAAAATTTGAATTAACCCTTTCATGGCAGTCACATGGTCGGCAGAACCGGTGGAGCCCCAGGTGATCCCATTCTGATTATGTTCAGCGTTGGAAGGACGTAGGCAACAAGTATTATCAGGATGGCGATCGCAAAAAACAGTCGCAGATTGTCAACCAATCCGGGATTTCCAGGATCAGTGCTTTCCCATTCCTCCTCATAGCTAACAACTTCTTTTGAAAGCAGTGTTCTTAGGATGACATACAGGAACATCAGGATGCTGACAAGCATGACTGTGCCACCCAAGGCTGTTGCAAGAAGGTAAGGAGACCACTGGGAAATGAGATCAGGAGAATAGGTTACGTCATAGGTTCTTCTGGGCGAGCCGAGAATTCCGAGGTACATCATTGAAAATGAGAACACTGTTACTCCGATAAACCAGAGATATATCTGAAACAGAGCCAATCTCTCACTGAAAAGCTTTTTATCAAACACCCTGGGAACGAGGAGGTATGAAACTCCCATAAATGTCAGAGCAACTGCTGAACCAACTGTGAGGTGAAAATGCCCGGGAACCCAGGCAGTATTGTGAACAACATAATTCAGATTGTATCCTGCATTGACAGCTCCTGAAGCCCCTCCAAATGCAAAAAGAATCATTGACAGAGCTATAGACGCAAACAACGGGTTTTTCCATGGAAGTTTCATTATCCAGCTGAAGAGTCCATTCCCTCCTCTCAATCTGGCTCCCATCTCCATGGTTGCTGTTAC
>WAMS01000063.1 GCA_015522195.1 Geoglobus sp. | reverse complement strand
TATTCTCTCCTTTTTCTTGTCCCAATGGGAGATCAGACTGGGACAGGTCAGAGGACTTTTCCAGAATTTCATGCTGTAGAATACACTGACAGAAAGGGTGACAGAGTTGTAATCAGAGAGTATAATCATCCCAAGGATAGAGAGAGACTCATAAAAATGTACGAGAGCTTCACCCCCGAGAACAGATGTCTGGGGCTGCCGCCATCCACAAGAATCGGAATCGAAAAATGGATAGATTACCTTGCAGAGGATGGATTCAGCATCATTGCTGAAATAAAGGGAAATCTGGTCGGTCACTGCTCTATTGTCCCGGCTGAGGATCCCGGTATTGCTGATCTCTCCATTTTCGTTCATCAGAATTATCAGGATAGGGGCATAGGGCAGAGAATACTCAGGGAAATGATAGAATACTGCAGGAAAGCTGGTTTCCATGGAATAACCCTTGTGACCGAACGAACAAATAAGAGGGCGATACATGTCTACAGGAAAATGGGATTTTCAATAGTCAATCCTGAGTTTGAATACGACCTCTATCTTCCACTGAGGCAAAAGTCGAAAAACATAGTCCATCAAAACTGATAAAGGTTTTAAACAAACTCACTGAGTTGTTTCCGTGAAAGAACGATACCAAAAAGGTTATTTTCTCGGGATTGTGATCCTCACCGGAATCGTATGTGGAGCAGGGGCCATAATCCTCTATGTGCTCATAGATCTCGTTACAGAGATTTTCCTGAACGGATTTGGAGGCATTGATCTTCCAAATGCGTACGGTGAGGTTAAAATATTTGACTTGAATATCGATCTTCCTCAAATACCTTATTTCATAATTCCGGTTATAGGAGGTGCACTGAGCGGAATTGTTGTTTACAGATTCTCGCCTGAAGCAGAGGGGCATGGAACAGATTCCGTTATCAGAGCATTCCACAGAGAGCACGGGATGATAAGAGGAAGGGTGCCGGTGATCAAAGCCATAGCCACATCTCTCACCATAGGCAGTGGTGGAAGTGCGGGAAGAGAGGGCCCTGTTGCCCAGATTGGAGCAGGATTTGGCTCGTTTATAGCACAGAAACTGGGTCTAAGCGATAGAGAGAGAAGGATTCTTGTTGTTTCAGGAATGGCAGGAGGCATCGGGGGTATATTTCGGTCACCTCTGGGCGGAGCTCTTTTCGGGATTGAGGTTCTTTACAGAAAGGATGCAGAGACTGATGGGCTCATCTATGCATTCATCACTTCCATAATATCCTACATGGTTTTCTCCTTATTTCTTTTCCTGTATCACCATGAATATCCCGGTTCCATTTTCAGAACCCCTGAAATAATCAGGGTGGATTTTGCAGAAATACCTTTTTTTGCGATTACCGGCATACTCTGTGTTGGAGTCGCTCAGGTATACGTGAGATTTTTTTATTTAATCCATGACACCTTCAAAAAGATAAAAGTGAAAAGCTGGCTGAAACCGGCTATTGGAGGTTTCATAACAGGCATAATTGCTCTGATTATTCCCCAGACCATGGGTATGAGTTATGGATATGTTCAGCTTGCCATAGACGGTCAGCTCGGAATGAGAATAATTCTGGGTCTGCTCGTTGCAAAAATACTTGCCACATCATTTACAGTTGGAAGCGGGGGGAGCGGTGGTGTTTTCGCACCGTCCATTGTAATAGGGAGCATGGTTGGTGCACTTGTTGGCAGCATTGCAGAGCTTTTCATGCCGGGGGCCATTGAGTTTCCCGGAATATACGCCATCATAGGTATGGGTGCATTCATCTCTGCCGTGGCAAAAACTCCAATTGCCAGCATAATCATGGTTCTTGAAATGAGCGGTGGTTACGAGCTTCTTCCAGCCATCATGACAGCCTCCTCCATCTCCTATGTTCTTTCAGGTGGCATAAGCATTTACAGAGAACAGATGGAAACAAGGGCAGACAGTCCCGCACACAGAAGAGAGCTTGTGAAGGACATTCTTGAAACAATCAGGGTCTCTGATGCCATGACTCCCGCTGATGGTGTCATATCGGTCAGTCCCTCAAGCACGGTTAAGGATGTGCTGTATCTTGTAAAAACAACAGGTCATCTCGGATTTCCGGTAGTGGAGAATGACAGGCTCGCAGGTATAATAACGTTAAGTGACATCAACAAAATTCCCGATGATGAGAAGGATACAAAGAGGATTGATGAAATAATGACGAGAAAGCTGATATACGTTTCACCGGATGAAAATCTTGAAAACGCCCTGAAACTTCTCATATCCCATGATGTTGGGAGACTGCCCGTTGTCAGCGATGGAAAGCTTGTGGGAATCATAACAAGAAGTGACATAATGAGGGCTCACGCAAAAGAACTGGCAAGGCTTGAGCAGTAGTTATGAAATCTGGAAATGGGACCATCTTTCACTCCAGTACTTCTTTATCACCTCAAGTGCTGGTAGTTTTTCACCGCTCAGGAACCTTATGCTTGCTCCTCCGCCGGTAGATATGTGATCAAATCTCTCATCAAGTCCAAGAATCCTTGCAGCCGATGATATGTGTCCACCCCCCACAACAGAAAATCCGGCACTCGATACAGCTCTTAGAATTTCAAATGTTCCGTATGAAAACTCCTCCTCCTCAAAAACTCCGGCAGGGCCGTTAATGACAGCAACATCCGATTCGCCTATGTCTCCGTAATACAGCTTTACGGTTTCTCTGCCTATGTCCTTGATGACAGGATTTTCAATTTCTCCCAGCTCTTCTATCCCGACATCAATTCTCTCTCCCTCCACCTCGATACCGAAATCAACAGGCAGGAAAATTTTTTCTGAATATTTCTCATACAGCTTTCTTGTTTCCCTGTCGTCAACACCCTCCATATTGTCTTCAACCACCCTTCTGCACCACTCTCCCATCTGAACTCCGTTTAGCATCAGGAAATAATTTGCCACAACACCTGTCAGAAAAACCCTATCTGCTATCCCTCTTTCAAGTACGTTTTTCATCACCTTAACAGAATCGTTTATCTTGGCGCCTCCAAGCACAAACACTTTTCTTCCATCGCTTTTGAGAGCTTTAGAGAGAGCACTTACCTCCTTTTCAACCAACCTGCCAACAACAGATGGGAGAACAACTGGAAAGCCAACAAGACTTGCATGAGAGCGATGGGATGCTGAAAAGGCATCGTTGACATACATATCAAAATGTCTGTAGAGTTTTGACACGATGTGGGATCTTGAGTGCTCTTCAGGTGTCTTTTTGAGATCCTCTTCAGAATAAAATCTGACATTCTCAAGAATTGTTATGTCCCCCGTTTTCATTGTGGATATTGCTCTTATGGCACATTCAGAAAACAGCTCATCAACGTACTTCACATCCCTTTCAAGAAGCTTTGAGAGGACTTCAGCATGGTTGCTGAGATCTGTGAAGTCGGTTTTACCGGGTCGTGACTGGTGGGCAATCAGAACAAGAGCAGAATCCTCAAGCTCCCTTATCGTGGGAATATGGCTTTTAAATCTGGCTGTATCGAGAATTTCTCCCTCAAAAATCGGTGCATTGATGTCAATCCTCATCAGAATTCTTTTACCGGAATAGTCTATGTCGTCAAGTGTGGGATATCCTTCAATCATTGAGCTCAGGAGGGGAATTTGTTTTAAAAAATTTTTGCAACGGAGCAAAAAGAGAAAACAGATTTACTCTTGGATTATTCTGCTTTTGCAAGGGTTATCTCTATTGCAGAGACGTTTGCCTCTCCCTGCTCGCTCTCAACCTTTTCTGTTGAAATCTGGATGTCCTTTACGACAACATCCGGAAGGAATCTTTTTCTGACTATTTCTGCCACATCCACTGCTCTGCTTATTGCCCTTCCCCTTGCCTTAACAGAGACTTCCTTAATTCCACTGTTGAACTGTGTCAGCACAGCCAGAACATAGTTCATTACAGGCTTGTTTCCGACAAACACAGAATTTTCTGCCATTCCTATCTACCTCCTTGTTTTTTAACTCCCAAAACCAACCACTATATTAATTTTTCCTTGACCATCAGTTCAGCATTGAGAATGCTTGCTCCAGCTGCACCTCTGACTGTGTTGTGACCCATTGCTATGTACTTAACCCTGTCCTCTCCATCCTTTCGTATTCTGCCAACCACCACACTCATTCCATTTCCCTCATTTCTGTCAAGTCTGGGCTGAGGTCTGTCTGGTTCATCCCTCACAACTATGACATTTTCAGGTGATGTTGGAAGCCCATCAACCGGTTTAAGGGATCTGAAGGCATCGGCAATTTCGTCAACCTCTACCTTCCCGCTGAACTTTGCAAACACGGCTTCTGTGTGTCCATCAATAACCGGAACCCTGTGACAGGAGGCCGAAACACTGATGTCGGCAAATCTTATGCGCTTTCCGTCAAAATAACCGAGGAGTTTCAGAGGTTCTGTTTCAACCTTGTCCTCTTCCCCTCTTATGAATGGGATTATGTTGTCAGTTATGGCAAGGGATGGCACACCGGGATAGCCTGCACCGCTGAGTGCCTGCATTGAAGCCATGTTGACCTCTTTCAGGCCAATGTCCAGAAGGGGCTTGAGTGTGATCACAAGAACTATTGTGGTGCAGTTGGGATTTGTGACTATGAATCCATCCCAGCCTCTTTTTTTCCTCTGAACATCAATAAGACCAAGATGATCGGGATTAACCTCGGGAATTACGAGAGGGACGTCATCCTCCATTCTGAATGCTGAGGCATTGCTTGCAACCACAAACCCTTCAGATGCAAACCTTGCTTCAATGTCTCTTGCAACGTCAGATGGAAGGGCTGAAAAGACTATGTCCGCATCAATCCTCTTTGGATCCATGGGAAGCATCTCCATTTCAGTCACATTTTTTGGAATGTCCTTCGAGACAATCCAGTCGACCTCATCGCTGTATATCTTTCCAACTCTCCTCTCGCTGGCTATCAGAGCAGAAACCTGAAACCACGGATGGCCTTCAAGCATCTGAATGAACTTCTGTCCCACCATGCCTGTTGCTCCGAGAATTGCGACTTTATACTTCATGGCATCAGGGAGTATGACTCAATATTTAAAATTTGATGATCAGTCACGTTTCAGAATTTTATCGCTGCGTAGCAGACAGATATGATGAGAGACATAACCGCGGAATAGGCAAAAACCAGACTCAGGGAAATGTCGGCGATCATTCCCGCAATGATGTTTCCTGCAATTGTTGATATTCCAAATATGAAGTGGTAGGTTCCTATTCCAAAGCCATATGAGATGCTCAGATCAGATGCAAATGCTCTCTGCTGGGCCTCAACAACTGACATGAAGAGGCCGTAAAAAACAAAACCCATAAGCAGGTAATAGAACGTTTCACCGTAGTACATAATGATGGATGAAACCGTGAAAATCAGATAACCCAATGAGAGACTCTTGGTTTTTCCAATTTTATCAGCCAGAATGCCGAAAGGATAGGAAAACAGGGCATAAATTATGTTGAAAACAAGATACATCCCAACAGCAGTCTGAACTCCAAGATCTCCTGCTTTCAGCAGAAAAAACATGTAGCTTATGTTTGCAAAACCTACAAAGAAGGAAAATAACGAGAATTTTTTCAATCTGAAAGTTATTTCAGGTTTCTTTACCGGGTATCCTGTCTCTCTGACAAAGATGAGAGGAACGACGGCAAAAAATCCGATTGCTGCAGCAATGAAGATGGCATTCCCGTACTCAAATCCCAGATACACCAGCAAAAGTGATAGTGATGTGCCCATAACCGCCCCCAGTGTGTCCATCATTCTGTGGAATCCAAATGCTTTACCGCTTTTCATTCCTGATTCTGCCAGCAGAGCATCCCTTGGAGAGGTTCTCAAACCCTTTCCAATTCTGTCAAGAGTTACAAGAGCTCCGGCTGAAGCAGTTGAACCGGAAAATGAAAGGATGAGTTTTGAAATTGATGACAGAAGGTAGCCTGAAAAGACCATCATTTTTCTGTTTCCGATTCTGTCTGAGAGGTATCCTGAGAAGACCTTCACAAGATTTCCAAAGCCATCGATTATTCCCCCTACAGCACCTATTCCGGCATAACCTGCTCCAAAACCCCTCAGAAAAAAGGGGAGTATCGGCAAGATTATCTCACTGCTCATATCGTTCAAAAAGCTCACAAATCCAAGTAAAAACACATTCCTTCCAGAATCGTCACTTTTTCTGGTTTCTCTGGCTTCCATAGACTTCAAAGGACTGTAAGGTGTATTAATATACTTTTCCAAAAATTTCTACTTCCGGATTTCCGGTCAGGGCAATTGCACTGCCTTCTCAGGATACAATTCAGGAAAAATTCATTTAAGGCCTCCTGCAAGATTTCTCACAATTTTCCTTATGTGAACATCGGCATTCTCCCCGTAACGC
>WAMS01000062.1 GCA_015522195.1 Geoglobus sp. | reverse complement strand
TCGGAATGTTTTTCATTCTGAAAGTAATCAGAGTGTCGTCTGTGAATATCTTTATAAGGTTGTAGAGGTCATCTATCGTGTTGTTTAACGGGGTTGCGGTCAAAAGCATGAACCTGTTGGGGAAATTATTCGATTTCCTCTGCAAAGCTCTTGCCGCATTCCAGCGATTTGTGTTCTTGTTTCTGTATTTGTGAGCTTCATCTATCACAAAGAGATCGTATTCTTCAGCAATCTTCTTCAGTCTCTCATCAATATCCCCTTTCTTCAAATCTACCCTGTAGTTCTGGAAGAGGCCGAGCGAGAGAAAAGCGATTTTGCCAAGTAACTTCTCGCCACTTCCATCATAGATCTCGTATATTTTGTGGTTGTAATCTCCCTTCACCATTCTTTTGAAGTTGTCCTCGAAGAAGAACTCCGAGTTTATCCTAACTTTCTCTCCCCTTTCCAGCTTTGCTATTGTTCTTTCATCAGCCCTACCAACAAGCAAATCCTCCCACTGAGAAATGATGGATGGTGGTAGAACAAGCATCACAGCTGGATACTCCTTACCTTTTGGCAGCCAGTGCGGGTGCTTGCCATTCAAAAATTCCTGAATAACTGCAGCAGCCATAAAGCTCTTCCCCAAACCAACAGAATCTGCAAGGATTACACCATTATAGTAGTTCAGGATATTTATTGCATTAATAACACCAACAAGCTGAAATTCCATGAGTATGTCTTTTTCTATCAGATTCAGAACCTTTCCTTCTGTCCACCTGTACACCAGATATTTGAAGAGAGTCTCTGGATCCACAAACCTGCCGAGTTTTGGATAATCAGTGTCGGGCAAGACACCAGAAACTTTAATCACTTTAATTAGGTCCTCATTAAATTCAATTGCTTCATCCCACAACTGATCAAACCAGTTGTTCAGGTAGATAACATCCTCTCTTTCGGTCAGTATTACATTTAGTTCCTTGTTTCTGGTAAGACCCTCAGCAGTAAAATTAGAGGAGCCAACAATTGCTTCCCCAGGTGAGCCATATCTGTCCTCTAAATCTTTTAAAAACAGATAAAGCTTGGCATGTAATCTTGATTTATCAAACAACTTGACTTCTATTAGATTTTGGGCGATGTAGTCTCTCAGCCTTCTTAGCTGATTTATTTGGAATTCGTCGAGTTCTTTGCTCTGCAATTCCTCTATCATCATTTGCTTAAAATATTCCCTTAAGTCGTATCCTTCGACAAGTTCTTCTTTGGTCTCGTGAGTAGTTTCATTACCCATTACTAACTTTAAAAATGGCCTTTTTCTAACCTCATTAGGAAAATCTTCATCCACAAGGTTGAATCCGCTTAGGAAGAAATATCCAACTGCAAACTTTGCTTCGTTACACCTTTTTAGTCTGTCTTTAATAACATTAACAAGCTCATTTCCTTCAGTGTTGTCTATAATTTTTGAATCCCTCAGGGCAATCATTGCTGTATTCTTGATGGCTCTTATTTATTTCTTTTACTTCAACAACTTGTCTTGGAACAAAATCTTTCTAATCTCTGATGACGATGATAACCTTCTATACAGCGCGCCTCTTTGGAACATCGACCATAGCCGAGTAATCGGATGTGCTATTATTAACATATCCAACCCACCCTACTCAGACAGCTTTCTGGCCAGATCGGTAGCTTTTACATGCTCCTGAATTGCAACGTTCTCACAGTTTTTTTTCCTCGATAAGGTCAATCGCTCTCTCAATTGAGAAAAATATACCTCTGTTAATTGACGATCTAAAGGGGAGGAGAGTTGCTGAGAAGATGGGTATCGGGTATATCGGGACTCTTGGCCTTTTGAAAACTGCCAAAAATAGGGGAACAATCGGAGAAACTAAACCATACATCCTGAATTTCATGAAATCCGGTTATTATCTGGATGAAGTTCTTGTTAAGAAATTCTTAGAAAGTGTTGGAGAAAAGCTTTGAAAACGGATATGCTAAATTCCAGAGGATTCCATGTTTTTCCCATTGTAACTCCTGATCACCTCTATTTCCGTTCCGGTCACAAGTCTCACCGCCTTGAACATTGCTTCGAGTATCCTGAATGGATGCATTTCCTGACCAAATCCATATTATCGCAGGACTTAAAACCAGAAATAGAAGAGCCACGGGCGGGATTTGAACCCGCGACCTCGTGCTTACCAAGCACGCGCTCTACCTGCTGAGCTACCGTGGCAGCGGTGAAATTGTCTGACAGGAGTTTTAATAAATTTACGGTGAAAGCATTGTTTGGTGTTCAGTCCGGAACGTCCAGCCCTATGGTGCTTCTGTACCTCATTCCTGGGAAACTTATGCTTTTGATCTCATTGTAAACTATCTCCCTCGCCTCCTCTATTGTATAGTCCAGACCCGCTAACGTCAGAACTCTCCCGCCTGTTGTTTCGAATCCGTTTGGTGTTCTGGCAATTCCATTTGCATAGATGACGGCATCTCTAATATCCTCAATTCCGTTTATGGGCTGATTGGTGTAGTGATCTCCTGGATATCCGGGCTTGAAACCTTCTCTTCCAACCATCGCCCCCGAAACAGCGCACACAGCAACCGCATGCTTCTCGCTGAACCTGACCTCAACCTCATTCAGATTCTGTTCTATTACCGCCCAGGAAAGTTCGAGCATATCGCTCTCAAGCCTTGGAAGTTTCGCCTCCGCTCCGGGATCGCAGTCCCTCACGTTTATCTCAAGAACCTTTGGGATGAGCCCCTCCTCTCTTTCAACAAGCATGATAACAGGATAAAGCACACCTCTGAACTCTTTCCCCTCGAGTTCACGAAACTTCTTTACAATCGGCTCAACAACTTCCTCCATTATCCTGTCCTGGATTTCATCACTGACGGCAGGATGCGGAGATATTGCCCCCATTCCTCCTGTGTTGGGATTAAGGAGCATTCCCTTTTCGTAGAGGTCTTCTGCCTCCTTCATCGTTATGTATTTTCCGAAGTATCCCATGTAAAACTTTCTCATTCCCTCAACGTCATCCGGATCGAAAGCCCTCTTGTAGTCCTTCGCATGTCCAAAAGGAACAACGTGCCTTCCATCGCTCAGAGCTGTGAACGCAACTTCAATACCGTAGAGTCTCTCCTCTATCTCAACTCTATCTCCAGCTTTGCCGAATCTTTTTTTCACCATTATCTCGTCAACTGCAATAATCGCCTCCTCCATTGAATCGCACACAAAAACGCCCTTTCCTGCCGCAAGTCCGTCAGCCTTCACGACCAGATTTTTTTCAGGGTATGCAGAGTAATAGTCCCTGATGAAGTTCTTCGCTTCATCGGGATCATCAAAATTCCAGTAGTCCGGAACAGGCACACCGATCTTCCTCATGAAGTCCTTTGCCCAGCATTTGCTTGCTTCGAGGATCGTAGCCTCCTTCTTCGGCCCAACAGCAGGAACCCCCTCTTCCTCGAGCCTGTCAACAAGTCCAAGACTTAAAGGCTCTTCAGGTCCAATGTAGGCGATGTCTATACCGTTCTTAACCGCAAATCTGACTATCTCATCAATCGATCTTATTGATGGAATTCTCTCACCGTCCAGCATGGCGATTTTACACTTTTCAAATAACAGAGATCCACCGTTACCCGGAGCAACGTAAATCTCTCTGGCATTTCTACTCCTTGAAAAAGCATGAGCTATGGCATTACCTCTGCCGCCAGCATCAACCACGAGCACCTTCATTGTTGCTGTTTTTCACAGAGAAGTAAATAAACTTTTAGAATTCATCTCCTGATAATCTGTCTGGGGTGTTTCTACTGGAACCTTGACATCAAACTCTGGTCTGCTGTCTCTGTCCTCATGATTTCAATCTTACGCTTTTCAGAATGACACGAAAATGGAAAGCCAATTCGAGATAAGTTGATGCTGAGGATTCTGGCATTAGATGGTAACCTTTTAATTCCTTACCTCATCCTTCCAGCATGAATTACACCCGCCACCAGATTCAAATTTTTCTTGCGTTTATTCTCACGATTCCATGGCTTCTCTCCTTTATTCTCGGGGTTCACTATCCTCCCAATGTTATGGCACTTGTCTCAGGTCTCGCTGTTCTTGGTGCGGCTTTTCTGCTTTCTTGGGCGGCTGAAACAGCTGAAATGGATGTTCCGAGAAGTGTGAGCCTTGCTGCAGTTGCGCTTCTCGCTGTTCTTCCAGAGTATGCCGTTGATGCCTACTTTGCCTGGATGGCAGGGAAGGTGGGTGGAGATTACATCCATTACGCAACAGCCAACATGACCGGAGCAAACAGACTGCTGATAGGTATTGGATGGAGTGCTGTAATGCTGGTGGCGATGTTCAAACTGAAAAGGAAAGAGATTGAGCTGGACAGGGCATTAAATCTTGAGATATTTTTCCTTATGGTTGCATCAACCTATGCATTCATCCTTCCTCTTAAAGGAAGTATTTCGATATTTGACAGCATGGTTTTTGTTACAATATACGCAACGTATGCCTATCTCACCACAAAAGCCGAAAAAGAGGAATTTGAGCCTACAGGTGTGCCTGAGTACCTTTGCAGTCTTCCGAAACCAAGAAGAAGAAGAAACGTCCTGTTTTTCATGATCTACTCTGCCGTGATTATCCTCATAAGTGTTGAGGCATTCAGTGAGGGACTCCTTGGAACTGCCAAAATGTTCGGTATTGACAGCTTTTTAATGGTTCAGTGGCTTGCCCCTCTGGCAAGTGAAGCACCAGAGTTCATAGTTGCTGTTTATCTTGTCAGAAAGCTGAGAACTTCAGCTGGTCTGAACGCTCTGATCTCATCAAAGGTAAATCAGTGGACACTTTTGATCGGAACGATAGCTGTGGTTTTCAGCATATCTTCAATGAAAATCACCGCTCTGCCTCTTGACGAGAGGCAGACTGAAGAAGTTCTGCTTACAGCTGCCCAGTCAGTGTTTGCTCTTGCAGTCATAATGGACAGAAAGGTGAACATTTACGAGGCCCTTGCTTTGTTGTTTCTCTTCCTCATTCAGTTTGCCCTACCATCTGTTCATGCAAGAATTCTGCTGAGCTGGGTGTATCTTATAATCTCCGCTCCATTGCTGTACCATCACAGAGGAGAACTGCTTCAGGCTTTTGATTACGTCAGAATCTTAATGAGGCGTTAGATGCTATGAACTCATTTACAAGTTTTGCAGCCAGTATCTGGGTCACCATGTTGGAGTCAGGAATAACCTCTACTAAATCAAAGGCCACAACTCTGTCTGAAATTTCATCCAGAATTTTCAGAAATTCGTAGGGATGGATTCCGAAAGGTTCAGGGGTTGACACTCCCGGAGCGTAAGCAGGATCAAAGAAATCCATGTCAAGGGAGATGTACAATCTCTCCTTCGTTTCAAGGGAATCCAGAACATCATCCACACCGTATTCGAGAAGGTCCCATGCATAATGGACTTCAATCCCGGAGTTTTCGGCAAACTCTCGTTCTTCCCTGCTACAGCTCCTGACGCCTGCAATAATCACCTCATCTGCAATTTCCATGACCCTTCTTGCCGTGCATGCGTGGCTGAATGGGTTGGAGTCAAAACCATCCCTCAAATCGAGATGTGCATCAAAAACAACATAGACAAAATCCTCAATATTTCTTGAGGCCATGTAGCTTACTGAATGTTCTCCTCCGAGCACTATTGGAATTCCATTTATTTCCTCAAAAAGCTTAGAAACTCTCTCGGAGATCTCCTCAAAATTCCCGTCACAGTTCACATTTCCTGCGTCGGCTATTCTCGCAAAATCAAGATTGTAATCAAAAAAGGAAGAATAGCTTTCGAGGTTCCAGCTTGCCTCTCTTATGGCATTGGGAGCAAATCTTGACCCGGACCTGAATGACTGGGTGGAGTCAAAAGGTATCCCGAGAATAACATAATCTGCCTCATCAACAGAAGAGTTGGATGTGGCGAAAAAACTGTCTATGTGCATAAACCCCTATTTCTCGGCTATCTTTCTCTTGCCAAGGGATTCGATGTAAACTATTTCACTCCCCGGCTGAACCCTGTCTGCAACCTCGTCCCCAAATTCAAGCTCAAAGGTTTCGTAGGTTTCAAGATCCATAAGCTGGGCAACGTTTCCTGAAACACTGATCACCTGTGCTCGCTTTCTCTCAACTATGGGTATGTATATCTTTGCGGTTACTGGCTGGACAATGCTTCTCTTCTGTCTGTCAAAAATCCCTATGGCATCAATTCTCGCCTTTGCAGCTCCATGCTTTCCCGGTTTGCTTACAGACATGCTTACAATCTCACAAGGTTCCTCGTCAATCACAACATATCCTCCTTCTCTAAGCTGTCTCACTTCTGCCTGCTGTTTCATGAGCATTACCTCCCTCAGGCAAAACATGAGGGGGTACAATATAAGCTTTTCTTAAAAGAAGATGAATGGGAATCAGATCGGTGTCACAGTTCCCCATTTCTCAAGAGCTCTCGCAAGCTCTTTGTGGGTTTTTGCATACTCCTCCAGTGGCACACCCTCAACCACCGCATCAATTGCCTGTCTGACTGCTTTAGCTCCAGCAGCGGGCCCATCAGGATGGCCGACAGTTCCGCCTCCAATCTGAATGACTATGTCGGTTCCCAGAGCATCGAACACCGGCGGGAGATTTCCCGGATGAAGCCCACCTGAGCTGACTGGAAATGCCGGTTTCATGCCGTAGAACCTCTGTCTGAGGTGGAAAACATCACCATCATCCGGTACGTAGTTACTTTCCCTCAGAACCCTTGCATTCTGAATTACTTCCCACTTCCTGCCCTCAAGCTTTCCCGCTCCTGCCGTACCTACATGGAGCTGATCAATCCCGATAATTCTGTAGAGCTTTGCAAGGACAAACATGGAAATGCCGTGGTGGGGATCTCTTGTAAACGCAGCATGCATGGCCCTGTGACCGTGGATTGCAAGATCATAGTCCTCAGCAAGATCTCTTAAATATTCTAAAACGCTCCAACCACATATCACAACATCGATCATTGCATGTTTCAGTCCAAGGTCTCCAAGAACCTCCAGTCTGTTCTCCATTTCCCTCACATCGGCAGTTATGTTTGCAAACCAGGTTTTTTTCTCCCCTGTTTCGCTCTCGACCATGTCAATTATTTTTGCCATTATCTCTGCTCTTTCCTCAAATCTGTTGTACCATGGAGAGGTGAGGTTTTCATCATCCTTCATGTAATCTGCCCCGGCAAGCAGGAGACTGTAGGCCAGATCTTCAAACTCCTCTGCAGAATATCCCACCTTTGGCTTTGGAACGACACCGTAAATCGGTCTCTCCCTTATTCCAAGCATTTTTCTCACGCCTTCAATTCCCTTTGAGGGGCCGTTGAATTCTCTGAGAATTTTTTCCGGAAAATAAAGATCCTCAAGTCTCAGCGCTTTAACCCTCCTCATCCCGAACACATTCCCTGCAATTGACGCAAGCAGTCCTGGCAGATTCCGCTCTTCGAACGCATGGTACGGGTAAGCGATCTTGACAACCCAGCTTCCGTCGCCCATGTCGTGGAAGTCGTATGCTCTTGCTGACAGATCGCTCCACCTCTCCTTTTCATACCATCCGTAAAGAGTTGTCCATGTACCTGTCGAACTTTCGGCAGCAACCCCTCCAGCACAGTCCTCGATGGAGTAGCTACCTGCTGGAGTTACTCTGAAAACAGCCACCACGTCTCTCTTGAAGTTTGGCTCATAGCCCGTATCAACATAATAGTCGTAAATTTCACTGAATTTCTCAGCCATGTTACGTAATCATGGTGAGACAATAATAATTTTTTGCAGGAATCTGATAGGAAGTGCTGCTGAAAATTTATCAAATAAAAATATACAACCTAACGAAACAAAAACCTATTTAGGATTAAGCAACGAGATGAATTTATGAAAAAACTGATTATGGTATTCATTCTGCTTGGGATTGTGGTGGTGGCGGGATGCGTTGACTACGGTAATGGTGAAAAGAAGCCAGAAAAAACCCCGGAACCTTCAACGACAGAAACTCCTCTGCCGAAACCGTCTCCCTCAGTTGAGAAGGTGAACATCAGCACATTTCCGGAAAAAAGGTGGGGTGAGGGGTTTGAGAGATTCAAATCTGAGCAGGAAATGAAGGAGTATCTCACAGCAATCCAGCAGGGACTGCCTGTGATTTATGTTACGACTGACGTCATGACAGAGGTGGCTGTTGCAAGATCAGTGCCGGTTCCAATGCCAACTCCTACACCTGTCCCTGTTCCAACGTCAACACCAGTTCCGTCTGTAGTGGAGGAGAAAGCAGCTTATGGCGGGATGCCTTACAGATACTCTGAAACAAACGTTCAGGTGAAGGGTATTGATGAGCCTGATATAGTCAAAACAGATGGAAAAAATATATTCTACTCCATGACATTCTTTGGACCGTACATAAGATACTATCCAGAAAAAGAGGGCAGGACCATATCGGTGAAAGCATTTCCACCTGAAGAGATGTCCCAGAACTTTGAGATAAAGAAGGGAGGAAATCTTCTGCTTTACAAGGATGTTCTTGCTGTTATTGGCTATAACGAAATCACAGCCTACAGCAAGTCAGATGGTAAGAAGCTCTGGAACATTGAGATTGATGGAAGCTTTGTTACAGCAAGACTCTATGGAGACAGCATTTATCTCATAACAAGCAGAGGTCTCGATTACTACGATCCCTGCCCTGTAAAACCCCTTACAGTCAATGGAAAGCCCTATGAGATCGTGTGCACAGACATCTATCACCCTCCATTCTCCGGAAGCAGAATCCTTTACAGTGTTTTCAAAATAGATCCCGAAAGTGGGGAAGTTGAGAAGTCCATCAATTTCCTTGGGAGCTATGGCTCAACGGTTTACATGTCAGAGAATGCCATATATGTTGCTTATAACAAGAGAATGGGTGAGGATGAGATTTACTTCAGATTTCTGAATGAAAATCAGGATTTACTTCCAAAGGAGGTTCTTGACAGAATAGAGAAGGTCATGGGATATGATATAAGCTCTCAGGCAAAGATGATTGAGATACAGAATGCAATAAATGAATATCTGCTTTCCCTTGACAGGGATGAAAGACTCAAATTTGAAAACAACTTCTGGAACAGAATGCAGGACTTCAGAAAGGAGATCAAAAGAGAAATGTCCAGAACATACATAGTGAAGCTCTCTCTCGAACTCAAATCCGTTGCAGAGGGAGAGGTTCCGGGAAGACTTCTGAATCAGTTCTCAATGGATGAGTATGAAGGATATTTGAGGGTTGCAACCACCCTTGGAGATGAAAACGATCTCTACGTACTCGATGGAGAGCTCGAGATTACGGGAAAAATAACAGGTTTTGGAGAGGATGAGAGGATATATGCAGTCAGATTCATTGAAGACAGGGGATACATTGTCACATTCAGGGAGACAGATCCGTTCTTCGTGATTGACCTGAGCGATCCTAAGAATCCTGAGATAAAGGGAGAGCTCAAAATCCCGGGCTTCTCCTCATATCTGCATCCTGTGGAAGAGCACCTCATTCTGGGAGTTGGAAGGGAGGGGAGCTATGTGAAGCTCTCGATGTTCGATGTGAGCGATGCAGAAAATCCGCAGGAGGTGGCAAAGTACACCTTGAAGGAATCCTGGAGTGAAGTGCTTTACAATCACCACGCATTTCTCTTAGACAGCAAACACAAGATATTCTTCCTTCCAGCAGGAAATCACGGATATGTCTTCAGCTACAGGGATGGAATCGAGCTTGTAAAGGCTGTGAACATGCCTGCAGTGAGAGCGCTCTACATTGACGACTACCTGTACATAGTGGGAGATGGAATAGCAGTGTATGATGAAAACACTTGGGAAAAGGTCACTGAGTTCAAGTTTGAATAAAATTTAAGTAAAATTTTTTATTTTTTGAAGCTACTACATGAACCTCAGAAACATTCTTGCAGCCTTTATTTCAGGGAGCAATCTGGGGCTTTCCTGTATTTCCGGTCGTCGATACCCTTCTGATAATCTCAATGACAATCAGCCTGTCCCTATTCATTGCATATCACAGATTCACAGAAAAAGGAAGAGCCTGATGGTGATTCACCCATTCACAGGCGGTTCTGGGCCGGGGCAGACTAAGATGAGCGAGCTAACATCCGGCATATCTGCAACACCCGCTTCATCCCCTCACTCAACCCCACTCAGGTAATCTCAGAAGGAATAACCTGATCTTTTTCAGCTTTCACAGATCGAGCCAGCAATCCCTGCTCGATTTTTACTGATGAAGCTCCTTCACACTGACGCAGAACATCCTGACAGGGAGTTTATTGAGCTGTACGTATTTGGCGTTTACGAGGCACTTTCAATTCTTTTAGCTCTCTTGATAATCACACTGCTTGTGGTACAGAGATGCGGACACGGTGGTATTCCCATATAGATTTGGACTGTTACACCATGAGAAGTATCAGGAAGGGAAAAGAGAGTCATTGAAGATGGATCAACATAGAAAATCATCCTTTACGATCTTTTGGCTCCAGGTGTTCCTTCGGTGCATTCTCAATCGGTTCCAGGTATTTTCTCAGCACCTTCGGGATCTCAACTCTTCCATCTTCGAGCTGGAAGTTCTCGATTATTGCCGTTATTGTTCTTGTTGTTGCTATTGCAGTTGAGTTCAACGTGTGAACAAATCCCTTCGATGGCATGCCTCGTTTCTCTGCATATCTTATATTGAGCCTGTAGCTCTGCCAGTCTGTGCAGTTTGAGCATGACACCATCTCCCTGTATTTGCCCTGTGCAGGCATCCACGCTTCAAGGTCATACTTTTTTGCAGCAACTATGCCCAGATCGCCTGTACATATGTTCACTATTCTGTATGGAATCCCGAGATTCTGCCAGATCTCCTCAACGTTGGCTATAAGCTTCTCATGCCAGTCCCAGCTCTCTTCAGGCATACAGTAAATGAACTGCTCGACCTTGTTGAACTGATGGACCCTGAATATTCCCTTGGTGTCCTTTCCATGGGCTCCAGCCTCCTTCCTGAAACATGGGGATACGCCGGCATAGAGTATGGGAAGCTCATCTTCACCAACTGTCTCGTTCATGTGCATTGCAGCAATAGGATGCTCAGAGGTGGCGATCAGGTAAAGGTCTTCACCTTCAATCTTGTAAAGCACTTCCTCAAAGTCGCTGAAAGCCGTGACTCCAGAATAGGCCTTGGAGTTCATCATGTATGGCGGGTTTACTAAGGTGAATCCCCTCTTCTTCAGGAAGTCCAGAGCATACATTGTCAGTGCAAAATCCAGCCATACCAAGTCATCCAGCAGATAATAGAACCTTGAACCTGCGATTTTTGCAGCTCTCTCGATGTCGGCCCATCCAAATTTCTCCACCGCATCTGCATGTCCTATTGAAGGGCTATCTACAACCTCATACTCTGCCTTTCCGTTACACTGCTGTAGAAATCCTTCAAGGTGCTCTCTGTAAACTTTTGCTCTTCCCCAGAATCTTACTGGAACGTTTTCACTGTCATCCTTTCCAACAGGAACACTCTCATGGATTATGTTGGGTATTGACAGCAAAATAGCATTCAGCTCATCTTCAATTTTCCTCAACTCCTCCTCTCTTTTTTTAACGAGATCTGATATTTCCTTGGCTTTGGCTATCAGCTTTTTTCTTTCACTTTCTTCAGCCTTCTTCACCTGTGATGAAAGTCTGTTTCTCTCTCTCCTGAGCTCATTGAGCTGAAAGAGTCTTTCTCTCCATGTTCTGTCAAGCTGGATGGCTTTCTGAACCACATCCACACTCTCTCCTCTCTTCCTCTGAGACCTGACGAGAATCTCAGGGTTCTCTCTCAGTGCCCTCAGTATGCTCCACATCTTCATACCTCCAGAAACTGAGATGAAATTGTAACGTAATTTCCATCCAATCTGATCTTTATTTTTTGTGGCATGTATTTTTCTTTTATCACAAATTCTCCATCCTCCTTTACTCCAAGCTTGCTCATCATGTTGTTTGCAGCATAGTAAAATTCAACCGCATCCTTTTCAGTATCAAAGGATATCCTCCATATCCATCCTGTTTCATTCAGCAGATACGCATCTCCGTTCCATCCTTCTGCTGCAACCAGTGCTATGGAGTCGGTAACATGTGCGCCCAGAAAGAAGAGGATGAAGAGCTCTCCAAGCCTGTTCTGATCCTCTCCAATACTGATCTTCTCAAACCCCTCTCTGCTGAAATACTTTTCAGGATGCATCACCTGTTCCATGGTCTCGGGTGGGTTCTCTATCATGGAAACGGTATCTCCTGTTCTGTTAAACACATCAATTGCGAGGTTGTACCCGAAAAGGTATGGAGCATATCCAAGCAGGAAGTATGCATTTTCTTCATCGAGCTCGCTCAGAGTTTCTTTGCTGTAGTTTTCACCAGCTATAACTCTCGATATTAGCTTTGCATCTCCTTCAATAATCGATGCCTTGACTTTCTCCCCATCAAATGTCCCGTCTGACGAGATGGGGTACCTTTCCTGAAACAGGTGTTCAAGCTCATGGTAAATTGTTCTCATGAATGTTTTCTCATTGAAATTCTCCTTCACAACGTATATTTTTCCCTTCCATGTAAAGGCAACAAAACTGCCAAGGTCGTGCTCTTTTGCCTTTTTAAAGCTGTAATTGGCTGGAAGAATCATCATTGCCTTGTAAAAAACCTCTTCTCTCTGCTCATACTCCCCCCACTGCTCTATAACCCACTCCTTGTCCACAATTTTGAGCTGAGGATTCAGGTCTGAGTTTCTGAACTGGTTGAACGTCCTGAGGGCTTCATCATAGCTTTCCCTTATATTCCTGTCAACTGAATCCTGAATGCAGGCTGAAAAGACAAGCGTTACGGTGATGAGGAATAAAGCAAGACTCCTGATCCATCCCATGCCGATTCTTTTTAATTTCAGCATATAGCCTTATCTGTTTCCTGATGTTTCAGTGACTTCTTCTTTCAGCTAATTTAGAATTCCATAATGCTCACATCTCCATCTTCGTAAATTGCGTAGGTTCTTTTTCCAGTCAGATATCCGGAAGCCTCCCCCGGGTTTATGAGGAGGGATGACCTGTCTTTCCTGACCTCTGCCCTGTGGGTGTGTCCTGAAACAACGATCCCGTACTTTGCGAGAAGGACATCAAGAATTTCTGGTGAGGTGCCGTGATAAACTGCAACTCCCTCAACAACAATCACCTCTCCCGCAATCCAGTTGTTTTTCAGAGCTATTTCAAGAAGTTTGATTCTGTCTCCGTCGTTGTTTCCAAATGTCAGATAGAGCCTTTCAATCCCTGAAAACTCCTTCAGAGCGAAAGGAGAGATAACGTCACCTGCATGAATGAAAAACTCGGCTTTTTCATTTTTTATCTCATCAATCAGATCCCTTATTGCCTTTACATTGTCGTGGGTGTCTGAGAAAGCCACGAATCTCATTGAATCAAGTTAACCCTCTGAAATAAAAAACTATCCAAACCTCTCAAGCATGCAGACCGCCTTGTA
>WAMS01000061.1 GCA_015522195.1 Geoglobus sp. | reverse complement strand
TGCGGCAAAACTTTTCGCAACTGAAACAGCAGTAAAGGTTACATACGAAGCAGTACAGATATTTGGTGGATACGGATTCAGTAAGGAGTATGATGTCGAGCGATATTACAGGGATGCAAGGGTTGGAACGATCTATGAGGGGACAAGTGAAATGCAGAGGCTGATCATATCCCGAGCTTTGAGAGGGAGGTTGTAACGAAAATGTAAAAATTTTTAAATGATTAATTCTTTTAAAAAAAAGGAGGTGAATGGATGAGATTTGTTAAGGGATTTCCTGCAACAACAATGGAGGAGTTCCAGCTCAACATAACCAAGATTATAGAGTATGCTGCAACCTATTTTCCGGAGAGGGAGATAGCATCAAGACTCCATGATGGAAGTGTGATGAGATACACCTACAGAGAGGCTTTTGAAAGGATAAAAAGACTTGCCGATTCTATTGAAAGACTCGGAATCAAACCGGGAGACAGAATTGGGGTGATAAGCTGGAATACGCATAGATTTTACGAGCTGTTTTTTGCAATTCCTGCAACAGGTGCAGTTTTGCTTGAAATGAATCTGAGACTGCATCCGAGAGAGATAATATATGTGGCGAATCACAGCGAAGCAAGGGCAATATTTGTAGATGAAACACTTTTACCTCTTGCTGAGGGAATAGCCCAGCATATCAAGGCGGAGAAGTACATAATAATGTCTGATGGCGATCCTCCAGAAACCAGTCTGAAGATAATCCACAGCTATGAAGATATGATTGATGAGGGGAGCAGAGATTATGATCTCCCAATAGTTGACGAGCACTCGGCAGCAACAGCCTGCTACACATCAGGCACCACAGGAAATCCAAAGGGGGTTTATTATTCTCACAGGGCTCTCATGCTCCATTCTTTTACAGAACTCTATGCACTGAGACTGTCTCCCGAAGATGTTTACATGCAGCTTGTTCCAATGTTCCATGCAAACGGCTGGGGTCTTTTTTATCCCGCAACAATTTCTGGATGCAAGCTTGTTTTTCCAGGAAGATACGGTGTTGACAATCTGCAACCGGTTGTGGAACTGATGAAAAACGAGGGCGTTACAGTTACTGCAGGAGCTCCTGCAATATTTCTTCCAATGCTCAAGTATCTCGAAAGTCTTAAGGAAAAACCCGAATTCAGTATCAGGGCCTGGAGCGGAGCCACCGAACCTCCTGTCGCGATGATGAAGGGGTTGCTTGAATACGGCATAGAAGTGGTTCACGCATATGGGGCAACCGAGACTGCTCCGCTTGTCTGTTACAATTTCATAAAGCCTGAACTGAAAAACATGAGCCAGGATGAGCTGTGGGAGGTGAGAAGAAAGCAGGGAGTCCCGGTTTTCGGCATCGAGGTTGCACTCGCAGATGAAAATGGTAACTTTCTGCCATGGGATGGAAGGAGCATAGGTGAACTCTACATAAGAGGTCACTGGGTTACAGGAGTTTATTACAACGACCCCAGGACTGCTGAGTCATTTGTCGGTGATGGAATGCTCAACTGGTGGAAAAGCGGTGATGCGGCAACAATAGATGAGTATGGATACATAAAGATAGTTGACAGGTTCAAGGATCTGATAAAGAGCGGTGGGGAGTGGATAAGCAGCATAGATCTTGAAAACTACCTTGTTGCTCACCCTGCGGTGTTCGAAGCATGCGTGATAGGCGTACCTCACCCCAAGTGGGAGGAACGGCCATTGGCATTTGTCGTTCTCAAGGAGGAATACAAAGGCGAGGTAACAAAGGACGATCTGCTCGAACATCTCAACCAGAGATTTGCAAAATGGCAGTTGCCGGATGAGATTCTCTTTGTCGAGGAAATTCCAAAGACAAGCGTGGGAAAGGCAAGCAAGAGAACTCTGAGGGAGCAGTACAGTGATTTTTACATGGAAAGATCATAACAGCCTCTTTCAGCGATGTTCGCATGCCATAAAAGCACCACCCGTTTTTATTTTTAAAACAACCCTTTTCCAAATTTCAACTGACACAGTATGCCTTTAAATTATCAGGATACAGGTGCACCCTTCAGAGAATTCATTTAACAGTTAAGAAAATTGCATGGGGAGGACAGAAACCTCACTTCACAATTCTGTATCCGGCATCAATCCATGCAACTATCCCACCATCTATCTCGTAGACCTCCCTGAATCCGAGCTCCCTGAAAACTGGCATTGCCAGTCCGGACCTCTGTCCTGTTCTGCAGTAAACAAGATACGTCTTGTCTTTATCCAGCTCATTCAGCTTCTGCTTGAAGTCGGGGTCATAGAAGTTGATGTTTACAGCATTTTCAATGTGACCGGTTCTGTATTCCTGAGGTGTTCTTATGTCCACAACAATCAGATCCGGATTTCCTCTGTTTTCCTGTATAAGCCTGTAAGCTTCCTCCGGACTTATTCTGACTGTTTTCTGCTGGTTCTGCTCTGCGGTTATGCATCCGGCCATGACAACGGCAAGAAGCATCAAAAGCAGGAAGGCAGAGTTTTTGAGTTTCATAAGCAGAATCCTAGCTTCGCTGAAAATAAACCATTTCCTGAATTTCGAAACACACTCAACAGCGATAAAATAAAATATCAGCTGTGGTAGAGTTGAAAGGTGTTTCTGAGCATATACAGGGCAGGAGATGGTGAGGAAATACTCAGAAATATAAAAGATCTGAAACCATCATTCAGGTCTGAAAGAGGTTATGAGATAATCGCGGTAACCGATGATGGAGAAACGGCTGTTGGAAAGTACAGGGATTCTCTTTTTGTGATTTCCAGCAAACCTCACAGCATTCCTGCAGAACCCCTTGAAAAATTCAGGATTGAATTTCAAGATGTGGAGATGGGAAGGAACTTTCAGTTCGGAAAGTACAGGCTTGAAAATGGAACACTTTTAATAGAAACAGAGTTGAAACCAGAAGACCTCAAATCTGCAATTCCACCACTTCTCTCAGAGTTTGCAGTTGCGAGAATACTGATTTCTGATGCAAACATAAGGGCAGAGTATCTGACGAAGGAGGAGACGAAGATAATAATCAAGGTGACCGAAATACTTGAGGGGGCAACATCTTTAACCATTTCAAGGCTTGAAGAGCTTGCTTTTTCAGTTTCCTCTCTTAAGGGAGAGTTTTTTTCATCATACATGAGATACAAGGATGAGCTTGAGGAGATATCCTACTGTTTGATTAGGGCGGAGAGGCTTTCGGAGCGTCTTGGCTCAATTCTTAGACATGAAATACAGGAACTGAAAGGGGAGCTTGAAATACTCAAGTACTTTGAATCGAGCTTTGAATCAACACTCAATGGAGTCAGGGATGCTCTGGATACAATACATCTGAAGCTTGGAAGTCTCCACAGAAAAGAAGATCTGGAGCTGCAGAGAAAGACCTCATCTCTCCAGGCTGCAGCAGCAGTAATTGAGTTCATAGCTGTTTTCTATTACTCTCTGGGAATCTGGAGCAAGTACGCAGACCTTTCAGCAGTCCCAAAATGGATGACATTTTTTCTGCTCACATCCCTTTCATTTCTTGTGGTAGTTTATACTGAAATAATCGGGGAGATACTTACTGAAAGGGTTTTCAAAAAAAGATTCTTTGTAACCACAGCCATGATAATTGCAGTTTTCCTGGCAATGCTTTACCTCACCCTTTCTCACTGAGTATTCTGACAGCTTTGAGCCTGTCGTTTATCATCTTCAGATGATCCTTTTCCTGCGTGATGAGAAAATCAAGGAGCTCCTTGGTGGCAGGGTCTGCATCCTTTTTCATCTCCTGATAAACTTTTATGGCATCTGCTTCAAGCTTTTTTGCCTTCTCAAGTATCTCTTCAGGAGTCATCATGATACATTTAACTTGAAAGAATAAAAACATTACATCGGACACAGTTCCCCATGGTCATCGTGCTCATCTTCTTCAGGTAGATTATCAAGTCCAAGTCTTTTCAGATCATCCTCTCTCCCCTGCTTTTTCAGGTAATCCGCTATCGCTCTTTTCAGAGCATCTGCTGCGAGATTTGAGCAGTGCATCTTCTGAGGTGGAAGACCTCCAAGAGCATCGGCAACAGTCTGCTTGGTTATCTGCAGTGCCTCCTCAATCGTCTTGCCAATCGCAAGTTCAGTCGCCATGCTGCTTGTCGCTATAGCTGCTCCGCAGCCAAATGTCTGAAACTTTATGTCCACTATCCTGTCATCCTCAACCTTTATGTACATGGTCATCAGGTCCCCGCATACGGGATTGCCGACTGTGCCAACTCCATCTGCATTCTCGATAACTCCAACATTTTTGGGATTTCTGAAGTGCTCGAGAACCTTTTCGCTATACATTCTAATCACCTCCTGATTTTTTTTTCATGTAAAGAGGAGACATCATCCTTAACCTCTCAATTATCGGTGGAAGCTTTTCGAGAACGTAATTGACATCCTCCATTCTGCTCCACCTGCCAAGACTGAAGACTACGCTACCATGAGCTTCTTCGTGTTTCAGACCGATGGCCATCAGGACATGAGATGGCTGGAGAGTTTTTGACGTGCATGCTGATCCAGTTGAGGCTTGAATCCCCTCCATGTCCATGCTTAGCAGAATTGACTCCCCCTCAATGTAACTGAATCTCACGCTTGCGTTGTTTGGAAGTCTGTCCTCAGGGTGCCCGTTCAGAAAGGTTTCCTCAATCTCAAGAAGGCCATCGATGAGCCTGTCCCTCATCTCCTTCAGCCTTTCCGATTCTTTTCTCCATTCCTTCTTTGTTATCTCAGCTGCCTTTCCAAAGCCTGCAATCCCCGGAACGTTCTCAGTTCCTCCCCTCATTCCAGACTCCTGTCCACCACCAAGTATTATCGGATTAACCCTTACGCCTTTTCTCAGATAGAGTGCTCCGACTCCTCTTGGCCCGTATATATCATTGGAAGAAATGGTCACCATGTCCGCACCCATCTTCTCCACATCTACCTCGATTTTCCCGAGGCTGGCTGTGGCATCAACGTGAAGTGCTGCCTTCACAACTTCTCTTATCTCCCTGATTTCCTGAACCGTTCCTATCTCGGGATTTGCATGCTGAACTGAAACAAGAATTGTGTCGTCTCTCAGCAGGCTCTCAAGCTCATCAAGCCTGACCTTCCCGAACCTGTCAACGGGCGCGTAATCAACCTCAAAACCGTTCTTCATCAGGAACTTCGCCGAATTTATCACGGATATATGCTCAATTGCACTAACAACAATATGATTTCCCTTTCTCCTGTTCCTCATCGCATAGCCTATTATGGCAAGATTGTTTGCCTCCGTTGCTCCCGATGTGAAAACAATTTCAGATGAATCTGCATTGATTAAACCGGAAACCTTATTTCTTGCCTCTTCAACAACATTTCTCGCCTCAAGACCGAGGGAATGGACTGAAGAGGGGTTTCCGGGATGACTGAAATACTTCATCATCTCCTCAACAACCCTATCATCAACAGGTGAGCCTGCAACATAGTCGAGATACGGCATTTTAAACACCCCTCTGGATTTTTATGATGAATATACCATCATCTTCTTCGATGCCGAGAATTTTATGACCGCTCCGCTCAGCCCAGTCAGGTATGTCTTTTTTGGCTGAAGGGTCATCTGCAAGCACTTCAATGATTTCTCCAACTTCAATCTCCTCAATAGCCTTCCTTGCCATAAAAAGAGGCATCGGACAGAACATTCCGAGACAGTCGACAGATTTCTTGCTTTCCATCATTTTAACTTCACACCGTGAATTATATATTGATTTTGCAATTTTGCTTGAGCCTTCTCACCCGTACTCAAAAACCTCAGCATTTTCAACCGCCTCCTTTTCTCTGAGATCGCATGCTCCCTCCATTCTTTCCACCTCTTCAAGAGAGGCTTTTGTAACGGGATGTCTCGAGACCATGAGGGAGCAGCAGTCATCGTATGGCAGTATAGATATCTCGTATGTTCCTATTTTCTTGGCCATATCAACGATTTCCTCCTTGTCAAAACCTATCAACGGAGCAAAGACCGGATGATCTGAAGCACGGTAGATCACCCTCATGTTGGCCAGGGTCTGCGATGCCACCTGTCCCAGATTGTCACCGGTGAATATTCCTATTGCACCCTCAGCGTCAGCGATCATGGACGCCATTCTCATCATGCTCCGTCTGTAAACCACCATCCTGTATTCGGAGGGAATGCACCTTATGATCTCAAGCTGGATGTCCTTAAAAGGAACCATGTACAGTTTCAGCCTGTGATACTCCGAAAGCTTTCTGGCGATGTCGTGGATCTTTTTTCTCACTCCCGGAGAGTGCAGGGTGGAGTTGAAGAAGTGAACAAGAATCGCCTCGGCACCTCTTTTCATTGCCATGAAAGCCGACACCGGACTGTCGATACCGCCTGAGAGCAGACAGACAACCCTGCCTGAGACTCCGACAGGAAGTCCGCCAATTCCTTCCACCCTTTCAGAATAAACATAGGCGTTTTTGCTGGATATTTCGATGTAAATTGTTTTTTCAGGATTCTCAAGATCCACCTTCAGGTTTTCTTTACTTTTCAGTATGCTTTCACCAACGGTTCTGTTCACCTCCATGGAGTTGAGGGGGAATCCCTTAAAGCTCCTCTTTGTCATAACCCTGAATGTCCCGCAATCCGGTGCGAGCTTGACGGCAGATCTGGTTATCTCATCCATGCGAGGGTCGATTCTCACTGCAACAGCAAAATATCTGACACCGGGTGTTTTTTTCAAAACTTCTCCTATTTCAGGACTATCACTTTCAATCACTATTCTGCCATACTCTCTCCTTATTTTCGGTTTTTCATCTTTCCCTATTTTCGACCTTATGTTGTTTACAAGCTTCTTCTCAAAATAACCTCTGTTTTTTCCCTTCAGCGCTATTTCAGAGTAGTGAACGATGTAAACCCTCATGCCCTTACACTCATCCTTAGCTTTCTTGCCTCCTCGATCACCGTGTCGATCTCTCTTCCAATTCTTTCCTGAAAATCTGGCTTTCTGTATTCCTCAAAAACGTCAAGTTCAACAACTCTCGTCATCTCAACCCAGTTCTCTCTCGGAATTGCAATGCAATCTCCTGTGTAGCTCTCAGCAGCGTTTGTGGCCTCATCTTCGCTTTTGAATTTTACAGACGTGAATATGCCAAGTGTGTTTCTGTCTCCCTTGAATATGTAGAGCTTTACGCTCTTTCCATTGTAGAACCCCATGAAGTGATCTGTTGCCTTGTCAAATCCCATTGCTTCAAATTTCTCTATAAGATCCTTCGGCAGATCATCCATCAGACAACCGCAGAGAGCTTTTATCTCCTCTCTCTTTATTGCTTCTTCCATTCTCGCAAACATCTCGTAGGGAAATCCTATGACTATCTCTTCTCTCCTGTATCCTCCGATCTCTCTTGCTCCGGGGCACAGGAAAGAGATATTTGGTTTGCCCTCCACTCTCACTAAGGCCGTAGCCTCTCCACACACGGCATTCTCTCCAGAAAATCGGGCGTGTAGCTCTTCATCAAACAGGGCTCTGTAAAATGATGAGATTCTCATAATTCTCTCGGGATTCGTCACGACAAGCACAACATCGCACTTCTGCTTTCTGTATGGTTCGATAATTATGCTTCTCGTTTCTCCTTCCTCAGCTGTCTCTGTTATGAAGCCCAAAGACACGAGAGCTCCGGCACACGTCAGATTGAACTCGTTCAGAACTATTCTCTCTCCCGTCTCTGCAACCCTTCTCACTGCCTCGCAGAACCTGTACTCGCCGGTACCTTCAAGTTCCTCCTTTTTGAAAATTACAGCAACAGGATCGAGCTGAATTTCAAAATACCTTCTGAACGTCAATCCTCCACCTCCACACCGTAATTTTCTGCGATATCCTTAAACGCACTGACAACCTTATCCAGATCCTCCCAGCTCAACCCGTAGATGTTTACCTTGAAGTTTTTCGTCATCCCCGCCTGCACACCAAAAACTCCCCTCTTCTTCAGCTCGTGATAGAGGAAATATCCTCTCTTTCTGTGCTTCTTTGCTATACTGTGGAATGCCGGAGATTCGAAATGCATGAGGGTGTGATTTTTCGGCCTCTCACCTATGAGCTGAACTCCCTCAATCTTCTCCATTTCCCTAACAAACCATCTCGCCTTCTCAATCTCCTCATTCCAGTGCTTCACCCTCTCAACAACTCCCGGAAATGAGGCCATAAGTGTCATCACGGGGAGTCCGAACACAGGGGAGCAGCCAAAAACGGCAAGTTCCTTTTTTGTGAAAGCCCTTCCACTCCAGTCACCCCTCATTTTTGAAGTTCTGAAGACCCTGTCTGACAGCTCATAATTTGTTGCGAGAATTCCTATCGGAGCTGTTGCTGCCCAGCTCTTGTGTCCGCTGGCAACGATAAATGCCGTTCTGAGCTTTTTCCCATTTACTTCCATTACTCCGGAGCTGTAAGCTGTGTTCAGAACAAACAGAACTTCATACTCTTCGCAGATCTTCCCCACTCTCTCGGCATCAGCAAGGTTACCGTACCTGTAATCAACATGGGTGAGCAGTGCAAGATCTGGATAGCTGCCTGTCTCTTCCCTAACCCTTTCAAATGTCTCGGCATACATCTCCGGATCAACTCTGAAATCAGGATAGCCCGAATTTGGAACCTCAAAAACCCTCATGTCGTTGAGCTCTGCAGATGTATAGGAGGTGTAGTGGGCCAGCGAGTCAAGAACAAGGGTACCCCTCTGAAACGCAGACATGACTGCAAACTTTGCATGCCTCGCTCCGGCTGTGAATCTGGCGGTGTCCATTCCGAGAAACTCGGCAACATCCTGCTTTAGCTCATCAACAGGCGGGTTTCTCAGCAGATCAACTCTCCCTTCAAGGCAGACATCGCAGACCGAGTAACCATCTGCCCACTCAAGCAGGATCTTTCTCGCCTCTTCAGTGAGAATGCCTCCTCTCTGGATTGGATGAATGTTAATCAGTCCTTTTGATGGTCTTTTCAGGTTATTGGGGCTGTATCTGTTCAAATCCATCCCTCCACTTAACAGTATCTGGCTATTTAAAATTTACCGGCTATTAGTGTTAACGATGCAAGTCCGATGCTTGCGGAGATCGCCATTTTGAGCACTGATGGAGAACACTTCCTGGAAACAAGATATCCTGCAAACGCTCCAAAAATTCCTGCTGGAATCAGCCTGAATGTCAGTGCAATGTCAACATTTCCAAGAGACCCGTGAGAAAGGAGAGCAAGTCCTGAAAGAAGTGTAGAGGTTACGAGATCGGTCCCAACAATCCTGTTAGGCTTCAGGTTTGTCAGATTCAGCACCGCAAAAGTGAGGAGAGTTCCACTGCCAACAGATGTTAGCTGAACGAGAAGCCCAACTGCAAATCCAACAATAACAAGCCAGTAGGCATTTCCACCGTTGTTCTCAAAGGTCTCACAGTACTTCTCACATGCAAAGCATTCTGTCTTGATTCTATGCCTCACACCGCTGTATATCATCAAAATCGAAACAGCAAGAAGTACCACTCCAAGAATTGCTGTGAGAATGTCTCCGTGGACGATTCTCTCTTTCAGAAGGTAATATCCAGTTGCAATTCCTGCCACGCCTGGAGGTGCGGTGTATAGAAAAAGCTTTGAATCGAAATTCTGACCCTTTTTGTGAATGACAGAGGAGAATGACTTTACAGTAAATGCATAAGCGAGATCGGTACCAACAGCCCTCTCAACACTGACTCCAAGAAGGATCAGGGATGGGGTCATCAGTGCGCCTCCACCTATTCCGGTGAGCCCAACCAGAAAGCCAACTGCCAGCCCCAGCACCTCGAACATTGAATCACCGCATGCACTTTTGGGTGAGGTTTTCGGGAAGGTATTAATAATTAACGGCGTTAAATTTAAAAACAATAATATCCTACCTGAGGATACGGAGGGGCTGAGAGATGGAGATAAGTATCGACATAGGTGATATCGGAAAATTTGTTGGAAGGTATTCTCTTGGGAGAGATAACGGTCAGAACTCACTTCACTTTCTCAGAATAAAGGTTCCCGCTGGACAGGTGGATTCTGACAGGCTCAGAAAGATAGCAGATCTCTCGAGAAGGTATGGGAGAGGATATGCCGAGGTCACTGACCGGCAGAGCATTCAGCTTCACTGGATAGACAGCGACAACGCTCTTGAAATATTCGAAAGGCTCTACGAGATTGGGTACTCAACTGACATGTGCGGGCAGGCTTTCAGCGGAGCGTGCATGGGGGATGTGAGAAACATTGTAACGTGCCCTCTAAGTGGAAAAATCTCGGAGTTTGATGTGTCAGATCTTTCGAAAAAGCTCACAGATTTCTTTACAGGAAATCCAGATTACCTTGATCTTCCAAGAAAATTCAAGATAGCGTTCACGGGATGCGGTGGAGACTGCGTGAGGCTCGGGATAAATGATGTTGGAATGTACGGGATAACTCATAACGGTGAGAGAGGTTATGTTCCTTTTGTTGGTGGCAGCATAGGGGCGAGCTTTCCCGGCCCGACACTTGCAAAATCTCTTGGAATTTTTGTACCTGAGAGTCAGGCTTTCGAATTCGTTAAAGCTGTTGTGGAAATACACAGAGACTTTTCAAGCAGGGAGAGCAAGGCAAAAGCAAGATTCAAGAATCTGGTAAATGAGTGGGGAACTGAGGGTGTGAGAGAGGAAATAGAGCGTAAAACAGGAGCAGAATATGAGAGAGTGAACGTCGAAAATCCGAGACCTGCTCATCACAACGGACACGGCACGCAGATTGACGGTCTGTACTACTACACACTTCCAGTTCTTGGAGGAGTTCTTTCTGCTGAAAAGCTCGAATTTATTGCGGATATGGCTGAAAAGCATGGAAGCGGAGAGGTCAGGCTTACACCGGAACAAAACGTGACCTTCGTTGATGTTGCAGATGTTAATGCCCTGAAAAGAGATCTGAGCAGAATTTTTGAAATAAGAGAGAGCAGGCTGAGGTATTCGTCAATTGGCTGTGCATCCGATTTTTGCGGGAAAACAAAAGAACCCCACGCAAAGGAGATAATGCAGAAACTTGTGGATCACTGCGAGAAGAGGGGCATCGATGATGTGGCGATATTCGTATCCGGATGCAGGAACGCATGTGGATGTCACCACGTCGGCCAGCTCGGCCTGGTTGCAAGGGCAGTTAAAACTGAAAGAGGTGTCGTTCAGGGCTATGATCTGCTCTATGGTGGAAGTTTCACCGAGCTGAAGCTTGCAAAGGTATGGAAAGAAGGACTTTACGGAGAAGATCTGATCAGAGAGTTTGAAAAACTCTTAGAGGTGATACGAAATGGAACTGAAGCTAAGGCAGATTGAAAGTGATGCCTTTGAGCTTGATGTGAGGGGAAACACGTGTCCCTTTCCCCAGATATTCACAGAACTGGCCCTGAAAAAAATTGACAGGGGCAGGCTCGAGGTTATAACAGACAACCCTCCTTCTGCAAGAGACCTGCCAATTGTGCTGAAGAGAAGGGGCTACCGGGTTGAATCTGAAAAAGAAGGAGACCACTGGAGGATAAAGATATGGAAGTGATTTCCACCGATCTCGCAATAATCGGCGGTGGGACAGCCGGATGCATGGCAAGCTACGAGGCCAGAAAGCAAGGGATTGATAGTGTAGTAATCGAAAAGGCAAAGGTGAGGAGAAGTGGCTGCCTTGCCCCAGGAGTGAATGCCATCTATTCCTACCTTCACGACGGGGAAGATCCGGAAAATTACTATGAATTTGTCAGGTTTCAGGGGATGGGTCTTGCAAGAAAAGACCTTGCCCTGAGCATGATTAAGGAAACTCCCTATGCCGTCAAAATTCTCGAGGATTACGGCCTGCCTGTCCTTTATGAAAGGCAGGGAAGGTTTGGAATGCGAATCTACGGGGAGCACATAAAACCCATTCTCGCAGACATTGCACGGGAATCTGCTGAAAACATAATAGAAAGAGCTTACTCATTTGAGATTGCCGTGAATGGTGGAAAAGCTTCAGGAGTCTACGTGTTTGATCTGAAAAATGAGGATGTGCTCTTTGTGAAGGCAAAGGCAGTTCTGATTGCATCAGGAGGGGCAAGTGGACTCTACAGAAACTACACTGTCCCGTGGTATCCTCCTGCCAATGCAGGAACCGGCTACGCTCTTGCGATAAGATCGGGAGCGGAGATCGAGGGGTTTGAGTTCAGGTTCATCCCACCAAGAATAAAAGACGTTAACAGCCCGATAGGTGTTACAGCCGTGGGCTTCAGCGCTCCACTGGTGAATTCCGATGGAGAAGAGTTCATGAAAACAAGGTATGCTGAGTTTGGAGGAGAAACGGCTCCAATCGCAATAAGGGCGCTGGCTCCATCTAAGGAGTACATGGAAGGAAGGTTTCCGGTTTACATAAACACGGAGAAAATTACCGAAGAGCAGAAGGAGAGGCTGATAAAACTCTATCTCAATGCCTGGCCCATGTTTTACCTTTTCATCCACGCAAGAGGGATAGACTTTGCAGAGAGAATGCTCGAGGTTATCCCCTGCGAGCCTTACATATCTGGCTCCCATACGGTGGCAGGGATATGGGTTGACGGGAACAGAATGACCTCCATAAAAAATCTGTTCGCAGCCGGCGATGCTGCAGGTGGTGTTCCGCTGAAGCATGTCGGTGGAGCACTGGCAGAAGGAATAATCGCAGCAAGGACCGCTTCGCAGATTAGCGGTAACGGCATCACCTACACTCCAGAAGAAAAGACACCTGAATTCGGAGATTACAGCTGGAAAGATGCCGAGGAAAGAATGCAGACCGTTCTTGATCAGTATGCAGGAGGGATTTCAAGATACTACGTTTACAACGAACATTCAGCAAAAGTTGCAGTTAGTGAAATAGTGCACCTTCAGAGTCTTGATCTGGGTGGTAGAGCTGTGAGAGTGCTTGAAACGTATGACAGACTCACGGTTGCAAGGGTCATGCTCGAGCACATGATAGAGAGAAAAGAGACGAGAATGCCACCTTTTCAGATGAGGAGCGATTATCCGGGGCTGAGCAATTCAAATTACATTCTTGTCTCCAGATTCGATGGAAGCAGATTTACCTTCAGGAGGGATTACGTGTGATTGTTTTTGACTACGATCTGTGCATAAAATGCGAAAAGTGCGAGAAGATATGTCCGTGCCTTGCAATCGAAATGAATGAATTTCCCATGCTCGCCTACCCTGAAAAATGCTGGCACTGCTGTGCATGCATAAAGGAGTGCCCCTCAGACGCAATCAGGCTAAGACTTCCCCCCCACATAGGGGATCAAAGGTACGAGATGCTTGTTAGAGACGAGAGAAACGAGATGATTTTCCGGATACTCTTTGATGGTGAACCTGTTGATGAAATGCGCATAAGGGTGAGAAAATGATCAGGCCTCACGGTGGAAAGCTCGTGAAGAGAGTGGCTGATGAGAGGCTGAAGGATGAGGCGAAAGAGCTCGAAAAGGTGGAAATCGATAGAGAAAGGGCTCTTGATGTTGAAAACATTGGACTTGGAATCTATTCCCCGCTGGAGGGTTTCATGTGTTCCTCTGACCTCGAAAGCGTTCTCTGGGAGGGTAGGCTTGACAGTGGACTGAGTTTCACAATACCTGTCATCCTTGATGAGAAGCTGGAAGAAGGTGAAACTTATGCACTGACCCATAAAGACACAATAATCGGAGTTATGGAGGTAGAGGATGTTTTCAATTACGACAAAAAAGAGTATGCGAGGTGTGTTTTTGGAACGGAAGACATCAACCACCCGGGTGTTGCGAGAGTCATGGGATTCGGAGAAAGGCTGTCGGGAGGAAAAGTCTGGTTCGTAGAAACCGCAGACAGCAGATTTGACCATGTTTACTTTCCTCCTGAAGTTTCAAGAGAGATATTCAGAAAATGGGGATGTGTCGTTGCATTCCAGACCAGAAACGCTCCTCATCTCGGTCATGAGTATGTGCAGAAAGCCGCTCTGATGGCAGTAGAGGCATACACTGGCAGAGAGGCCGGACTCTTCATAAACCCCGTCATCGGGAGGAAAAAGAGAGGGGACTTCAGGGATGAGGTTATTCTTGCTGCCTACGAGACACTCATTGAGAACTATTACAGAAAGGACAAGACACTTCTCGGGATATGGAAAACTGAGATGAGGTATGCTGGTCCGAGGGAGGCTGTTTTCCATGCGATAGTCAGGCAGAATTTTGGTGCAACCCACTTCATTGTTGGAAGAGACCATGCAGGTGTTGGAAGCTATTACGGGCCTTACGACGCTCATGAAAAGCTCAAAGAGCATGACGATCTCAGGATAAAGCCTCTCTTCTTCAGAGAATTTCACTGCTGCTCCAGATGTGGAATTGTGAGCAAGAGCATATGCCCTCATTCAGCATCAGATTTCAGCGGAACCTACGTCAGAAACTGTCTCGTAAACAACCATCCATGCGAGTTCATAAGGGAGGAAGTTCTTGAGGTTGTCAGAAAATTTGATAATCCCTTTGTCGGCATTGAGGAATGTGAGGTGGAAGCATGATCTCAGTGGTTGTTCACAGCGGTGAATGGGACAGAATTTACCATGCATTCAGCATTGCATCAACCTACTCTGCAATTGGCAGGAAGGTTAGGGTTTTCATAACCTACTGGGCAATAGACTCAATAGCGAAAGGGAGAGTTGATTGCGGTCATCCTGAAAAGAATCGGATCATCAGTAAGGGTATTGAAGAAGGTAAGGTCAAGAGTCTCGATGAGATGATAAGACTGGGCAAGGAGTTCGGCAATGTTGAGGTTATAGTGTGCAGTGGAAGTATGGAACTTCTTGGCTACAGTGAAGAGGACATGCCAGAATGGGTAGACAGGATTGGGGGTCTTGCGGAGCAACTCATGGAGGGGGAAAAGGTCATATTCGTTTAATTATTCACAGTAATTTTCAATTCGGAGAAAATTATATATACTAATCGCCCAAGCTAAGGGCATGAAGGTTGAAGCTCTCAAATGCAGAATATGTGGCAAGGAGTTCCCTCCTGAAGCACTATACACATGCGATAACTGTTTCGGTCCTCTGGAAGTGAAGTACAACTGGGACTGGATTCACGATCACGCAAGCAAGGAGAAGATCGTAAAGGGACCGAACTCCCTCTGGAGGTACAGGGACTTTCTGCCTGTGAGCGGAGAGCCTGTTGACCTGGGAGCCGGGTTTACAAGATTCATAAGAGCAACGAATCTTGGAGAGAAACTCGGACTCAAAAATCTCTTTCTGATTGATGATTCGGTGAACCCGACATACTCTTTCAAGGACAGAGTTGTGAGTGTTGCCGTGACAAAGGCCAAAGAATTTGGAATGCAGGCTGTTGGTTGCGCTTCCACCGGCAATCTCGCAGGGAGTCTTTCTGCACACGCAGCCAAGGCAAATCTTCCAGCTTACATATTCATGCCGAGGGGTGTGGAGAAGGGCAAGATAATTCAGGCTCTCGTTCACGGTGCAAAGGTCATAGAGGTTGATGGAACATACGATGACGCCAACAGAGTTGCTACCGAGGTTGCCGAGGAGCATCCTGACTGGGGGTTTGTGAACATAAACCTCAGGCCGTACTATGCCGAGGGGAGCAAAACTCTTGCCTACGAAGCAGCAGAAAGGCTCGGATGGAACCTGCCGGATCAGGTTGTTGTTCCAATGGCTTCAGGTGCTTTGCTGTGTGCCATATACAGGGGATTCAGAGATCTTGAGAGAGTGGGGTTCGTGGAGGAAAGGGATGTCGTGTTTAACGGGACTCAGCCCCGCGGTCTGCCAATTTCCAGGGCTGTGAAGTATGGGGGTGGAATCGAACCTGTTAAAAAGATGGACACGCTGGTTCACAGTCTCGCAATCGGAAATCCTGCAGACGGGATATTTGCGAAAGACATAATTGAAAAAACAGGTGGATTTGCCGAGGATCCAGCAGATGAGGATACAATAGAGGCTGTGAAGCTTCTTGCAAAAACGGAAGGCATATTCACGGAACTTGCAGGCGGAGTAACAGTTGCAGGGCTGAAAAGGCTCGTTGACGATGGAAGAATTGACAGGAGTGATGTGGTTGTTGTTTATCTCACAGGAAACGGACTCAAAACAGGTGAAGCTGTGCTCGACCATCTTGACGACACAATAAAGATAAAGCCAAGACTTGAGGAGTTTGAGGAGGTGGTAGCTTGATAAAGGTGAAATTTCCGACGGTGTTTGTTCAGGTGACAAAGGAGAGAAGAGTTGAGGTTGACGGTGCTGGCAGCATCGGTGAGCTTCTCGACACCCTCTTTGAGAAATATCCGGGGCTGAAGGAAAAGCTGATAAAGGATGGGGAGCTAACACCATTTATAAACATCTTTGTCAATGGCGAAGATATACGGCACCTGAACGGAGTTGAGACGGAATTGAAAGATGGAGATGAGGTGGCATTCATTCCTGCAATATCAGGTGGCTGAAAATGGATGATGAACAGATAAAGAGGTATGCAAGACAGATCATAATGCCTGAAATCGGTGTCAAGGGGCAGAGAAAGCTGCTTGACTCATCTGTGCTTGTTGTTGGAGCTGGTGGACTTGGAAGCCCTGCAATACAGTATCTGGCAGGTGCGGGTGTTGGGAGAATAGGGATTGCCGATGGAGATGCTGTGGACATATCAAATTTGCAGAGGCAGACAATACACGCAGGCAATCTGGGGAAAAACAAGGCAGAATCAGCCAGAGAGTTTGTGGAGAGGTTGAATCCCGATGTAAGTGTTGAGGTGTATCCATTCCATCTCAATCCGGAAAATGTTAGAGAGGTGGTGAAAAAATACGATGTCGTGCTCGACTGCACTGACAACTTTGTCTCCAGATTTTTGCTGAATGATGCATGCGTCATTGAAAAGATCCCCCTTGTTCATGCTGCAGTTCTGCGTTTTGAGGGAGAGATGATGACAATAGTGCCGGATGAGTCAGCATGCTACAGATGCGTCTTCAGCCACGCTCCACCCCCAGGAAGTGTTCCAACCTGTCAGGAGGCTGGTGTTGTTGGAGCTACAGTCGGAGTTCTCGGCACTTTGCAGGCCATAGAGGCAATAAAGCTCATACTTGGCATAGGAGATCCTCTCACTGACCGAATGCTTCATGTTGACCTTCTAACAATGGACTTCACAGAGCTCAGGCTAAGGAAAAATCCCGAGTGTCCGATATGCAGTGGGAAGGTGAAGGAGATAATTCCGGAAAAGTACGCAGAGAGCTGTCAGCTATGAAGAGAGTTGATCTCAGAGGAGAGGTCTGCCCCTTCACATTTGTCAAAACAAAGGTCGCTCTCGAAGACATCAATCCGGGAGAGATTCTGGAGGTTATATTTGATCACGAACCTGCAGTCAGAGATGTTCCGAGGAGCGTAGAGGCGGAGGGGCATGAAGTTTTAAGTGTTGAGAAGATTGGTGAGGATGAGTGGAAGGTTGTCATAAAGAAAAAGGCTGAGGAGTGATCTTCAAGGGATTTTGAGTTTTTTATTGCACCAAACTGCCTGTGCTATTCTTAAAACTAATCAAGAAAGGCTCTTAAAAGCAAGTGATACTAATGCACGTAAAATTTTAAGTCTTCAGGTATGGCAGGAAGCTTTTTGTTAGGGATGAGAGAAAGCCTGCAGAAATAAAATTCAATGTTCTGGGGGAATATCTCAATACTCTGCCCATGTACAGAAGAATTTCTTCAGAGGTGCTGTGAATCTCAAGCCGAAAGATGTTCGTGATTACTTCGCATACATCACTCTCGCAATGGAGTGTTTACAGGCATTCAACACACCAATAGATCTGGCTCAGCACATAATCATCAAAAATAAGCTTGGTTTTCCATCCACTTACGGAGAGATCTTCGAAATTCTCTGGAGAGAGGGGCACATTCCTCTAAAATCCTGCAGCTCATGAACATAGAACAGAATAGTTAAAAATCCTTCCTGCTTACTTTACCTTCCAGATGAATGCCAGACTTGCTGCTGCTCTGAAAAAATACGGGATTGACAGGCTGAATGAACTTCAGAAAAAGGCGTATTCGGAGATAAAATCAGGAAAAAACTGCCTGATTGTTGCCCCTACTGGCAGCGGGAAGACAGAGGCTGCAGTGATTCCTTTAATTGAAAAAATTCTTGAAAAAAACCATCCCGGGATAGCTCTTCTTTACATAACCCCACTCAGAGCCCTCAACAGGGACATGCTTAGAAGGATCGAGCAGATTGCAGGAGAACTTGGGATAAGCATAGCCGTCAGACACGGAGATACGGGAGAAGGGGAAAGGAGGAGACAGTCACTAAAACCTCCTCAGATTCTCATAACAACCCCCGAAACGTTTCAGCTTTTGTTCTTGGGCAAAAATCTGAGAAAAGCTCTGAAAAACGTGAAATTTGTGGTTGTTGATGAGGTTCATGAGTTTGCAGAAAGTGAAAGAGGAACCCAGCTCTCAGTCGCCCTTGAAAGGCTGAGGGAATATGCTGACTTCCAGACAGTTGCGCTGTCTGCAACTGTTGGAGACGCTGAAAGGATAATGGAGTTCCTGGGCTGCGAGTCACTTGTTCACCATCAGGGTGAGAAAAGGTACACTTACAGGATAATTAAGCCATCTGAGAAAGCTGATTCGGAAGAACTGTCTGTAAAGCTTGGAATAGATCCTGAACTTGCATCTGAATTGCTCGAAATAAAGAAGATTTCTGAAAAACACAGGTCCACACTGATATTTGTCAACACAAGACAGACTGCCGAGGCTCTCGCCCTCAGGCTCAGAAAAATCATGAACGTAGAAGTTCATCACGGCTCACTTTCGAAGGACGTGAGAATAGAAAACGAGAGGAGATTCATGAATGGAGAGATTGATGCCCTGATCTGCACATCTTCACTGGAGCTGGGAATAGACATCGGTCACGTTGACTGCGTCATCCAGTACAACAGTCCGAGGGAGGTTAAGAGACTCATTCAGAGGGTTGGGAGAAGTGGGCACAGAATTGACATGATATCGAAGGGTTACATCATCGCAGGAAATTTCGACGAGATTCTGGAATCGGCTGTGATAGTGAGGAGAGCAAAGGAGGGGCTGATTGAGAAAGCGGAGATCCATGAAAAGAGCCTTGACACTCTCGCAAATCAGATCTCTGCTCTGGCTCTCGAATACAGCAGAATAACTCTTGACGATGCCTTCAGGATAGTGAACAGAGCTTACCCGTACAGAGAGCTTGAGTATGACACCATGGTTGAATTCTGCAGGTATCTGAGCGAGATGAGGGTTATTGACTTCGATGGATATGAGATAAGAGCGAGAAGGAAAACGAGGAGGTACTTTTACGAGAACATTTCAATGATCCCTGATGAAAAGCATTACACCGTGAGGGACATAACCACCGGAAAGGTCATAGGTGTGCTTGACGAATCGTTCCTTCAGACCTTTTCCGGAGAGCTTTTTTCAATGAAGGGAGAGGTCTGGAGAATACTCAGCGTTGATAGTTCTGTCAGAGTTGCTCCAGCTGAAAGCGATGCGGATGTGCCTTCATGGGTGGGGGAAGAGATACCTGTTTCCTTTGAGGTGGCCCAGGATGTTGGAAAACTCAGGAGAACTGTTTCAGATTATATCAGAGACGACAGAGAAGAGGACGCTGTCATTTACCTGATGAAATACTGTGAGATGGATGAAGGTGCAGCGAAAGAAGTTATCAGAGTTATCAGAGATCAGATGGAAAAGGGATATGCTGTTCCATCCGACAGAACGATGGTCATAGAGGGGAATAATGACGTGGTTGTACTGAACGCATGTTTCGGCCACAGAACCAATGAGGGGCTCGGCAGGATTCTGGCCCTGCTCATTTCTGCGAAAAGGGGAAGAAATGCAGGAGTGGAAATCGATCCGTACAGAATAAAGATAACACCTGCTGATGTTGACGAGGTTAAAGAAATACTTCTCTCGCTCAGAGGGATAGACAGAGATGGACTTCAGAGTCTGCTTGAAAGAGCGGTTGTTGACACAAAGCTGTTTCAGTGGAAAATGCTGAATGTTGCCAGAAAAACAGGGTACTTGAGCAAGGATGTTGAGATGAGCAGGGTTAATGTGAGAAGACTCATTCAGAAGCTATACGACACACCGATTTTCAGGGAGGCAATGAGAGAGATACTTCTGGAAAAAATAGACGCCAAAAAAATTCACGAAATCCTCGGCAACCTGGATGATTTCGAGATATGCACGTATCATTCATTTACACCCGTTGGTCTCGCCTCAGCACGTCAGAGTTTTGACATCCTGCTCTCATCAAGGCCGATTGAGGCAATAATCGACACACTCAAACAGAGAATCGAACAGGAGAGCTGTCACTTTTACTGCCTGAACTGCGGCTACCACCTAACCCTGAAGGTAAGCATGATAGACAGGTTCAACTGTCCCCGGTGCAATTCAAGACTTGTTGCTGTTTTCAGTGCAAGGAGAAAGATTGAAGAACTGGACAAGAACGAGCTATACAGAATTGCAAACCTGGTCATGGTTCACGGAAAGAGAGCAGTCTACGCCCTAAATACCTATGGAATCGGGCCAGAGACAGCTTCAAAGATTCTCAGGAATTACCATCCCAATGAAAGAAGCTTTTTTAAAGCACTGCTTGAAGCTGAAAAGAATTATATAAGATCGAGAGTATTCTGGGATTGACATGGAATTTGAAAAAAGGGTCGAGGAAATCAGAGAACATTTTGGCGGTTTGATAGATGAGGATACGGCAGTTTTGCTTGCAGAATACAGTCTTGAAATGAGAAAAGGTGTCCAGACAGAGAAAACACCAGGTTTTGAAAAAATCACAGGACTTGCTATCTCAAAAAAAGTTATCCAGGAGAAGAAATACTGCAGAATAGATGTGAAAGATGAAACTGGGGTTGTTCCAGTTTATTTCTGGGACGAAGCATACGGGGTTGCTGCAAACGATATTTTTCCGGGAATGAAGGTGGAAGTACTCTCCAGGAAAGGCGAAAGCGGATACCATGTCAGTTCTGCAGACTACATCTCCTTTGAAATCATTGAATCTGAAATAAAAAAAGTATCTGAAATCAAAAAGGGAAGTGGAGTGTCGGTTAGAGGCTTTGTGTCAGGAATTGAAGGAGTGAGAGAGACAAAAAACGGAAAGAAGATTGCTGTTTTCGTGATCACAGATGGGAAAAGTTTTGTTCAGTTAGTTCTGTGGGATGA
>WAMS01000060.1 GCA_015522195.1 Geoglobus sp. | reverse complement strand
TGATTATGTGATCCACGCAAAGTCCATTGACAGGGAGGTTAAAGAGAATATACTGAAAAAAGGTGAAACCTACACGTATGCAGAAAGGGCGAGATACTGTCAGAAAGATGATGTCACGGTGGACCAGCTCTACACAGTCATTGAAAAGCTGAGAAAAAACCCTGAAAGAAGAGACTGTTACGTTGGCATCTCAAGACCATGGGATTTAAATTCAGACGAGCCTCCATGCCTGAGAGGTTACCAGTTTGGAGTTGATGGTGAATTCTTTGGATTATTTTACATGAGGTCAAATGATGCATACGGAGCGATGCATGCCAACATGTTTGCCTTTAACATTCTGACAGAATATACAGCAGAGATGTGTGGTTTTGAAAGACATAAGTACTATCATTTTGCCCTTGACGCTCACATATACGGAGAGTTCATCGACTCAGTTAGAGAGATACTTGAACCAGAAACCCCCGGATACGTTGATAAAATAGGCAAAAGAGATCACTGAACCTTTTCCCATTTGTAAAGCTCCACGATTTCTGCCAGAGTTCTGCCTTTATCCTCAATTTCGCCCCTTATTCTCTCCTCATGCTTTTTTACCTCAAGTGCTCTCCTTGCTATCTCATATGCCCTTTCTTTAGGAATCACCATAACTCCGTTGTCATCTGCAACAATCCAGTCTCCGGGGTTGACCTCAATGCCTCCACACTCAATTCTGACGTTTATCTCTCCAAAACCCTTCGGCTCACCTGCATTTGGCACCTCCCTTCTTGCAAATATCGGATATCTGAGCTCTCTAATATCATCCACATCCCTCACAGCACCGTCTATTATCACCCCTTCAATTCCCTTGTTAATGCAGCTTCTGGTTGCAAGCTCACCCCAGACTGCGGCAGTATCTCCTGAGCACTTTACAACAATCACGTCTCCCTTTCCGGCAATATCTATTGCCTCAACTGTCTTTGCCCAGTCTCCGTCAAATGTGCTTACAGTAACAGCTTTTCCCACTATCTTTTCCCCTCTCACAATCGGATAAACATCCCTCATCGCTCTTGCCCTGTGCATCGCATCGCTGATGTTTGGAGTGGAAACTCTCATCAGAATCTCCCTTATCTCTTTTTCAAGATTCTTTTTCTTCAGTTCAACCTTTCTGCCTTCTTTCCACGCTCTGTCAATTGCCTTTCTGATTTTTTTTGCTGAATCGGTAACATTTCTTGACTTTGTGATGTTGCTTCCAACTATAACAATACTGGCGCCCATGGAGATGCAGTTAGCAGCCTTTTCAGCATCAAGCCCTCCAGCTCCGGCAACAGGAATATTTACAGTTTCAACTATTCTTGAGAGGATTTCGAGAGGATCTATTCCTTTCATCTGCTGATCAATTCCAACATGGGCGTTTATGTAATCCACTCCAAGCTCCTCAAGCTCCTTTGCTCTTTTCACAGGATCAGGCAAATTTATCAGATCTGCCATAATCCTGCTACCATACTTTTTCGCAGCCCTTATTGCCTCTGCAATGGTTGAGTCATCACTCAAACCCAGAATTATTATCACATCTGCACCACTTTTGGCTGCCATCTCAACCTCGACACTTCCTGTATCGATTGTTTTCATGTCTGCAAGAACAACATGATCTCTGAATCTCTTTTTTATTTCCCTGATGGCGTCCATTCCCTCGCTTTTTATGAGTGGTGTTCCAACTTCAAGCCAGTCAGCTCCACCCTTCAAAGCTTCATCAGCAATTTCAACAGCTCTTTTCAATTCCAGAAGATCGAGAGCAACCTGAAGTACCGGTCTCTCCATGGGAAATGATCGAGCCCGCTATATTTATACTTCATCCTTTTCAGGTAATTTTTTATGTAGCTGTAGGGGCACCACATCATGAACCTTCAGTATCTCGGACCTGCAATCATAGATGATCCTGAGAAATTCGAGCTTCATGACTTTATCAGGAATGCTGTTGCTCTCGATGTTCAGAGGGTTTTCTATCACAACAGCAGATTGTTTATTGTTGATTACGAAACTCTCCATGGAATTTATGAGGACAGGTTTGTTGTCACAGAGGTGATAACCCGTTCAGCATTTACCGAGGTTGAGAGTTTCAGAAGGTGGCTTCTTTATCATGGACACAGCGACAGTTATGAATACACTGACTCTGTCAGCAATCTGAGAGGAGATACGGCAGTAATTCCAGTTGTGAAAACTTCCGATAGATTTGTGAGAAAAATTGATGAACGGATTGAGAAAGGAAAATTCAGGATCAGTAAAGAATTGCAGGGAGTATGATTGATCCCATGCAATGAATTCTCCTCACCCTGAGATACAGAGTCATCATCCCAATTATTCCTGCCACACCAAAAACTCCAATCCCATCAAATCCGCCTGTTATTAATATTGAAGCTATAAGAAAGACAAGAACCGCCTTTGAAATGCTAGCAGGATTCAGTCTCTGAAATATTCTGGAAACCGGAAATGAAAACAGAAGTGTAAAAGCGAGGGCGGCAAATGCTGATGCAACACCCGTAATGGGGAGATAAAGAAACCTTTCAGGGGATGCAAAAACTGAAAAAGCCTGTGCAACACCACTCCTGATTTTTCCTGCTGAAATGAGAATCGCAAAGTTCAGCATGGTGTTTGCAGTATTTGCAGAGCTGACAGATGAAATGTATCTCTTCTCATCATCACCCTTTCCAACCGAAAGGACTGTTGCCACTCCTGAGCTTATCCCCGGGAAAAGTGAGACAAAAAGCCCGGATCCAACACCCTTTAAAACACTGTTGATTTCAGGAACATCCATCTCTTTGCTCTGATCAGGTATTCTCTCTGATGTCATTCCTGCTATCAGTGTTGGAAATCCGAACAGACCTGAGAGGAGAGGGAACAGGATTGACACCTCCGAGCCTGAAAACCATCTCATGGATATCAATCCAAGCACTCCAGATAGGATAAATACTGTCGCACCGTAACCTCTTTTTCTCCACTTTGACATACTGCCTCCAATTGGATCATCTTCAAGGAGAATCAGGTAAATGGCGACTCCAGAAAGAACAAGGGGTACAAGGGGATCAAGTTCTTTTA
>WAMS01000059.1 GCA_015522195.1 Geoglobus sp. | reverse complement strand
TATTTTGAGTTCGGAAAATTCAAAACCGATATGAGAACGGAAGTTCTTGCAGGGCTTACGACATTCATGACGATGAGCTACATAATTTTCGTCAACCCGCTGATTTTGAGCGATGCTATTGGAAAAGAAGCAATACCGAGTCTTGTAACCGCAACAGCACTCTCAGCAGGAATCGCCACGATAATAATGGGGCTTTATGCCAGAAAACCCTTTGCTCTTGCACCCGGTATGGGGCTGAATGCCTACTTCACCTACGGGGTTGTTCTTGGAATTGGGTATGAATGGCAGGTTGCCCTTGCTGCTGTTTTTGTTGAAGGGCTTCTGTTCATTGCGTTATCAATCTCAGGTGTAAGAACTGCCGTGATCAATGCCATACCTCCAGGTCAGAAGTACGCTATTGGAGCCGGCATAGGACTTTTTCTGACGCTCATAGGAATGAGGGCTGCAGGGATAGTTGTTGACAGTCCAGCAACTCTCATCACTCTCGGCGCACAGAACTTTGCAACGCCCGAATTCTGGGTTGCAATGATAGGGCTTGTTGTGGCTTTTCTGCTCATGGTCAGAAATGTCCCTGGTGCACTTCTTTTCTCAATCATCGCTGCAACGATTGTTGCTGTTGCTATTGGAGTATCTCCTTATCCGGAAAGCATCTTTGGGTTACCAACTCTTGACAAGACACTGTTCAAGCTTGATCTTTCAGGTCTTCTGAGTGTTGGGGCGATAGGCGTTGTCTTTGCATTTTTCATGGTTGACTTCTTTGACACCCTCGGAACTGTTGCTGGACTGAGCGCCAAGGCGGGATTCATGAAGGAAGATGGAAGCATTCCCGACAGCGAGAAGATTCTGCTAACGGATGCCATAGGAACATCCTTCGGTGCATTGCTTGGCACATCAACAGTTACAACCTACATTGAAAGTGCAGCGGGAATAGAGGAGGGTGGAAGAACGGGGATGACAGCAGTTGTGGTTGGACTGCTGTTCCTCGCAATCGGACTCTTTGTCTCGCCAGTAGCCAAGATAATTCCGGCTCAGGCCACAGCTCCCGCTCTCATGATAGTCGGGTTTTACATGATAACTGTGGTGAGGAACATTGATTTCGACGATCTGACTGAAGCACTGCCTGCATTTTTCGTGCTGGTCACAATACCCTACACATATTCAATTGCCGACGGTATTGGTGCGGGATTCATAAGCTACGTCATACTGAAAATTGTTGCAGGGAGGTACAGAGAGGTGCATCCGCTGATGTATGTTCTTGCACTTGTGTTTGGAGCATACTTCCTTTATATTGGCGGGGTAATCTGATTTTTCTTTTTCTTTCAGTTCTGCAGATATCGTTATATACAATCTTTAACAGGGTAGGTTATGGAAAAGGTCAGGCTTGGTCTTGTTGTTGCAGAATTCAACAGGGACATCACATACATGATGGAGATTCTTGCAAGGGAGCATGCAGAATTTCTCGGGGCTGAGATTGCCGACGTGATAAGAGTTCCTGGAGTTTTTGACATTCCCATTGCCCTGAAGAAAATGCTTGAAAGAGGTAAGGTTGATGCTGTTGCAACCTTAGGATGTGTTATTGAGGGTGAGACAGAGCACGATGAGGTTGTCGCCCAGCACTCGGCGAGAAAGATAATGGATCTCAGCCTTGAATACGGTATTCCTGTTGCCCTGGGAGTCAGCGGTCCGGGAATGGGGAGAATAGCTGCACAGCAGAGAATTGACTATGCGAAGAGGGCAATTGAGGCAGCTGTAAAGCTTGCCAGGAGGTTAAGGGATTATGAGCAGGGCTGATCTGATACAGCCTTCAGCCACAATGAAGATCTCCGAGAGGGCAAAACAGCTCAGGAAAGAAGGAAAGAGCGTTATAGACATGGGACTTGGAGAACCGGATTTCACGACTCCAAGGCACATAATCGAATCGGCATGCCACGCACTGAAGGACGGAAAAACATTCTACGCTCCAGCCCAGGGAATTCCAGAGCTGAGGGAGGCAATTGCAGATAAGGCAAGGACTGAGAACAACATTCCCGCAGACCCAGACAACGTTATTGTAACTTCAGGGGCAAAATACGCAATTTACGAGGCAATGCAGGCGTTGATTGAGAATGGAGATGAGGTCATTCTTCTTGAACCGGCATGGGTGAGCTATGAAGCAGCGGTGTTACTGGCAGGAGGGAAACCGGTTTTTGTTAAACACAGTCCCGATTTCAGAGATGCGGAAATTGAGGATTTCATAACTGAGAGAACAAAAATGATTGTGGTTAACTCCCCCAACAATCCAATCGGTGTTGTGTACACCAAGGAATTCATGAAAAAGGTCTGCGATCTTGCAAAAGATAATAACCTTTACGTCATGTCAGATGAGGTTTATGAGAAGATAATCTTTGATGGAAAGCATTACAGCATTGCATCATTTGATGGAATGTTTGAGAGAACAATAACAGTAAATGCCTTTTCAAAAACCTACGCCATGACCGGATGGAGGCTTGGGTATGCGATTGCTGAAAAGGAAATAATTGCAAAAATGCGAAAAATTCAATCCCACTCGATAAGCTCACCGACAACTTTTGTCCAGTACGCAGGCATTTCTGCTCTGAGAGGTGACCAGAGCTCTGTTGACGAGATGGTTAATGAGTTCAGAAGGAGAAGGGACATACTGGCCAAAGGTCTGAGGGAGCTTGGATTTGAGTTTGCACCTCCTGATGGGGCTTTTTACATATTCATGAATACGGGAATTGACAGTGATGAGTTCTCAAGGAGATTTCTTGAGGAGCATTATGTTGCAGTAACTCCGGGCTCAGGGTTTGGAGTAAGCTACAACAGCTGGGTGAGACTGAGCTATGCAACAAGCACGGAAAACATACTCGAAATGCTTTCCAGACTTGAGGAATTTCTAAGGGTTTTAAAATAATGAGGGTCTAAGAATGAAAAAATTTTTTAAATCAGAATTCAAATTGGTGGTAGAATGGGTTCACTGCTGATTATAGGCTCTCCCGGAACAGGGAAAACAAGACTGATATTGAAGTATTTGAAGAGTTTTAACAGAGTTCTTTGGATATCCACCACAGAGAGTGCACCGAATGTCAGGAAAAAAATCAGAGACTTCAATGGTGAACTGTGGGTTGTGGATACCCACACCTGGGATCAGAAAATAAATGTAACATCCAGAGACGTTATTGTCAACAATCCGCTGAACCTGAACGAGGTGAGTATTGCGATAGGTAAAGCCCTTGACAGCCTTAAAAAGAACTATTTTATTGCATTTGATTCCATATCAGGATTGCTGCTTTATCACAGCCCTCAGAAGGTCATACACTTCCTGAGGAACATTGTTGTCAGGATGATTTCCGATAATGGCTCCGGGATATTCACACTTGTTAAAAATGCCCATGACATCCACACCGAAACCTCAATCAGCCTTGTTTTCAACAACATCCTTGAACTTGACAGAATTTTCAGTTCAGAGGAAGTGAGGCGGCTGATGAAGGTCATCAGAGCATCCAGTTACGTTGAAAGAGAAATCGGGGAGTTCAAGCTTGTTAAAGATGATCTTGTAATCCCCGATGAATTCGATACGTTCATCAAATCACAGTTATTGATCGAAAAATGATCATCCAGATCTTACTATCGTATGTGGCAGGTCTGATAGCTGTAGTCTCACCATGCATTCTGCCACTTATCCCGGTTATATTTGCAGGATCAATGGGTAGCTGGAAGAGGGGCTCTCTGATTGTTCTCGGCATGATTTCTATGTTCACACTTCTCGGTGCTCTGGCCGGATCAATACCTAAGGGGGGTTATGTGGATACGGTCGCGTACGCAGGTCTTGTGACGTTTGGTCTGATAATGATTTCCGATAGATTCTTTGCCAGATATTCAGCATTCACATCCAGCATTGTCGGCAGGTTTAAAATTCCGGCTGATGGCTTCCTTTTTGGATCCTTCTTAGGTATTGTATGGGTTCCATGCATAGGTCCGGTAATAGGTGCACTACTCGCCTACAGTGCCATGAGCTCAACCTCTCTTGGGGGAGCAATTTCAATGTTTTCGTTTGGTTCCGGTGTAGCAACTTCAATTGGCATAATTCTCAGGCTCTCTGAAAAAAGGAAGTCGATAGCAGAATTCGGAGAAAGGATCAGGAAAGCCTCAGGATACATAATCCTGCTGTATGTTTTCCTCTCGGTTTCAGGTCTGCTCCTCAAAATAGAACTCCTTCTGTCTAAGATTATTCCTGTTTAAGCTGATCTGAAAAAAGTCCTCGGCAACTTCAACGTTTTCAAAGACTTCCTTTGCTTCGTTGAGCAAGGCAGAAACATCTTTTGAGTATCTTGCACTTATATGAGTAAGTATCAGAAGTTTAACACCTGCTTTTCTTGCCATTTCAGCTGCTTCGCGGGCTGTTGAATGTTTTGTTATTTCGGCCCAATCCTGTATTTCAGATGTGAATGAAGAATCGTGAATTAACACATCAGCATTTCTCGCAACCTCTGCTATTCTGTCAACCGGTCTTGTATCTCCAGTATAAACGATCTTTCTCCCCCTGACCACCCCTTCAGTTACGTCTCCGGGTCTTATAACCCTTCCCCTGAACACAATACTTTCACCCTCTGCAAGTTTTTTGTATAGCGGTCCGGGAGGAATCCCGAGATTCTCGGCTTTTTCAGGTGAGAATCTGTATTTTGAGTCCTCTATGATGGCATATCCAAGACTTTTGACGATGTGCTCTGTTTCAAACGCCATAACCTTAAAATTTCTGAATCTCACAGAATCTCCGTCCTTCATATCGTGAACGTGGATTTTGAAATCCAGGTTATCGTAACCAAAACTTTTGAAAAGCAATCTCAGAAATTCGGCCTCAGGGCAGTATATATGCAGAGGCCTCTCCCTCCCGTTCAGAGACATGGATTCAATAAGTCCAAAAAGACCGATAAAGTGATCAGTGTGCATGTGAGTGATAAAAATTGAACCTATCCCAAATCCGGTTTTTGCCTTCATCATCTGCCTCTGCGTTCCCTCACCGCAGTCAAGAAGAAGTTTTTCTCCACCGAATGAAACGAAAATTGATGATGGATTTCTTTCGGTTGTTGGAACTGTACCTGATGTGCCAAGAAATGTGATTTTAAATTCCATAAAAATTAGCTTTCGAGAACTATTTCAATGTTGACATCTTTTGGTACCTGAATCCTCATTATCTGCCTCAAAGCCCTTTCGTCAGCAGCAATATCGATCAGCCTCTTGTGAATTCTCATCTCCCAGTGATCCCATGTTTCGCTGCCCTCGCCATCCGGGCTTTTCCTTGTGGGAACAACAAGTCTCTTTGTTGGAAGCGGTATGGGGCCGCTTATTTCAACTCCTGTTTTCAGTGCGATCTCTTTGATCTGATTGCATATCATGTCAAGATCTTGGGGATTTAAACCAGAAAGTCTGATTCTTGCTTTGTAGCCTTTAATTGCCATGAAAATTCACCCTAAAAAATGGGTTAAAAATTCAGCCTCTCGGCGTGAGGTCAAGAACCATTCCTGCTGCAACTGTCATTCCCATGTCTCGCACCGCAAACCTTCCCATCGGCGGAATATCCTTGACCTTCTCGATGACCATCGGTCTTGTTGGCTGAAGCTTGACAATTGCTGCATCTCCCGTCTTCAGGAACTGTGGGCTATCCTCCTTGACCTGTCCGGTTCTTGGATCAATCTTCTTCTGCAGTTCAACGAACTGGCATGCAACCTGAGCTGTGTGGGCATGAATTACAGGAGTGTAGCCAATTGTTATTGCTGTTGGGTGCTGCAAAACAACGATCTGGGCTGTGAAATCTCTGACAACAGTAGGCGGATTGTCGGGGTGTCCTGCAACATCTCCTCTTCTTATGTCGTTCTTGCTCACACCTCTCACATTGAAGCCTATGTTGTCTCCTGGCTCAGCCTGTGGTATTGCTTCATGATGCATCTCAATGCTTTTAACTTCTCCGCTCACACCTGCAGGATTGAATATGATCTTGTCACCTACCTTGAGTACACCGCTCTCAACTCTCCCTACAGGCACTGTTCCAACACCGCTGATTGAGTAAACATCCTGAATCGGAATTCTGAGGGGCTTGTCGGTCAGCTTCTCAGGTGGCTTCAGGGAGTCAAGAGCTTCAAATATTGTGGGGCCGTTGTACCAGGAGGTCACATCTGTTCTGTTGAGCACGTTATCTCCATTGTATGCTGAAACTGGGATAACTGGAGTCTCATCAGGCTTGTAGCCAACAAGCTGTATTAGCTTGACAACAGCATCCTTGCATTTTTCAAACTCCTTCTGATCATAGTTCACCCTGTCCATCTTGTTTATCGCTACTATAAGCTGATTTATACCGAGGGTTCTTGCCAGAAATACATGCTCCTTTGTCTGAGCCTGAACGCAGTCAACGACATCAACAACGAGAATGGCTGCATCAGCCTGAGATGCTCCGGTGATCATGTTCTTGATGAAGTCCCTGTGACCAGGGCAGTCAACAATCGTGATCTCGTACTTCTGAGTGTTGAACTTTCTGTGGGCGACATCAATTGTGATACCTCTCTCTCTTTCCTCCTTGAGCCTGTCCATGACCCATGCAAACTCGAATGTAGCCTTACCCTTCTCCTGAGCCTCTTTTCTGTATTTCTCAATTATGTGCTCTGGGATCTCTCCAGCATCGTACAGCAATCTTCCAATCAGAGTGGACTTTCCGTGGTCCACATGTCCGATCATTGCAACGTTAATATGTT
>WAMS01000058.1 GCA_015522195.1 Geoglobus sp. | reverse complement strand
CAGTTTATGAGCTCCTCGCCATGTCCTATTTTTACTCTTTTGTCGTGTTCGTCATTGTTACTCTGCTGTTCTCAGCCATAATAAAATTATTTTTTGAAGAATTCGTTTCGGGTATTCTTTCATTTTCCTTAGGGGAGTTCATCAGTTTTATCCTTCCGTCAATCAAATATACGCCTGAAATAAATATCGATGTTGAGTACTATTTCAGAAGAGCTGAATCTATCATCAGCAGCTACTACCTTATCATTTCACTCATTCCGGGATACATCTCCTACAAGCTGACAAAATATCTGATTCTTTCCTATCCTTTCTTTATCTCAAGCAGAAGAAAAGGTGAAATCGATCTCTACCTGCCCCATGCCATAAACATGATGTACGGAATGGCAACAGGAGGTTTGAACCCGATAGAGGTCATGAAGGAGATAGCAAAACTCGAACATCTTTTCGGAGAGCTCAGCGTGGAATTCAGGGAGATAATGAAGAATTTTGAAGTGTTCAGAAAGGACATATTCACAAGCATAAGGTACGTAAGAGATACCACTCCCAGTAAAAAACTGTCAGCGTTTCTCGACAGTCTCATTGTTGTGATGCAGGGTGGTGGGAAATTCTCCACCTACCTGAAATCAAAATCTGAAGAATACGAGGAGGAGCAGGAAATTGCTTTCAGCGAGGTGATGGGGTTCATGGAGATTCTTTTTGAGATATACATTTCGATCTTCATGATGTTTCCGATGCTTCTGCTTATTGTGCTGGTTGTGTCAAAGTTCATTTCCGGAAATGTGATGGAAGGCTACATGACCCTGATCTACATAATCCTGCCCATCTCCGCAGCACTGATAATCTATCTGGCAAGATCGTCGCTCCCCTATGCCAGAGCCGGACTGATGGAGTTCAAAGAGGTGCCCGTTCTGACAAATGTTTTCGTTGTCAGTAATGGAGTGAAGAGGTACAGAATTTCCAGACTGAGAAAATTCTTCAGAGGCGTTTTCAGGTTTATAATGCACCCCTACACAACGCCACTCCCCCACATCAGATTCCATATACTGCTCGTTCATCTGGCCTTTTACTTCGGAGTTGGAATGTATTTTCTTTACAGATACGGATACCTGAATCTAACAGGCTATATTGTGCCGGCTTTTGCGGTTTTTCTCATAATCACCTTCATTGTGGAGGTAAAGCACAGAATTGTCAGGGCGGCAGAGGAAAAGCTCCCCGAAATTTTCAGTGAGATTGCAATGCTGAATGAGTCAGGAGTTTCAATATTTGATGGATTGAAGCTTGTATCCAAATCCGGCACAGATATTCTTTCAAAGGAGTTTCAGGTTGTCAGCCAGTTCTCTGAATATGGACTTCCGATAACAAAATCAATTGAAAGGCTCACATACAGAATAAAGAGCGATATATTTGCAAAAGCAATACCGATAGCTGTAAAAGCCCTGGAGACAAACTCGAGTATAAAGGATGCCTTCCTGACAGTCTCGAGATACATAGAATCGGAACTCGTTTTCAGAAAGAGACTGAAATCAAGTCTCATGCCCTATGTGGCAATTGTATACATGTCGGTTGGCATATTTCTTTTTGTGACGTACATGCTGATTTCAAAGTTCCTTATTGTTTTCAGCGGTATGAATGTGGAATTTATGGGAATACGAACCACATTCGATGTGGATTTGATTAGAGAAACGTTTATGAATACCATATATCTGGTTGCCTTCCTTTCAGGGATTATGGCGGGAAGCATAACCGAACTACGAGTTGCTGGAGGGCTAAAGCATGCACTCTTCCTGACATTTCTGTGTTACATTGCATTCACCTACTTTATCTGAAAAAAAGTTAAAATCCCGATCAGACATTATATCATGATTGAGCTGATAGATGACGCCCTCAAAATTAAGAAAAAGAGGATTGTCGAGATCGAGGAGGAGAAGTACTCTATTGTTGGGGACATTCATGGAGATTACGAGTCATTGAAGAAAATTTTGAAAAAAGCTGTGAGACCGGTGATATTTCTGGGAGACTACGGAGACAGGGGAGACAGGCAGATAGAAGTGTACATGGAAATTCTAAGAGGATACGCAGATGGGGATTACATTCTGCTTCGTGGAAATCATGAGACGACCACAGCCTTTCCCCATGACCTGCCATATCGTTTGAGAGATCTTGAAAACT